>NZ_JBMKIC010000020.1:0-89845 GCF_049238665.1 Enterobacter cloacae complex sp. IR5450
GATAGGTCGGGTGTGTAAGCGCAGCGATGCGTTGAGCTAACCGATACTAATGAACCGTGAGGCTTAACCTTACAACGCCGAAGCTGTTTTGGCGAACGAGAGACAGACACGATTTTCAGCCTGATACAGATTAACAGAATTTGCCTGGCGGCTTTAGCGCGGTGGTCCCACCTGACCCCATGCCGAACTCAGAAGTGAAACGCCGTAGCGCCGATGGTAGTGTGGGGTCTCCCCATGTGAGAGTAGGGAACTGCCAGGCATCAAACAAGTGAAGAGGCCATCCGCAAGGATGGCCTTTTTGCGTTGGTTTGCTGAAAAACGGCAGGCCGTAAGGCGAAGCCGTCACCCGGCAGATCTCAGACTGCACACCACGCCGAAATAAACGCTGCAATCCCCTCCACATTATTCAAATCCAGAACCGGTACTTCCAGCGTCAACGCAACGTCACTGGCCACGGCAATCACATGTTCATCCAGCATTAACTCACTTACGTCATGTCCGGCATCGCTTCTGAATAGCAGGATCTTCGCAACAGCCTCATGCTTAAACCCCTCAACCAGCACCAGATCCAGCGTGGAGTGATCCATCCGGCTGACAAGATAAGCGAGATCCAGCGGTGCTTCATCCGGTGTTTCTGTCATTAACGCCCAGCGCTGGTTACTCGCCACCATCGTTTGTGCAGCGCCAGCCTTACGCAGCTCATAGCTATCTTTCCCCGGTTTATCGACATCCATGTTATGGTGCGTATGCTTAATCAATCCGGGACGAATGCCTTTGGCGCAAAGTGCAGGTATCAGTTTTTTTAGCAGCGAAGTTTTCCCGGTGCCACTCCAGGCTGAGATCGCTAATACGGGTATCATTTTCTCTCCTGCATCATCTGCAAATCTTCCGTCGTGTTTACATTCACAAACGCCGATTTCATGTCGCTGAAATCAACGGAATGCCCTCCGGACTGGCGCATAAATACCATGACGCGTCGCTCTCCTGCGGCCAGGTAATCTTCCAGCGCGGATATTAACGAGCGATTAATCAATGCGATCGTTGGATGGTCGCGTTCACCGTCGTGTACCCAGACGACGGGAGCACCACCGCGCCGCTGCACCAGACGTTCAACCAGACAGGACGGGATGAAGGGCGTATCACATGGACAAAAGAGAAACCACTCTCCGTACGACTGCTGCATAACAGAAAGCATTCCCGCCAGCGGACCGGGGTAGTCCATCAGGTTATCCTGATAAACCGGATACCCGCTGCGCTGATAAATATCAACATGTCGGTTAGCGCTGATCGTCATCGATGACACCTGATCTGCAAGCGTATCAGCAACATGCTGCCATAATGGTGTGTTGTTCAGGAGCTGAAGTCCCTTATCCTTTCCACCCATTCGCGTTGCCCTGCCCCCGGCCAGAACAACCCCGATGATTTTCTGGCATTGATTCACGAATATCGCCTCTTTTATTGTGGGATTGACCCTGCTAACGTGTCTCTCTAAATGAAAGGAGCACTACCATGAAATGTAAACGTCTTAATGAAGTCATTGAGCTTCTCCAGCCGGCCTGGCAAAAAGAGCCAGAGCTGAATCTGATGCAATTTTTACAGAAACTGGCGAAAGAGTCAGGTTTTGATGGCGAACTGGCGGACCTTTCTGACGACATCCTGATCTACCACCTGAAAATGCGTGACTCGGCTAAAGATGCTGTTATTCCTGGCATTCAGAAAGATTATGAAGAGGATTTTAAAACCGCATTACTGCGCGCCCGAGGCGTAATTAAAGAGTAAAAGCTTGTAAGCGGAGCCACCGAAATCGCCACAAGATGATATCCTGAATCATTCGTATAATTTCCGGATGATCGGATGAACGACCAGGCTTTTACTTTCCAGACACTACACCCGGATACCATTATGGATGCGCTGTTCGAGCAGGGTATTCGGGTGGATTCCGGGTTAACCGCTTTAAACAGCTACGAAAACCGTGTCTACCAATTTCAGGACGAAGAGCGCCAGCGCTTTGTCGTAAAGTTTTACCGTCCACAGCGCTGGTCCGCAGAACAAATTCAGGAAGAACATCAGTTTGCCCACGATCTACTGGATGATGATGTTCCCGTTGCGGCACCGATTAAATTCAATAACCAAACGCTGCTGACCCATCAGGGCTTTTACTACGCGGTATTTCCGAGCCTGGGCGGAAGACAGTTTGAGGCAGATAATATCGATCAGATGGAATGGGTTGCCCGCTATCTGGGGCGCATTCATCAGACGGGACGTAAAAAACCGTTTGTTGCCCGTCCGACGATTGGTGTTCAGGAATATCTTATTGAGCCGCGACAGGTATTCGAAACATCGGCGCTGATCCCGAATGCACTAAAGGATAATTTCCTCACGGCGACCGATAAGCTTATTGATGCTGTAAAAGCCTGCTGGCAGGATGATATTACTACTCTGCGCCTGCACGGTGACTGCCACGCCGGGAATATTCTCTGGCGCGATGGGCCGCTATTTGTCGATCTTGATGACGCACGTATGGGACCCGCGGTGCAGGATCTATGGATGCTACTCAACGGTGATAAAGCCGAGCAGCGCATGCAGCTTGAGACCATAATTGAAGCTTATGAAGAATTTATCCCCTTTAATTCAGACGAAATTGCCTTGATAGAGCCTTTACGTGCGATGCGATTTGTTTATTATCTCGCGTGGTTAATCAGGCGTTGGGAAGACCCGGCTTTTCCCCGAAATTTCCCCTGGCTTACCGGGGAGGATTACTGGCGCAACCAGATATCCACATTTACCGAGCAGGTTAAGGTTCTACAGGAACCCCCTTTGCAATTAACGCCGATGTATTAATTGGACACACCCAGGAGAGAGTTGATCATGAAAAAAATTTGGCTGGCGCTGGCTGGTATGATTCTGGCATTTAGCGCAACTGCTGCGCAGTTTACCGACGGCAAGCAGTACATTACGCTGGACAAGCCTGTTGCTGGCGAGCCTCAGGTGCTGGAGTTCTTCTCCTTCTACTGCCCGCACTGCTACGAGTTTGAGCAGGTACTTCATGTTTCTGACAACGTGAAGAAAAAGCTGCCGGAAGGCACCAAAATGACGAAATACCACGTTGAGTTCCTTGGCCCACTGGGCAAAGATCTGACTCAGGCATGGGCGGTCGCGATTGCGCTGGGTGTGGAAGATAAGATCACCGCGCCTATGTTTGAAGCCGTACAGAAAACCCAGACCGTACAAACTACGGCAGATATCCGTAAAGTGTTCGTAGATGCCGGTGTGAAAGGTGAAGACTACGACGCTGCCTGGAACAGTTTTGTGGTGAAATCTCTCGTGGCACAGCAGGAAAAAGCTGCCGCTGACTTCCAGTTGCAGGGCGTGCCGGCGATGTATGTTAACGGCAAATACCAGGTGAATATGCGTGGTATGGACACGACCAGCATGGATATCTTCGTACAACAGTACGCTGATACCGTGAAATACCTGGTTGAGAAAAAGTAACAACCATAAAGAAAAACGCCGGTCACTGACCGGCGTTTTTGTATGAAGATTTAATCTTCGCTATCTGCTCGTCTTTCTCTTTCCAGAGTGTATTAAGCCAAAGCTGGAAACGACGTTTGAAGTTTTTATCGTTGACGTAATCCCCGTGCAGTTCAGTATTGACGGGCACCAGATCAACGCGGACAACGATACGCGTCAGCCTGCCGCTGAGCATGTCGTAGAATGGCGTCCTGTCGTTTTCCGGATAGCAGAGCGTTACGTTCAACAATTTATCGAACTGCTCACCCAGCACGTTGAGCGCCATTGCGATGCCCGCAGCCTTTGGCGGCAACAGGTTCTGATAAGGAGAGCGAGTTTGCTGGCGCTTCTCTTCCGTAAAGCGCGATCCTTCGACGAAGTTAACAATGGTGGTGGGATGCGCGCGAAACTTCTCGCAAGAACGGCGCGTGGTTTCCACGTCCTTACCGCGGCGTTCCGGATGACGAATCAAATAGCTGCGTGAATAGCGTTTCATAAACGGCATATCCAGCGCCCAGCAGGCCAGACCAATGAAAGGCACCCAGGCCAGCTGCTGTTTCAGAAAGTATTTATTCATCGGAATGTGTTTGCGAAACAGTACGCACAATACAACGATGTCGGCCCAGCTGTGGTGATTGCAGATCAGCAGATACCAGTGCTTTTTGTTCAGCTTCTCCAGACCCTGAACGTCCCACTTCAGCCAGGGGTTCAGATGCAGCAGGATCGCCAGGCCTTCACACCAGCAGTACATCATAAAATTACAAAAAGCAGACACCGCGCGCCATACCGGAGGGACAGGCAACAGGAGCTTAATTATTCCGGCAACGATGATTGGCACAGAACAGGCGATAGTAACCAGAATAGTTAAAATGACGCTTAACAATAATGTTATCGCAGCGAGTATTCTCGACATGATGAATTTTTTCAGATAGTTAGCTGTAATTGAGCAGCCGGCTATCCGGTGCTGGGCGCCGATCTTATCAGAAATTCGCTCAGACCAGGGCGCTTTCACACCAGGAGGCCGCGGCTTTTCCTGGCAGGCCGCGAATTTTTCCCTATAGACAAGGTGCTTAAGCCTTATATCCACAAAGACTAAATAACCATCAGTGAGGTGTGATCTTAATTGATCTTGTATTAATTGTTTGATTTAAATAGATAAATAAGTTTTCAATATCACTTTTATCAAGCTGTTATTCACCTGCATTAAAAATATGCACAAACTTATCCACAGTTTTGTTTTGCGAGCGATCTTCCCGATCGCAAAATCTTTTTCTGTATAAAGCGCTAAAACCTGATGTTTTCATCCTTCTGTGGCATCCTTTACCCATAAATTCATAACAGGCACGGACATTATGGTTCAGATCCCAGAAAACCCACTTATACTCGTCGATGGCTCTTCTTACCTGTATCGGGCGTATCATGCGTTTCCTCCTCTGACCAACAGCGCAGGGGAACCTACCGGCGCAATGTACGGCGTGCTGAATATGCTTCGCAGCCTGATTCTGCAATACCACCCAACCCATGCGGCCGTGGTGTTTGATGCGAAGGGTAAAACCTTCCGCGATGAATTATTTGAGCATTACAAATCACACCGTCCCCCTATGCCTGACGATCTGCGTGCGCAGATTGAACCGCTGCACGCTATGGTGAAAGCGATGGGGCTGCCACTGCTGGCGGTCTCTGGTGTTGAAGCTGACGACGTAATTGGTACCCTGGCGCGCGAAGCGGAAAAAGCAGGCCGCCCGGTTCTGATCAGTACCGGTGATAAAGACATGGCGCAGCTGGTAACGCCTGGGATTACGCTGATCAACACCATGACAAACACCATTCTTGGCCCGGAAGAAGTGGTCGCCAAATATGGTGTGCCGCCAGAGCTCATTATTGATTTCCTCGCCCTGATGGGCGATTCCTCGGATAACATTCCTGGCGTGCCGGGCGTGGGTGAAAAAACAGCTCAGGCGCTGCTGCAAGGGCTGGGCGGGCTGGATACGCTGTATGCAGAGTCCGACAAAATTGCCGGTCTTACCTTCCGTGGCGCAAAAACCATGGCCGGAAAACTCGCCGATAACAAAGAGGTGGCTTATCTCTCCTATCAGTTGGCCACTATCAAAACTGACGTAGAGCTGGAGCTTACCTGCGAGCAGCTAGAAGTGCAGGAACCCGCCGCCGACGAACTGCTTGGTCTGTTCAGAAAATACGAATTTAAACGCTGGACCGCGGATGTTGAAGCCGGTAAATGGCTTCAGGCGAAAGGGGCTAAATCTGCGGCGAAGCCGAAAGAGACCATCGTTGTCGATGCCGTAGAGCAGGCAGAAGAAGAGACGATAGCGCTCTCCTTCGACAACTATGAAACCATCCTGGAAGAGTCACGGCTCGTCGCCTGGATTGAAAAGCTAAAAAAAGCGCCAGTATTTGCTTTCGATACCGAAACGGACAGCCTTGATAACATTACGGCTAATATGGTGGGTCTGTCATTCGCGACGGAGCCGGGTGTTGCCGCCTATGTTCCGGTTGCTCACGACTATCTGGATGCGCCGGAGCAAATCTCCCGCGAGCGCGCCTTAGAACTACTGAAGCCGATTCTGGAAGACGAGAAAGCGCTGAAGGTTGGGCAAAACCTGAAGTATGACCGCGGTATTCTGCAAAACTACGGCATTGAGCTGCGTGGTATCGCTTTTGACACCATGCTTGAATCTTACATTCTGGACAGCGTGGCGGGCCGCCATGATATGGATTCCTTATCCGATCGTTGGCTGAAACACAAAACCATCACCTTTGAAGAAATTGCCGGTAAGGGTAAAAATCAGCTGACCTTTAACCAGATCGCGCTGGAAGAGGCAGGCCGCTACGCCGCGGAAGACGCTGACGTCACGCTACAGCTGCATCTCAAAATGTGGCCGAAATTGCAGAAGCACGAAGGGCCGCTGAATGTGTTCGAGAACATTGAGATGCCGCTGGTGCCTGTGCTGTCCCGCATTGAGCGCAATGGCGTTAAAATCGACCCAACGGTGCTGCATAACCACTCTGGTGAGCTGGCGCAGCGCCTGACCGAGCTTGAACAGAAAGCGCATGAGCTTGCTGGCGAGGCATTTAACCTGTCTTCACCGAAACAGCTGCAAACCATCCTGTTTGAAAAACAGGGTATCAAGCCGCTGAAGAAAACCCCGGGCGGCGCTCCTTCAACGTCTGAAGAGGTGCTGGAAGAGCTGGCGCTGGACTATCCGCTGCCAAAAGTTATTCTGCAATACCGCGGTCTGGCTAAGCTGAAATCGACCTATACCGACAAACTGCCGTTGATGATCAACCCGAAAACGGGCCGCGTGCACACCTCCTATCACCAGGCTGTGGCGGCGACCGGGCGACTTTCGTCAACCGATCCTAACCTTCAGAACATTCCGGTGCGTAATGAAGAGGGCCGCCGTATTCGCCAGGCTTTCATTGCGCCAGAGGATTATCTGATTGTCTCCGCGGACTACTCGCAAATCGAACTGCGTATTATGGCGCACCTGTCACGCGACAAAGGCCTGCTGACGGCCTTTGCCGAAGGGAAGGACATTCACCGGGCAACCGCTGCCGAAGTGTTTGGGCTGCCGCTGGAGAGCGTGACAAATGAGCAGCGTCGTAGCGCAAAAGCGATCAACTTCGGTCTGATTTACGGCATGAGTGCCTTTGGTCTTTCACGCCAGCTCAATATTCCGCGTAAAGAGTCGCAGAAGTATATGGATCTCTACTTCGAGCGGTATCCGGGCGTGCTGGAATATATGGAACGTACCCGCGCGCAGGCGAAAGAGAAAGGCTACGTTGAAACGCTGGATGGCCGTCGTCTCTACCTTCCGGACATCAAATCCAGCAACGCCGCGCGCCGCGCGGGTGCTGAACGTGCTGCGATTAACGCCCCTATGCAGGGCACTGCGGCGGACATCATTAAACGCGCAATGATCGCCGTCGATGCCTGGTTGGAAAAAGAGAAGCCGCGCGTGAAAATGATCATGCAGGTACACGATGAACTGGTCTTTGAAGTTCATAAAGACGATCTGGAGACGGTCTCTCAGAAGATCCATGAACTGATGGAAAACAGCATGAAGCTGGACGTTCCGTTGCTGGTGGAAGTGGGTAGCGGCGAAAACTGGGATCAGGCTCACTAAGGGTTAACGGAATAACGCGCGTTTTATGTAAGTAAGCAACATAAGTACGCGCGTTTTGTGACGATCATTAGAATTCCCTATGTAAAGAATGAAAAAAAACTACAAAAAGTGCTTTGTCCAGCGATAAAAAAAGAGTAGAGTTAACGACGTAGGGTACAGAGGTAAGATGTTCTATCTTTCAGACCTTTTACTTCACGTAATCGGATTTGGCTGAATATTTTAGCCGCCCCAGTCAGTAATGACTGGGGCGTTTTTTATTGCGGCAAAGAAAGTTTCAGGCGAAAAAAAGCGCGGTCATCGCCGCGCCTGTTATTACTCTGCTTCCGCTTCTGTCGCCGGTTCCAGATCGTTAAACCAGCTGTCGAGCTTCTGACGCAGTTTATCCACGCCCTGCTTTTTCAGCGAGGAGAACGGTTCAACCTGTACATCACCGTTGAATGCCAGCACCGCTTCACGAACCTTATTCACCTGTGCCTTGCGCGCGCCGCTCGCCAGCTTATCCGCTTTTGTCAGCAGTACCAGCACCGCAATATCGCTTGCCACCGCCCAGTCAATCATCTGCTGGTCGAGATCTTTCAGCGGATGACGAATATCCATCAGCACCACCAGGCCTTTCAGACACATGCGTTTTTCCAGGTATTCACCCAGCGCACGCTGCCATTTGATCTTCATCTCTTCCGGTACCTGCGCGTAACCGTAGCCCGGTAAATCGACCAGGCGTTTGCCTTCAGCCACTTCAAACAGGTTAATCAGTTGTGTACGGCCAGGTGTTTTTGAGGTACGCGCCAGGTTTTTCTGATTGGTCAGCGTATTCAGGGCACTGGATTTTCCCGCATTGGAGCGGCCAGCAAATGCCACTTCAATCCCTGTGTCTGAGGGCAGGTGGCGAATATCGGGCGCACTGGTGACAAAATGCGTCTGTTGGTAGTTCCAGGTAGTCACGTGGTCGTCTCCAAAAATCGTAATCTGCGGGGATTATACCTGAATGCGGGCAAAAGGCTTTTCCCTTCGTCATTGACATGTAAGTGAAAGCCCTGCGAAATGTAAGAGATTTGCCCTTAAGCGTATGAGAAATTTAAGAGAAATCGCAGGGGCTAAAAAACTCAAGATATTAAAATTCAAAGAGTTATTAATGAGTAATTATCTGAAAATCCGGTTTTGTACCTTTTCGTTGCTTGTTAGTTTAAAGGAACAAGGTAAAGTGTGTGCTACGGCGAGGATGCCAACAGGATAACGACTTAAGGATAAGGGTCAGGAGCGCCAGGAGGCGAAGACTCAGGATTGTCAGGACGACCGGCGCCTGGAGGCGTTTTTAACAGGAAACGGAACCGTATCACGGACGGTAGTAGCCAAGGGATAAACAGGGTTTGTTGCAGGCAAACAGGGAATGTCTGACCCGTTAAGGGTTGTGAGTCAGGAAAAAAGGCGACAGATTGCTCTGTCGCCTTTTTTCTTTGCTTGCTTTCTGCTAGATTTCGCCGCAATTCTATACTGAAGAAAACGACTTAAAGATAAAACATCATGAAAAAACCGACCTCCGCTGCGGGCGCGAAACGCCCTGCAAAAGCACGCCGCAAAACGCGCGAAGAACTGAATCAGGAAGCGCGCGATCGCAAACGCGATAAAAAACATCGTGGCCATGCTGCGGGTAGCCGTGCTAACGGTGGCGGTGCCGCAGGCGCTTCTGCAAAAGGCAAACAGCAGAAAGATCCTCGTATCGGCAGTAAAACTCCCATTCCACTGGGCGTGACAGACACCCCGGTCACTAAGCAGCACAAACCAAAGAGCGAGAAACCTATGCTTTCACCGCAGGCTGAGCTGGATTTGCTGGAGAACGATGAGCGCCTGGACGCGCTGCTGGAACGTCTTGAAGAGGGTGAAACCTTGACCGCCGAAGAGCAGTCATGGGTGGATGCCAAACTGGATCGCATCGACGAGCTGATGCAGAAGCTGGGTCTGTCTTACGATGACGAAGACGACGAAGAAGAAGACGAAAAGCAGGAAGATATGATGCGTCTTCTGAAGGGTGGAAACTAACATTTGCACCCGGCAGGTACACTCGTCCTGCTTATAACCCTTCCGGTTATATGTTATCTGGTGTGGTTATTCGTTAAACTACGGCGGTTGTCGCGGCGACAGAAGTGGCTGCGCACCCGAATGATGGCCCGCAACGGGACCAGAACGGGCCGCCGTATACGAACGCGACACCAACGGAAGGAGTGAGCATGTCTGTACCATCTATCGACTGGGATTTGGCCCTGATCCAGAAATATAACTATTCCGGGCCGCGTTATACCTCATACCCCACCGCGCTGGAGTTTTCTGACGCTTTCGGCGAGGCGGATTTTCAGCATGCTGTGGTGCGCTATCCCGAGCGCCCGCTGTCGCTCTACGTCCATATTCCATTCTGCCATAAGCTCTGCTACTTCTGCGGCTGCAATAAAATCGTTACCCGCCAGCAGCACAAAGCCGATCAATACCTCGATGCGCTCGAACAGGAAATTCTGCACCGCGCACCGCTGTTTAAAGGGCGTCACGTTAGCCAGCTTCACTGGGGCGGTGGTACGCCAACCTATCTGAATAAAGCGCAGATCAGCCGCCTGATGGCGCTGCTGCGCTACAATTTCAGTTTTAACGACGACGCCGAAATTTCGATCGAGGTCGATCCACGTGAAATCGAGCTGGATGTGCTGGATCATTTACGCGCTGAAGGCTTCAACCGCCTGAGTATGGGCGTACAGGACTTCAATAAAGAAGTACAGCGCCTGGTAAACCGCGAGCAGGACGAAGCGTTTATCTTTGCCTTACTCAACCATGCGCGTGAAATCGGCTTTACCTCAACGAATATAGACCTGATTTACGGCCTGCCGAAGCAGACGCCGGAGAGCTTCGCCTACACGCTTAAACGCGTGGCTGAGCTTAACCCGGACCGTCTGAGCGTCTTTAATTACGCGCACCTGCCGACGCTGTTCGCCGCTCAGCGCAAAATCAAAGATGCGGATCTGCCTTCCGCCCAGCAGAAGCTAGACATTTTGCAGGAGACCATCGCCTCGCTGACCGAAACCGGCTATCAGTTTATCGGGATGGATCACTTTGCCCGCCCTGACGACGAACTGGCAATTGCCCAGCGCGAAGGTGTTCTCCACCGTAACTTCCAGGGTTACACCACCCAGGGCGATACCGATCTGCTCGGAATGGGCGTCTCCGCCATTAGCATGATTGGCGACTGCTACGCTCAGAACCAGAAAGAGCTGAAGCTGTACTACCAGCAGGTTGATGAAACGGGTAACGCATTGTGGCGCGGCATTGCGTTAACGCGTGACGACTGCATCCGTCGTGATGTGATTAAGGCGCTTATCTGCAACTTCCGTCTCGAATTCCGCGAGGTGGAGTCGCAATGGGATCTGCAATTCAGCGATTACTTTGCCGAAGACCTGAAACTCCTTGCGCCGCTGGCGAAGGACGGGCTGGTGGATGTGTCGGAAAGCGCGGTGGTCGTCACGCCGAAAGGACGTCTGTTGATTCGTAATATCTGCATGTGCTTCGATGCCTATCTACGTCAGAAGGCGCGTTTACAGCAGTTCTCGCGGGTGATTTAAGTTGAAAAGCCGGGTAAGCGAAGCGCCACCCGGCTTTTCATCAACAGCTCGTTAGCTAAACAGCCCAACCAGCGCCGCACACAGCACCGCCGCAACGGCAGTTTGTGGCGTGTGGCTTTCTGCTGCTCCGCTCGAAAGCAAAGTCACTAATGATTCCAGCATGATGCTCCCCCCTGTTTCCGGGCACGATCATACAAAACTCATCGGAACAGTAAAGCGCAAAATAACGGCACTTTGCGCTCAATTAGTAACCTTTACACAGCGGAGTAAGATCACTCCATTCCCAGCTCTTTCAGCTTGCGCGTCAGGGTGTTTCGACCCCATCCCAACAGGCGAGCCGCTTCCTGTTTGTGGCCCTGGGTATGACGAAGCGCGGTAGTTAACAGCGTGCGCTCCATCTCAGGCTGCGCTTCGGAGAGCAGATTTTGATGACCGGAACGCAGCGCGCGATCTGCCCACTGCGCCAGCAGCGTCGCCCAGCTGTCCGGCAGCGCATGTCCGGCGGTGCTTTCGGGCACGGTGGCTTCAAACAGCTCGGCGGGGAGATCCTGAATCAACACTTCCTGTCCGGCGGCCATCACGGTCAGCCAGCGACAGGTGTTTTCCAGCTGACGCACGTTGCCAGGCCACGCCAGACGGGTGAGGGCGGCATCCGTTTCCGGATGAAGCTGCTTGGCTTCCACGCCCAGCTCGCGGGCCGCCACTTGTAGGAAATGGCGCGCCAGACGCGGGATATCTTCCCGACGCTCGCGCAGCGGCGGCAGGTGGACACGGATCACGTTCAGACGATGGAATAAATCCTCACGGAATTTCCCCTCCTGCACACGCAGCTCCAGATTCTGGTGCGTCGCGGCAATAATACGCACGTCCACCTTCACCGGCGCATACCCGCCCACGCGGTAAAACTGGCCATCTGCCAGCACGCGCAGCAGTCGGGTCTGAACATCCAGCGGCATATCGCCGATTTCATCCAGGAATAGCGTTCCGCCGTCAGCCTGTTCAAAGCGTCCCTGACGAATGGTATTTGCCCCGGTAAACGCCCCTTTTTCGTGGCCGAACAGCTCAGATTCAATCAAATCTTTGGGGATCGCCGCCATGTTCAGGGCGATGAAAGGCGCTTTCGCCCGCGGGCTGTGGCGATGCAGGGCGTGCGCAACCAGCTCTTTACCGGTCCCTGATTCACCGTTAATCAAGACGCTGATAGACGAGCGCGACAGACGCCCGATGATGCGAAACATGTCCTGCATGGCCGGCGCTTCACCGATGATGTCCGTCGTAGGCCCGAAATCCGGCGCGTGGCGGGGCTGCTGTTGCTCCTGATAGTGGCTGATGGCGCGTTCGACCAGGGCAACGGCTTCGTCGATATCAAACGGTTTTGGCAGATAATCAAACGCCCCCTGCTGGTAGGCGCTAACGGCGGCATCCAGGTCGGAGTGGGCGGTCATTATGATGACCGGAAGCATGGGGTGGCGCTGTTTGATCTGCTTTAAGAGCGCCAGTCCGTCCATGCCCGGCATGCGAATATCCGAGAGCAGAACGTCCGGCGTTTTGGTGGTGAGTGCGTCGAGCACCTCGCTGCCGCTCTCAAACGTCATGCAGCTTAATCCCGCTCCTGTGAGTGCGCGTTCAAGCACCCAACGGATGGAGCTATCGTCATCGACTACCCAGACTATCCCTCGTTGCATAAACGTCACCTTTATTTTTTAATCGGCAGGAAAACCGAAAACTCGGTATGTCCCGGCCAACTGGTAAATTCAATTTTGCCGGAGTGTTGGTCAATCAAATTACGGGCTATGGATAACCCCAGCCCGGTGCCGCCTTCGCGACCGCTGACCATCGGGTAGAACAGAGTGTCCTGGAGATGTGGCGGGATCCCCGGCCCGTTATCTTCCACATCAATACGTGCCGCCAGACGATAACGCACGCCGTGCAGCGTCAGCTGGAACGCGGTGCGGGTACGCAGAATAATTTCGCCACCCTCCGGGCCCAGCGCCTGCAACGCGTTACGCACAATGTTCAACAGCACCTGTTCAATCTGGTCCGGATCGTGCGCCAGCTCCGGCAGGCTTGGGTCGTAATCACGCACCAGCGTGACATTATCCGGCAGCTCCATAGAGACGAGTTTCACCACCCGCTCCGCGACCTTGTGAATGCTTTCTGAAACATGCATCCCCGGCTGCTGTGGCCCGAGCAGGCGATCGACCAGATTACGCAGACGGTCCGCCTGCTCGATAATGACGTTGGTATACTCCGCCAGGGCAGGGTCAGGCAGCGCTTTGGTCAAAAGCTGTGCCGCACCGCGTAAGCCGCCCAGCGGGTTTTTGATCTCATGGGCCAGCCCGCGCACCAGGTCGCGCGCCGCAATCTGCTGCGCATGCTGAAGCTGCTCCTGGCTGAGACGACGCTGGTTATCCATCGGCGCCATTTCCAGCAGAATCATGCCATCTGGCAGGCGCTGTGCGGTGAGGGACAAAATATGCGAGCGTCCGTCAATCACCAGCGTCACTTCGTTATCGGTGAAGCCCTGACCCGCCTGCAAACTCTCCTGCATCAGACCAATATTCAGCGAGAAATAGCTCAGCAGTTCCGGCAGCGGCGTGCCAAACAGTTTTCGGGCGCTTTGGGCGAGCAGCTGTTGCGCCGCCGGGTTGGCGTAATGGACCGCCAGCTCGTCGTCGACCAGCAAAATACTGTTAATCAAAGAATTGAGGATCTGCCCAGCATCGGGCAGCGTGCCAGTTGCCATTCAGCAGTCTCCTGGAGTCGTTGCACTATTTTAGTGCAGTATAGCGTTTTAGAGGTAAAAAGCGCGTGAGATCAGGTTGTTGGTGGAGAAAAAAGCCCATCCGAAGATGGGCTAAAGTTTCCACGGCAACTACTCCCGACGCGTATGCGCCGGGTAAAACAAATCAATTAAACGCTGTAGTACAGTTCGAACTCAACCGGGTGCGGCGTCATGCGAACGCGGTCGTTTTCTTCGGTACGCAGCGCGATGTAAGCGTCGATAGCTTCATCGGTGAACACGCCGCCAGCGGTCAGGAACTCGCGGTCTGCGTCCAGCGCTTGCAGGGCTTCTTCCAGAGAGCCGGCAACCTGTGGGATCTCTTTCGCTTCTTCTGGCGGCAGGTCGTACAGGTTTTTGTCCATGGCTTCGCCCGGGTGGATCTTGTTCTTGATACCGTCCAGACCGGCCATCAGCAGTGCTGCGAAGCACAGGTATGGGTTAGCCGCCGGGTCCGGGAAGCGCACTTCGATACGACGCGCTTTCGGAGACGCAACCACCGGGATACGGATAGAAGCAGAACGGTTACGGGCAGAGTACGCCAGCATCACGGGTGCTTCGTAGCCTGGAACCAGACGCTTGTAGGAGTTCGTGGTCGGGTTCGCCAGGGCGTTGATCGCTTTAGCGTGTTTGATAACACCGCCGATGTAGTGCAGCGCCTGCTCAGACAGACCCGCATACTTGTCACCAGAGAACAGGTTGGTGCCGTTCTTGGACAGGGACATGTGGCAGTGCATGCCGGAACCGTTGTCGCCAAACATTGGTTTTGGCATGAAGGTCGCGGTTTTACCGAAACGGTGCGCAACGTTGTGTACAACGTATTTGTAGATCTGAATCTCATCCGCTTTTTTGGTCATGGTGTTGAAGCGGGTAGCGATCTCGTTCTGGCCAGCCGTTGCCACTTCGTGGTGGTGCGCTTCAACAACCAGGCCCATCTCTTCCATGATCAGACACATGGTAGAACGGATGTCCTGTGAAGAATCGACCGGAGGAACCGGGAAGTAACCGCCTTTCACGCCCGGACGGTGACCTTTGTTACCACCTTCGTACTTGGTGGAAGAGTTCCATGCGCCTTCGATGTCATCGATAGCGACGTGGGAGCCAGAAATGGAAGCACCAAAACGGATGTCGTCGAACAGGAAGAACTCTGGCTCTGGCCCGAACAGAACGGTGTCTGCGATGCCGGTAGAGCGCAGGTACTCTTCAGCGCGTTTTGCGATGGAGCGTGGGTCACGGTCATAGCCTTGCAGCGTGCCAGGTTCCAGAATATCGCAGCGGATGATCAGCGTAGGTTCTTCGTAGAACGGGTCAATGAGCGCAGTGGTTGCATCTGGCATCAGAACCATGTCGGATTCGTTAATGCCTTTCCAGCCGCCAATGGAGGAGCCGTCAAACATTTTGCCTTCTTCAAAGAATTCGGCGTTCACCTGATGAGCAGGGATCGTGACGTGCTGTTCTTTACCTTTAGTATCGGTGAAGCGCAGATCAACAAACTTCACTTCATGTTCGTTCAGCATCGTCAAAACGTGTTCAGCGGACATACTTAACTCTCCAGATTGGTCATTGTCGTCGTGGTAACGAGGTCTTCAAATCGGCTGGGCTGCCATATTTTTACTGTATTTCTGTAAAGCGAAATCTGTGCCAACTTTTAAAACACCCCAAAAAGGCGTTATCATGCGCACCATAGTGCAGAAGGGCTGCACCACATTGGATTTGTTGCACCATTATAGTGCTTCTGTGTGAACATCGAGCACCATATTGGTGCAATTTACGTTAAAGTGCCCTTTTACCGCTCCGTGAAAGCGATCACAAAGCATCTCTGCAATACTTGTTTGCGGGGGATGTTTGTGATCCTGTTTTGTAGTGCGATTAATCCGTGTACAATAACGCGCTATTTCTAAATGCCTGAGGCAAAGTTGTGATCGAAAAATTGCGTAATATCGCCATCATCGCGCACGTCGACCATGGTAAAACTACCCTGGTTGATAAGCTGCTACAGCAGTCCGGTACGTTTGATGCTCGTGCCGAAACTCAAGAGCGTGTGATGGACTCCAACGATTTGGAGAAAGAGCGTGGGATTACCATCCTCGCCAAAAACACCGCTATCAAATGGAATGACTACCGTATCAACATCGTTGATACCCCAGGGCACGCCGACTTCGGTGGTGAAGTTGAGCGCGTGATGTCCATGGTGGATTCCGTGCTGCTGGTGGTTGACGCATTTGATGGCCCTATGCCGCAAACGCGCTTCGTGACCAAAAAAGCATTTGCCCACGGCCTGAAACCTATCGTTGTGATCAACAAGGTTGACCGTCCTGGCGCGCGTCCTGACTGGGTTGTTGACCAGGTCTTCGACCTGTTCGTTAACCTCGACGCGACCGACGAACAGCTGGACTTCCCTATCGTTTATGCGTCTGCGCTGAACGGTATCGCCGGTCTGGATCACGAAGACATGGCGGAAGACATGACTCCGCTGTACCAGACGATTGTTGACCGCGTTCCTGCGCCAAACGTTGACCTGGAAGGCACCCTGCAAATGCAGATCTCTCAGCTCGACTACAACAACTATGTTGGCGTAATCGGCATTGGTCGTATCAAGCGCGGTAAAGTGAAGCCTAACCAGCAGGTCACTATCATCGATAGCGAAGGCAAAACCCGTAACGGTAAAGTCGGTAAAGTGCTGACTCACCTGGGTCTTGAGCGTATCGAGAGCGACATCGCTGAAGCAGGCGACATCATCGCCATCACCGGTCTGGGTGAACTGAACATCTCCGACACCATCTGCGATCCGCAGAACGTCGAAGCGCTGCCAGCCCTGTCCGTTGATGAACCAACCGTATCCATGTTCTTCAACGTCAACACCTCTCCGTTCTGTGGTAAAGAAGGTAAGTTCGTTACCTCTCGTCAGATCCTTGACCGCCTGAACAAAGAGCTGGTGCACAACGTTGCGCTGCGCGTTGAAGAAACCGAAGACGCTGATGCATTCCGCGTTTCGGGTCGTGGTGAGCTGCACCTGTCTGTTCTGATTGAGAACATGCGTCGTGAAGGTTTCGAGATGGCGGTTTCCCGTCCGAAAGTTATCTTCCGCGAAATCGATGGCCGTAAACAAGAGCCGTTCGAAAACGTAACGCTGGACGTTGAAGAGCAGCACCAGGGTTCTGTGATGCAGGCACTGGGTGAGCGTAAAGGCGACCTGAAAAACATGAATCCAGATGGCAAAGGGCGCGTACGTCTCGACTACGTGATCCCAAGCCGTGGCCTGATCGGCTTCCGTTCTGAGTTCATGACCATGACTTCCGGTACCGGTCTGCTGTACTCCACCTTCAGCCACTACGACGACGTTCGTCCGGGCGAAGTGGGCCAGCGTAACAACGGCGTGCTGATCTCCAACGGTCAGGGTAAAGCGGTTGCGTTTGCGCTGTTCGGTTTGCAGGATCGCGGTAAGCTGTTCCTGGGTCACGGTGCTGAAGTTTACGAAGGCCAGATCATCGGTATTCACAGCCGTTCTAACGACCTGACGGTAAACTGTCTGACCGGTAAGAAACTGACCAACATGCGTGCGTCCGGTACTGACGAAGCAACGGTTCTGGTTCCACCGATCAAGATGACGCTGGAGCAGGCTCTGGAATTCATCGATGATGACGAACTGGTCGAAGTGACGCCTCAGTCAATTCGTATCCGTAAACGTCACCTGACTGAGAACGATCGTAAACGTGCAATGCGCGGTGCGAAAGAAGACTAATTCGGTTATGCCGTAGGCCGGGTAAGCGCATGCGCCACCCGGCAACGAAAAAGCCGCTGAGCGATCAGCGGCTTTTTTATTAGAACGAATACCGTAACCCTAAACGGATCCGGTACTGCTCCCGGTTGTAATCATTCCATCGGTCCAGCCACTGTAGCTCAAGATACGGCAGCCAGTTTCTGTCGATTTTATAGCTGAACTTGTTAGTAATTTCCCAGTGATGATCTTTGCCATTTTTGCTGTGGTAATCATTCACCCGCTGGAAAAAGTGCGGCTCAAAGGTGTAGAAAAACGCATCCGTCACTTTGAAATTCCAGTAGTTGGCAAATTCATGTGTGTCGTTCTTATCCATCTGCCCGTTATAGTCCGGCGTATCGTAATTGTTATGGTTATAGCGATAGCGGAACGTCAGATTAAACCAGTCCGTAAATTTATAGTTAGTATCTAAATAAACCGCGCCACCTGATCCTGCGCTGCTGTCATTAATCAAGCCGCCGGGCTGGAAGGTCAGTTTGTCGGTCGGTTTGAAGAGTGGATACCACCCCTCAATTTCGTTATAGCTGTGCTTCAGTTCGTCCCATTTCCCCACGTTATAAGCGTTGGTGAACATCAGTCCCGCGCCCATATCGAAGTTATAGCCCGCACGCAGGATCACTTCGTGCAGCTCAGAGGCGGTGTTGTAGGCTTCGCGCGTTTCGACATAGGCCCCGGCAAAAACCGGGCAGGACACAGACGACACGATCAGTACGGTGATGATTCTTTTCATAATTTGTCCATGTATCAGGTACAGAAAGGCCTCCCTCCTGATAAACAGGAAGGACATACTGGCCGGATTTATTGTTATAAAGTGACTGCTGACGCTTTATTGTTGGTGGTTATCTCAGGGGTATTCGCGGTCTGTTTTTTCCGTTTTCCAATCTCCTCGATAATAAAGGCGAAGCGCGCTTCGTTGAGTTTATAAAACAGCCCCATGGTCACGGCGGCAACGATCGCCAGGCCGCACGGCCAGAGGAAAATAAGCTGACGCAACCCAAGCAGCGTGCCCGCGCTCTGCACGGCATGGGGAACGTAGCCAATCTGGGTCAGCATAATACCGGGCAGAAAACCGGCCAGCGCCGCGGAGATTTTGCGCGAGAAGGTATAGCCGGTATACACCGACCCTTCGGCGCGTATCCCGGTTTTCCACTCGCCGTAATCAACCGTATCCGGCACCAGCGCCCAGTTCAGGCTGTTCACAAACGCGGTGCCGAAAAAGGCCATGCAGGAAAAGAGCACGAACAGCAGGGAACTGGTCCCCCAGACGAAGTTCAGCACGTCGCCCACCGCCCACAGCGTCAGCCCGCCCAGATAGACCGGTTTCTTGCCAAAGCGCTTCACCGCGCCAGGCACCAGAAACACGCCAATCAGAATGCAGCCCATGCTGAAAAAGCCCATCCACGACAGGAGATGCACATCGTTCAGCACGTACTGGGTGTAATAGACCTGAATCGCCAGCTTGATGTTAAACGCGGCGAGGGTACATAGGTTGGCGATGCACAGCACCAGCAGCGGCGGGTTACGGAAAATCGCGCAGAACGATTTCAGAATGCCGGGCTTATGGTGATCGGGCGTAAGCTCGACGTAGCGCTCTTTCACCCCGCTGTAGCACCACCACATGCAGAACAGCCCCCCGGTGACAAACACCAGCGCGGCCACCAGATAGCCGAGTGAGGGCTGGCTGACGAACAGCGCCTGGATCGGCATAAAGCCGACGGTGCAGAGCAACAGCCCTACCGTTGCGCCGCCCTGACGCCACGCCGCAAGCTGCGCGCGCTCGTTCGGGTTTTTGGTGATGGCCGGAACCATTGCACCGTAGGCACAGTTCATCAGGCTGTAGCAGAGGCCAAACATCATGAAGAGCACGGTGGCGAGGGCCGTTTTCACCGTCAGGCTAAAGTCGTTGGCCATAAACTGCGCCGTGGCCACCAGCGCCACAGGAACGGAGGCGTAGAGAATGAATGGCCGGAATTTCCCCCGCGCGCCGATGTTACGCCGGGAGTCCAGCAGCACCCCGGTCAGCATGTCGGTAAACGCGGTGAAAAACTTCGCGACGAGGAAAATAATGCCGCCATAGAACGCCGGCATGCCCAGTTCATCGGTGTAAAACTTCAGCAGGTACAGCGTGCCAATACACAGCATCAGATTCGAGCCAAAATCGCCCATCCCGTAGGCGCACTTCTCTCGCAGGCTCAATTTCAGGGTTAACGGATCAGTATTATGTGTCATGGTCGATCCTCAAAGCGCCCCGCAGGGCGCTCAATCACGTCATTTATGCCGTACGTTTGCGCAGTTCGATCTCTTCCACTATGCGCACATACATCTTCTCGTTGAGGTTGTAGAAGCAGCCCATCGCCACGATGGTGATGACCGCCAGCAGGCTCGGGTAGATAAATATCAGCTGCCGCAGCCCTTCAACCGTCCCGGCGGACTGCACCACGTTCGGCACATAGCCGATCTGGGTGAGCATGATCCCCGGGAAGAAGCCCGCCAGCGCCTGCGAGACCTTCCTGAAGAAGGTAAAGCCGGTGTAGACCGTTCCCTCGGAGCGCACGCCGGTGCGCCACTCGCCGTATTCCACGGTATCGGACACCAGCGCCCAGTTCAGGCTGTTCACGAACGCGGAACCGAAGAACGCCAGGCAGGAGAACGCCACAAAGCTCACCGAGCCGCCGCCGAAGAAGTAGTTAAGCAGATCGCCCGCCACCCAAATCATCAGCCCGCTGATGTAGACCTTTTTCTTGCCGAAGCGCCGCACCGCGCCGGGCATCATAAAGACGCCGATAAAAATACAGCCCATGCTGAAGAAGCCCATATACGACAGCAGGATCGGGTCGTTCAGCACGTACTGCGTGTAGTAGACCTGAATGGCGAGTTTGACGTTAAAGGCGCCCAGCGTGCACAGGTTAGCGATGCACAGGATAAACAGCGGACGGTTCCCGGCGATGGCGCGAAACGACTGCAACAGCCCCGGTTTCTGCGCCGGGTTAGCAGGCTGCGTCTCGACGTAACGCTCGGTAACGCCCTTATAGCACCACCACATAAAGAACAGCCCGAACAGCGAGAAGAGGGTGGCGGCAAAGATGTAGCCAAGCTGGTCGTTACCCTCAATCAGGTTCATCACCGGGACAAAGCCCACCGTACAGAGCAGCAGGCCGAGCGTGGCGCCGCCCTGACGCCAGGCCGCCAGCGAGGCGCGCTCGTCCGGGTTTTTGGTGATGGCGGGCACCATCGCGCCGTAAGAGCAGTTCATCATGCTGAAGAACAGGCCGTACAGCATGAACAGCACCGTCGCCATCACCGTTTTACCGGTGATTTCAAACGGTGTGCCGACGAAGTTGGCAATCGCCAGCAACGTTACCGGGAAGGCTGCATACAGCACGAACGGGCGGAATTTCCCTTTCGGGCCGATCTTGCGCCGGGAATCGAGCATGATCCCGGTGCCCATATCGGTGAAGGCGGTAAAAAACTTCGCAATCAGGAAGATAATCCCGCCGTAGGTGCCCGGCAGCCCCAGCACGTCGGTGTAGAACTTCAGCAGATACAGCGTGCCGATATCAAGCAGGATGTTAGAGCCGAGATCGCCCATCCCGTAGGCGAGTTTTTCTTTAAACGGCAGGCGCAGGGTTGCCGGATCAGAAGTATGTTGACTCATTATTGTTCTCCGTCTGCCCGCAGGTTTCCCCGCGGGCGAGCCTTATCAGATATGACGTAAGGTGCTAAACAGATCGGCCCATTCGCTTTGCTGGCGATAGAAGACCGGCGGTTTGCCGAGCGGGGCATCAACGGTGATGTCACCGCCCTGGCAGGTTTCTCCGGTCCACGCATTGACCCAGGTGTCCTGCGGCAGATAGAGCGACCAGTCGCGGCGTCCCTTTTCATGAACCGGCGCCACCAGCAGATCGCGGCCAAACAGATACTGGTATTTCAGCGTGTAGGCGCGCGTGTCGTCCTCGTAGTGCAGGAAAAGCGGACGCATCACCGGCAGGCCGCTTTTCGCGTTCTGCGCAACCGCAGCTTTGATATACGGCTTCAGGGTGGTGAAGACGGTGGTCATGCGCGCGAAGTGGGCGATGGTTTCCGCGTCGCCGTCGAACTGCCAGTTATCGCCAGGGCGGTTGCCCTCGTGGGTACGCATCATCGGCGTAAAGGCGCTGAAATCACACCAGCGCAGCAGCAGCTCTTTGCTGCGCTTCATCTCGAAGAGCGTCGTATAGCCGCCAATGTCGCTGTGGTGCAGGCCGTGCCCGGTCATCGCCAGCGACAGCGCCGCCGGTACGACGGAAGCCAGACCGTCGTCCAGGCTCCAGTCGACGTTCTGATCCCCCGCCCACATCATCACCGAGTGCTTCTGGCTACCGGTGTAGCCTGCGCGCATGAAGAACAGGATCTCCCCGAGCTTGCCGGTCTCCTCCAGCGCTTCGTAGTTACATTTCGCCCACAGGGCAGGCCAGGCGTTATGCATGATCTCCGCGCTCACGCCGTTGTGCAGGAAGGTATCGGTCGGCAGGTACTCCCCGAAATCGGCCATCCAGCCGCCGCAGCCCAGTTCGATCAGGTTCTTTTTAATGACCTCTTTGTACCAGTCGTAGGCTGCCGGGTTGGTCAGGTCGATAACGCCCGCGTAGAACTCGCCGAACTCGACGTGGTAGTCCTTGCCGTCGGCGTTTTTGGTCAGATAGCCGCGTTTCGCGGCCTCTTCGCAGAGATCTTTATCGCTGGCGACGTACGGGTTGATATAGGAGAGGAACTGCACGCCTTCTTCTTTCCACTGCGCAATCCGCGTATCAAGCTGCGGATAGAGCGCGCTGTTCCACTTCCAGTTCCACATTACGCGTTTGCCGAAGGAGGTCATGCGGATGCCGGACCAGTCCTGCGCCCAGATGCCGTTCACCTTTACGCCGCCGTTACGCATGGTGTCGAGCTTCTGCTGGCACACCTCGGTGCCGCCCTGGATGCCCAGCGTCACGCCGTCGTACACCCAGTCCGGCAGCTCCGGCTGGCGTCCCAGCAGGCCGGTCAGTTTTTCCAGCAGATCGACGTACGTTTCCGCACATTCGAAGCGCAGCGTGGCGTTATCTTCCCAGAACGCCAGCTCGTGGAAGTCAGGGGCGCTGAAGTCGAAGTTCATATAGCAGCTGTTATCCACGTGGCAGTAGTACTTCTGGGTGCTCACGAAGGTGGGCTGCGGGAAGAAGGTCCAGTAGTAGTCACCGCCTGCGTTCTCTTTGCAGTCGGCCTGCCAGGTGACGTAGGTCTGCTTATTGCGGCCCACGCCCTGCTCGCTGGTCCACAGCGGGAACGGCTTGCCGCGCAAATCGAAATACGAGAACTGCTCGCCGCAGCCGTAAATATGATCGTCAGGCTGAGCTGCCAGCCGCAACCAGATGCGGTTATGGCTGGCGGCATCATTTTTCAGCTTCAGCTCCAGACGGCCTTCCGCATCCACGCCCACCAGCAGCGTGGCGCTCACCGCGTCGCCGCGGGTAAAGCGGATTGCCCAGCCCGCGCTTTGCTGCGTAACGGTCGCGTTCGTCAGGGCAATCTTTTCGTTGAGCTTGTCTTTAATGCTGAAGTTGCCGCGAAACATCTCGATATCCGCCTCACCTGCGCCAATCCACAGGCAAGGGGCATCCGCGGTGTGGGATAAAATCAGACGGTCCTGCCAGCGCAGGGTGAAGCCACTTTCGTTATTTTTCAGGTCAATATTGTGTAGGGTACGCATAAAAACTCCGTCTTAATTATTTGGCCTGGCTATCCAGTAATCCGGCGGCGACGGCAGGCGCTAAGCCCGGCGCCAGCGGCAGGCGGGGGATCACCAGGCAGTGCAGCAGATGGTAAATATCCTGCTTGCCGTCCCAGACTTTGGTGGTCACTTCGTTATTGGTGTCCAGCTCCTGCCACCAGGATCCGTTTTCGTAATCCATCAGGTACTTGATGCAGTAATCCCACCATTTCTGATACCAGGCTTCGTACTGCGCCTCGCCGGTCACGGTATAGAGGGCATAGGCCGTGCCCATCGCCTCGACGATTGGCCAGCGCACGCGTTCGCGCACGATTGGCTTGCCGTCCCAGCCCACGGAGTAGACAAAGCCGTCCGCCCCGTCGGGTGCCCAGGCGTCGCGGATGGTGGCGTGGAACAGTCCTTTCGCATCTTCCAGCAGCCACTCCGGCGGGGTTTCAAAGCGCGCTTCCAGCGCGGCGCGCAGGTGCAGCATCAGGCGGCCCCACTCAATCCAGTGCCCAGGCGTGCCGCCATAGGCGCGGAAGCGGTGGGCGGGGTTATCGATGTTATAGTCGCGGATCGGGTTCCAGTTGGTGTCAAAATGCTCGTTAACGCGGTACTCCCCTTTGCGCGCCACGTCGTGAATAATCACCGAGGCGATGCGCAGGGCGCGGTCGAGCCATTTGCGGTCGTGGGTCACGTCATAAACGATGAGGAAGGCTTCCACGGCGTGCATGTTGGCGTTACCGCCGCGATAGTCTTCCGTTTTGCTGAAGGCTTCGTCCCAGGACTCCAGGCACATCTGCTCCTGTTCGCTCCAGAAGTAGCGCTCAATCACCTCGATGGCGTCGTCCAGCAACTTGCGTGCCTGCGGATGGCCGGTGGTGACGGCGCTCGCCGCGCCCAGCAGAACGAAGAAATGCTGATAGCCCTGCTTGGACGCATCAATCACGCCTTCATCGTTTACGCAGGCGTACCAGCCGCCGTGCTGCTTGTCGCGCAGCGGACCGTTCAGGGCATTAATGCCGTGCTCAACCAGGGCGTACGCGCCGGGGCGCCCCATGTTCGCCGCCACCGCGTATACATGCAGCATGCGGGCGGTGATCCACAGATGTGTGCCCATATCGCTACGCACCTGCCCGTTATTGCCCAGCCAGCCAAAGCCGGTCGGTACGGCGGCGTTTTTACCGAAATCGAGAATGCGGTCGGTCTCTTGTTCGAGCCAGCGGTTATGGCTCAGGGTGTTAAACCATTTCATGTTCGGATCCTTTCTTAACGGCGAGCCATCATTTCGTCGACGATCTCACCCAGACGCTGAAGTTTTGGTACGGAAATATCACGCAGCATCAGCTCGGTGTCCGGCAGGCCAATCACAGAGGACCAGACGGCGCGACCGGCTAAAAAGCCCGATGCCCCCGCCTGCATCGCCACGCTCACCGCGCGCGGGAATAACTTATCGTCAACGCCGGACGAGAGGATCACCCACGGCATGGCGATGTTCTCGTTAAGCTTTTGCGAGGCCGCCAGCAGCTCCTGCTGCGTGCCCTTGCCAAACAGTGGCATCTCCACTTTGTAGAGGTCGGCACCGCTGTCGCCCAGCTCTTTGGCCGCGTCGATAATCGCCTGTTCGCGGTTAAACGCGGCACCGCGACGCGGTGGACGCACCACCGGCTCGATAATGCTCAGCAGACCGTTATCGTGGCACAGCGTATTGAACGCTTTCACCATCTCCAGGCGCTGCTGCGGATCTTCATCGCTGCGCCACAGCACCAGCAGCTTCAGTGCTTTGCCGCCATCGCGTTTGACCGCCTGCGCGTCGACGTTCTTGTCGATCACCACGCTGTCGACCGGAATACCGTTCCCCGGAATAAACTCGTCGGCTGCAACAATCATCGCGCAGCTTTTTGCCACGGCCTGCTGCCCGACAATCTGGCGATAGCAGAACTGCTGGTCGACAAGGATCGCAGAGGCGTACGGCGACAGAATTTTTGCCGCGTTGACTTTAAAATCCGTCAGGTGCTGGTCGGTTACCGGTACCGGCGCGCCTGCCGCCGCAAACATCAGGCGCATCGCTTCGCGCTGATCCACGGCCAGCATCGCAAAACCGCCGGAAGGTCGGGTGATATCTTTCAGGGTGTACATCGTCATTCCTCAGTCCTTTCGTATCAGTGTGATTTTTTCAGCCCGGCAGATGCGCGAACCTGTTCAAGAATGGCCGTCCAGTCCTCGCGCCCGCGCCCGGCGGCGCGAGCCTGGTTGTAAACTTCGCGGGAGGCCGCGCCCAGCGGCATCGGAACGTGGAGCTGGTTGGCCACGTCGAGGGCGATCCCCAGGTCTTTATGCGCAAGGTCGATCATGAAGGCGGGAGAAAGATCCCCTTTCAGCACCTTGTTCGGCCAGGATGTCGTGAAGTGGCCTTTACCCGCAGGCGTACCGCTCATGACCTTGAGCGCCACGTCAAAGGAGAGGCCAAGCGCTTCGCACAGCACGGCGGCCTCGGCGGAAAGGGCGTTCAGGGCAATGCTCATGTAGTTATTGATAAGCTTCACGCGGATGCCCATGCCTGGCCCGCCGGCGTTAATCAGCTCATTGCCCATCGCCATTAAGACCGGGGTGGCGCGCTCAACCTGCTGGGCCGTGCCGCCTGCCAGCAGGAGCAGCGTGCCGGCGATGGCATGGTCAGAGGTGCGTCCGACGGGCACGTCCATCAGGCTGAAGCCTTGCTCAGCCATGTCGCGTATCAGCGCGTCGGTTTGCAGCGGGTGAATGGTGGACATATCAATGACCAGCGCGTCGCGGGATAATCCTTCGCACACGCCGTGCTCGCCGAACAGGACGCTGCGTACCAGGTCGCCGTTTGGCAGCATGGTAATTACGAATTCCGCGTCCGTTGCTGCCTGTGCTGGCGTAGCCGCCGCCCGAGCGCCGCTCTCTACCAGCGCCTGAACCGCCTGCGGGTTCACATCAAAAACGTTAAGCTGGTGGCCCTGTTTCAACAGATTCTTCGCCATGGGCGCGCCCATCTGTCCTAAGCCGATAAATGCGATTGCTGACATGCCTCTCTCCTGTCACATCGTGTCAATTTTTGCGCGTTTGTAGTGTCTGTTTTTGATCGTATTTGTAATTTATAGTCAAAAAATTGACACGGGTCACTTTTTAAACATTTGGTGAAATTAAAATGAAGGCATCAGAAATCGCAGAAGGAATCACCATGACTCGCATCGTTTGTGTCGGCATTACCGTGCTGGATCGCATCTGGTATCTCGATGATTTACCGAAAGAAGGTGGGAAATATGTCGCAAAAGACTATACGGAAGTGGGCGGCGGCCCGGCGGCAACGGCGGCAGTGGCAGCCGCGAAACTGGGCGCGGAAGTGGATTTTATTGGCTGGGTGGGGGACGACGATACCGGCAGACGACTGCTTGCGGAGCTGGAATCCCTGGGGGTGAATACCCGCTACACGCGCGTAGTTAAGGGAGCCCGATCGTCGCAATCGGCGGTGCTGGTGGACGGCAGCGGGGAGCGTGTTATAGCGAACTATCCCAGCCCCGATCTCCCTGCGGTGGCAGACTGGCTGCAAGAAATCGACTTCTCGCAGTGGGACATTGTCTTAGCCGATGTGCGCTGGCATGACGGGGCAAAACAGGCATTTACCCTGGCCCGTCAGCAGGGCGTACCGACGCTGCTTGATGCGGATGTCACCCCGCAGGACATCGCGGAGCTGATCGCCCTAAGCGACCACGCGGCCTTCTCCGCGCCGGGATTGCGGCGTTTAACGCAGCGGGATGACACCGAAGACGCGCTGAAAAAAGCACAAACGCTCACAAATGGACATGTGTATGTTACGCAGGGGCGAGACGGCTGCTTCTGGCTGGAAAACGGCGCACTGTGTCATCAGCCCGGCTTTGAGGTGAACGTGGTGGATACCACGGGGGCGGGCGACGTGTTCCACGGTGCGCTGGCGGTCAGCCTGGGGCAGAAATTACCCGCCGCAGACGCCGTGCGTTTTGCCAGCGCCGTCGCAGCACTGAAATGCACAAAGCCCGGCGGGCGGGCGGGTATACCCGACTGTGATCAAACCCGCTCTTTTTTGTCACTTTTTGTATAAAATGCGGGGCGTGATGGTTTTCAGAGGACAGCCCATGAGCCTTACCGAACTGACCGGCAACCCGCGTCACGATCAGCTGCTGACGCTGATTGCCGATCGCGGCTATATGAACATTGATGAACTGGCGCAGCTGCTGGATGTCTCCACGCAAACCGTGCGCCGGGATATCCGTAAGCTCAGCGAGCAGGGGCTGATCACCCGTCATCACGGCGGCGCGGGCAGGGCATCCAGCGTGGTCAACACGGCGTTCGAACAGCGTGAAGTCTCGCTTACCGAAGAGAAACGGGCGATTGCCGAAGCGATTGCGGACTATATTCCCGACGGTTCGACCATTTTTATCACCATCGGGACGACCGTGGAGCACGTTGCCCGGGCGCTGCTTAACCATAATCATCTGCGCATCATCACTAACAGCCTGCGGGTGGCGCACATTCTTTATAAGAATCCGCGCTTTGAGGTGATGGTGCCCGGCGGTACGCTGCGCCCGCATAACGGCGGCATTATCGGTCCTGCGGCAACGGCGTTCGTGTCAGGATTTCGCGCAGATTACCTGGTCACCAGCGTCGGGGCGATAGAGCACGACGGCGCGATGATGGAATTTGACGTTAACGAAGCCAGCGTGGTGAAAACCATGATCGCTCACTCCCGTCACATTTTACTGGCGGCCGATCATACGAAATTTCACGCCTCCGCGGCGGTTGAAATTGGCAACGTGGCGCAGGCGACGGCGCTGTTCACCGATGAGCTGCCCGGCCCGGCGCTGCAAAATCACCTCAAATCCAGCAAGGTTGAGGTTGTCGAAGTCAATTCCGGAGAAGAGCAGCAGGCTGGCTGATCATCCTATGGCCCGATATTGCGATTCGGGCCTTTCCTTTCTCTAAGCTGAATCTGGCGCATAGCTAAAGTTTCTCTTTCCCGCTACAGTTACTTCTCCACGGCGAAAGGAGATAAACATGCTTTATATCTTTGACTTAGGAAATGTAATCGTCGATATCGATTTTAACCGGGTGTTGGGCGCATGGAGCGATTTTAGCCGTGTTCCGCTGGCGACGTTAAAGCAGAATTTCGCGATGGGTGAGACTTTCCATCTGCACGAGCGAGGTGAGATCAGCGACGAAGCGTTCGCAGAGCGTTTCTGCCAGGAAATGGGTCTTTCGTTAAGCTACGAGCAGTTTTCCCACGGCTGGCAGGCCATATTTGTCGCGATCCGCCCGGAAGTGATCGACATCATGCACAAGCTGCGCGAGCAGGGGCATCGTGTTGTCGTGCTGTCTAATACTAACCGCCTGCATACCACCTTCTGGCCGGATGAATACCCGGAAATTCACGCGGCGGCAGATAAAGTGTATCTCTCCCAGGAGATGGGGATGCGTAAACCTGAGGCGCGCATCTATCAGGCAGTATTGCAGGAAGAAGGATTCACGGCAGCGGATGCGGTCTTTTTTGACGACAACGCCGATAATATAGAAGGGGCTAATCAGTTAGGTATCACCTCCATTCTGGTGACCGGAAAAGAGACGATACCGAACTACTTTGCGAAGCAGTTATGCTAAAAACCGTTCATCAAAAAGCCAATCACCACACGCGCCCGCTGAGGGCGTGGCTGAAACTCCTCTGGCATCGCATTGATGAGGACAACATGACCACGCTGGCGGGCAATCTCGCTTACGTGTCGTTGCTCTCGCTGGTGCCGCTGGTGGCGGTGATTTTTGCGCTTTTTTCGGCATTTCCAATGTTTGCCGATGTGAGCATGCAGCTTCGCCATTTTGTTTTCGCAAACTTTATTCCTGCCACCGGCGATGTGATCCAGAACTACATTGAGCAGTTTGTCGCAAACTCCAGCAAGATGACGGCGGTGGGGGCGTGTGGGCTTATTGTTACCGCGCTGCTGCTGATGTACTCCATCGACAGTGCGCTCAACACCATCTGGCGGAGCAAAAAAGTCCGCCCGAAGGTTTACTCCTTTGCCGTCTACTGGATGATTTTAACCCTTGGCCCATTGCTGGCGGGGGCAAGCCTGGCGATCAGCTCCTACCTTCTTTCGCTGCGCTGGGCGACCGACTTAAACAGCGTGATCGATAACGTGCTGCGTATCTTACCGCTGATTTTATCGTGGCTTTCGTTCTGGCTGCTCTACAGCGTGGTACCAACCACGCGCGTACCCAACCGGGATGCCGTGGTGGGTGCGCTGGTCGCGGCGTTGCTCTTTGAGCTGGGCAAGAAAGGATTCGCGCTTTATATCACCATGTTCCCCTCTTATCAGCTGATTTACGGTGTGCTGGCGGTGATCCCCATTTTATTTGTCTGGGTCTACTGGACGTGGTGTATCGTCTTGCTTGGCGCCGAAATAACTGTCACTCTCGGAGTCTACCGCGAACTCAAAAAAGCAGCAGAAGCTGAAAAACAACAAGAAGCAGACCAACCATGATTGCATTGATTCAGCGCGTAACCCGTGCCAGCGTCACCGTGGCGGATGAGGTGACGGGTGAAATTGGCCCAGGACTTTTGGTGCTCCTGGGTGTCGAAAAAGATGACGACGAACAAAAAGCTAACCGCTTATGTGAGCGCGTGCTGGGCTACCGCATTTTCAGCGATGCGGAAGGCAAGATGAACCTGAACGTTCAGCAGGCGGGCGGCAGCGTGCTGGTGGTTTCCCAGTTTACGTTGGCTGCGGATACCGAACGCGGCATGCGGCCGAGTTTTTCGAAGGGCGCGGCACCGGATCGCGCAGAAGCTCTATACGAGTACTTTGTTGAGCGCTGTCGCCAACAGGACATGAATACACAAACCGGACGATTCGCTGCGGATATGCAGGTTTCGCTGGTGAACGATGGCCCCGTCACATTCTGGCTCCAGGTATGAGCCAACTGGCGGTATGGCCGCGGGTAACAAGAGAGAGTACAGCTATGTATCACCTTCGAGTACCGCAAACGGAAGAAGAATTAGACGCTTATTACCATTTCCGCTGGGAAATGCTGCGCAAACCACTGCATCAACCGAAAGGCTCTGAACGCGACGCCTGGGACGCGATGGCGCACCACCAGATGGTGGTTGATGAAGAGGGCAACCTCGTTGCCGTGGGACGTCTGTACATCAATGCCGACAACGAAGCTTCAATCCGCTTTATGGCCGTTCATCCCTCCGTGCAGGACAAAGGCCTTGGAACGCTGATGGCAATGACGCTGGAATCCGTTGCCCGTCAGGAAGGGGTCAAGCGCGTCACCTGTAGCGCCCGCGAAGATGCCGTTGAGTTCTTTGCCAAGCTTGGTTTCGTGAATCAGGGGGAAATCACCGCCCCGCAAACTACGCCGATTCGTCACTTTTTGATGATCAAACCCATCGCCACGCTGGACGATATTCTCCATCGCGCCGACTGGTGCGGGCAGCTCCAGCAGGCGTGGTATCAGCACATACCGCTCAGTGAAAAAATGGGCGTGCGTATTCAGCAGTATACCGGACAAAAATTTATCACCACCATGCCGGAAACCGGCAACCAGAACCCGCACCATACCCTGTTTGCCGGCAGCCTGTTTTCACTCGCCACGCTCACCGGATGGGGACTGATCTGGCTGATGCTGCGCGAACGTCATCTCGGCGGCACCATTATTCTGGCCGATGCCCATATCCGCTACAGCGCGCCGATCAGCGGCAAGCCGAGCGCGGTAGCTGACCTGGGCGCACTGGGCGGCGATCTCGACCGTCTGGCGCGTGGACGTAAAGCACGCGTACAGATGCAGGTTGAGCTGTTCGGCGATGAAACGCCAGGCGCGGTGTTTGAAGGCACCTATATCGTTCTGCCTGCGAAGCCGTATGGCGCGTATGAAGAGGGTGGGAACGAGGAGGAGTAGTCTCCTTCTCACTCTCGCCCGGCATGGTTAATGCGCCAGGCAATATCTCGCATAATGTCTCGCGCTGACTGGCTAATTCCACCCAACTGGAAGAAGCCGTGAATTACACCCCGCCATTGTTGAGCGGTACACTTCACGCCTTGCGCCGTGAGGCGCTGATAAAGCGCCTCGCCTTCGTCACGTAACGGATCATACTCAGCGGTAACAATATGGACCTTCGGCAGACCGCTAAAGTCGTTGCGCCACAGTGGACTGACTTCAGGATGCTGACGGTCGGCTCCAGCCAGATACATTTCATAGCCGCTCAAAAGGGTATCGCGAGTAATCACGTAATCCATGCCGTTGAGGGTATAGCTTTCAAAACTGGCCGTGGCGTCGAGCATGGGATAGATAAGAATAAGCTGCGCAGGTTGCCACAGCCCTTTAACCTTAAGCCGCAGCGCCGTTACCAGCGCCAAATGCCCTCCTGCGCTGTCTCCACAGAGGGTGAGTCGGTTCTTATCCACGCCTAATTCGTCTGCATACTGCCAGACCAGATTCGCACCTCTTTCAGCATCGTCATGTGCGGCGGGGAAGGTATGCTCCGGCGCCAGTCTGTACTGAATCGCAATCACCCGGCAATTGCCGTAGTAGGCTAACTGACGGAGCTGGTTGTCATGGGTATCAAAGCCGCCGCTGATAAAACATCCGCCGTGGTAGTAGATGGCAGCAGGCAATATTTCAGGCGCATTGAGAGGTGAAAATACCCGAATGGTAAGACCCTCAAGAACAAGCGTCTCCAGCTGAACGCGTGTTTCGGTCTTCCCGGCAAGCTCCGTGCTGGCAATATAGCCTGCTCGTCGTACCTCAATTGTCTGGCGACGCGATGAGGGGCGACCTGCAGCGATAAATCCTTGAACCAGCCGTTCAATACCCTTTTCCAGTGCCATGAAAACACCTTTTAACTGTATGAATGTACAGCTTTATAGCCTGGTTTGATTCAAAAGAAAACAAGAATATTATTGAGGGGAAAAGTCTTGAAAGCTGCTCGCAAAGGCGAGAGCTTTTTTATTATCTGCTTTCGTCACAGACATAAAGTGCGGATGTTGCCTGAGATTTGCCGTGGAAGCGATGCTAAAGCGATAACGCGTCTTTAGACGGATCCTGGACTACGGGCTGAAGAGCATCTGGCATATAAGACGGCAGGTATTGCTGTCGAGGTGTAGGCCGGGCAAGCTCGCGCCGCCCGGCACTGTCACAGGAGATTACTCCCCTTCACCCGGGAACAGGAACGGGTTGATCGAGCTGCGGGCAAAGCCCTCCTGCTCCATTTTGGCGTCCAGAATCAGCGAGGCGAGATCGTCGGCCACCGCTTCGACTTTCGGGTCTTTTTCCTGATACAGAATCTTCAGGTAGGTCCCGCAGTCGCCGCAGCTTTCGGCTTTCACCGCCGCGTCTTCGTTTTCCAGCGACCAGTAGTTCAGATCGCGGGTCTGCTCGCAGTTGCTGCACTTCACGCGCACCACGTGCCATTCGGTTTCACACAGGTTGCAGTGCAGGTAGCGCAGCCCCTGTGTCGTACCAATCTGTACCATGCTGGAGACTGGCATTGAACCACACACCGGACAGAACTGGCGCGCTTCGCCGTATTCGGCGCGGGCTTTGCCTGGGATCAGGCTCGCCATTTGCGCCCAGTAGAGCGACAGCGCAGCCCAGATGAACGGCGCTTTATCGCTGCTCACCAGCGAGAAGTCGGAGGCAAACAGCGCGCTCGCCATCTCTTCCAGCTCTTGCTCTGAGGCTTTTTCCAGGTTCTCAATGACCGCCAGCGCCGTGCCGCTCATCTCCGGCTTCAGCTCGGCGATCAGGGAATGCAGCAGCTTATGCCAGTGCTTGTCGCGCGGCAGGACGTGAATATCCAGCGGCGGTTTGCCCTGCTCGTTGGCTTCTTTGATGCGTGCGGTCAGGTCCATTTGCAGCGGATGGTCGTACAGCACCACTTCCTGCGCATGGGCGACCAGCGCGGCAAAACGCAGAAAATCGCCCAGCGGGTTGTTCTCTGCCAGCTCGCGCAGACGCTCTGCGCGGCGGTTGTAGAGGTTCTTGAGTCTGGGGAATAACAACGGCGGAATATACTCCGCCGTACGTTTCTCGCTCGACCCCAGCTCATCTTGCGGGATTATGCGAATACTCATTCAGATGACTTTTCCTGTTTCTGGCGGACTTCACGGTACCAGCGCGGGTGATGTTTCTTCGCCCACGTTTTGGTGACCCAGCCTTCCACCATCGCGGTAATGGTGCCTTTCACCCAAAGGGCGGCGTAAATATGCACCATGATAACCACAATTAACGCTACTGCGGCAAATGAATGCAGCATCAGCGCAAATCGGATCACCGGGATTGAGAAAGCAGGCGCAAAGTACGGACGCCAGATGATCACGCCGCTCACCAGCAACAGGACCAGTAAGATAATCGCCGCCCAGAATACGCATTTCTGGCCGAAGTTATAACGCCCGGTATCACCTACTTCCTCGTTGACGACGATCTTACGAATATTCTTCGCCCAAAAGATATCATCCCGATTGATTAGGTTATGGTGCCAGTAACGGAAAAACATGATGATGAACGACGCGAACATGATGACGCCCACAAACGGGTGCAGTATACGCGCCAGCTGTGGTGTCCCCATGATCTGCATCAGCCAGTTGAAGGACGGGAAGAAGAACCCCAGCCCGCTTATCGCCGCCAGCATGAAGCAGAAGGCGGTGACCCAGTGGTTGATGCGTTCCGGCGCGGTGTAGCGCACGATGGTGTCACGTTTTCTCATTTGCGCACCTCGTCTTTCTCTTCATGCAGGTTATCGTCTTCCTCTTCCGCGCGGTTCGGACCAACACCGACGTAGTGGAAGATGCTCGCTGCGAAGGTGGCAGCAAAACCGACCGCTGCCAGCGGTTTCCAGATGCCTTTCCAGAACTTCACGGTGGCGCTGATTTCCGGGTTCTCCGGCAGGCCGTGATACAGGTTCGGCTTGTCGGCGTGGTGCAGCACGTACATGACGTGCGTACCGCCAACCCCGGCCGGATCGTACAGGCCCGCGTTATCGTAACCACGGGTTTTCAGCTCGCCCACGCGCTCTGCCGCCAGCGTTTTCATATCCTCTTTGGAGCCAAAGTGGATAGCGCCGGTTGGACAGGTCTTCACGCACGCTGGCTCCTGGCCGACATTTACGCGGTCAACGCACAGCGTACATTTGTAGACGCGGTTGTCTTCCGGGTTCATGCGCGGCACGTCGAACGGACAGCCCGCGATGCAGTAGCCGCAGCCAATGCACTGCTCGGACTGGAAGTCGACGATGCCGTTGGCATACTGAATGATAGCCCCTTCTGACGGACACGCCTTCAGGCAGCCCGGATCCGCACAGTGCATACAGCCGTCTTTGCGAATAAGCCATTCCAGCTTGTCGTTCTGCTCCACTTCCGAGAAACGCATTACCGTCCAGGACTTGGCGGTCAGGTCTGCCGGGTTGTCGTACACCCCGACGTTGTGACCCACTTCGTCACGGATGTCGTTCCACTCAGAGCAGGCCACCTGACAGGCTTTACAGCCGATACAGGTGGTCACGTCGATAAGCTTCGCCACTTCCTGCTGGTGGTCCCGCGCCTGAGGCGCGGGCGTGAAACCGTTAGTCGCGGAACGACGGATAATGTCTTGAGATTGATAAGCCATAAGTCGTCTCCGTTACACCTTTTCCACGTTCACGAGGAAGGCCTTAAACTCCGGCGTCTGCGTGTTCGCATCACCGACGAACGGCGTCAGGGTGTTCGCAATGAACCCTTTCTTCGCCACGCCCTCATAACCCCAGTGAATCGGGATGCCGATGGTATCCACCTGCTGACCGTGAACGTTCAGCGTGCGAATACGCTTGGTCACCACCGCCTTGGCTTTGATGTAGCCGCGGTTAGAGGAGACCTTCACGGTATCGCCATGGGCAATGCCGAGTTTGTTCGCCAGCTTCTCGCCGATCTCCACAAACTGTTCCGGCTGCGCGATGGCATTCAGCAGCGCGTGCTTGGTCCAGTAGTGGAAGTGCTCGGTCAGACGGTAAGTGGTGCCGACATACGGGAACTTGTCCTTTTTACCCAGCGCTTCAAAATCGCTCTTGAAGATACGGGCTGCCGGGTTAGAGACCACGTTCGGGTGCAGCGGGTTAGTACCCAGCGGCGTCTCAAACGGCTCGTAGTGTTCCGGGAATGGCCCTTCCGCCATCTTATCGATAGCAAACAGACGGCCCATCCCTTCAGGCTGCATGATAAACGGCCCGACATCGCTGCCTGGTGCGGCAGTGCTGTAGTCCGGAATATCCACGCCGCCCCATTTCGCGCCGTCCCACTTCAGAAGCTGACGCTCCGGATCCCACGGGTTGCCCTGCGGATCAGCGGAGGCACGGTTATAGAGGATGCGGCGGTTAAGCGGCCACGCCCATGCCCAGCCCAGCGTATTACCGAGGCCCGACGGGTCGGCGTTATCGCGGTTGGCCATCTGGTTGCCTTTCGGCGTCCAGCTCCCGGCAAAGATCCAGCAGCCGCTGGAGGTCGTACCGTCATCGCGCAGGTGCGCAAAGGTGCTGAGTTGATCGCCTTTCTTCGCCAGCACCGCACCGGTCGCCGGGTCGATAACGTCCGCCAGCGCCTTACCGTTGCTCTCCATGGCCACTTCTTCCGGCGCTGGGTTTTCCGGCGTCGAGTAGTTCCAGGTCATGTTCAGTACCGGCTCAGGCGTTGCGCCGCCCTCAGAGGCGTACATCTTACGCAGGCGTAAGAAGATGCCGGCCAGGATCTCGCCGTCGTTCAGGGCGATGCCCGGGGCGTCTGCGCCTTTCCAGTGCCACTGCAACCAGCGGCCGGAGTTGACGATAGACCCGTTCTCTTCCGCGAAGCAGGTGGACGGCAGACGGAACACTTCGGTCTGAATCTTCGACGGATCTACGTCGTTCGACTCACCGTGGTTCTGCCAGAACGTCGACGTTTCGGTATTGAGCGGGTCAATCGTCACCAGGAACTTCAGCTTCGACAGAGACTCGACAACCTTGTTCTTGTTCGGGAACGATGCCACCGGGTTAAAGCCCTGGCAGATATAGCCGTTGACCTGGCCCTGGTGCATCATTTCGAAGTACTGAAGTACGTCGTAACCTTTGTCCCACTTCGGCAGCCAGTCAAAGCCCCAGCTGTTTTCCGCCGTCGCCTTGTCGCCGTAGAAGGCTTTCATCAGCGAGACGAAGAACTTCGGATAGTTGCCCCAGTAGTTCACCTGGCCTTCGAGCAGCGGTTTTGGCGTGCTGGCTGTCAGGTAGGTTTGCAGGTCAGTCTGTTTCTCGCTCGGCAGGTTCATGTAACCCGTCAGGCTCTGAGACAGCAGGCCGAGGTCGGTCAGACCCTGAATGTTGGAGTGACCGCGCAGGGCGTTCACGCCGCCGCCTGCCATCCCCATGTTGCCGAGGAGCAGCTGAACCATCGCCATGGTGCGGATGTTCTGCGCGCCGATGGAGTGCTGCGTCCAGCCGAGCGCATACAGGAACGATGCGGTTTTATCTTTCGCGCTGGTTTCCGCAATCAACTCGCACACCTTCAGGAAATCCGCTTTCGGCGTCCCACAGATGTTTTCGACAACCTCCGGCGTGTAGCGGGAAACGTGCTCTTTCAGCAGGTTCCACACGCAGCGCGGGTGTTGCAGGGTGGTGTCGCGCTTCGCAAAGCCGTTTTCGTCCAGCTCGTAGTTCCAGCTGGTTTTGTCGTACTTGCGTTTTTCGGCGTCGTAACCGCTGAACAGGCCATCTTCGAAGTGGTAATCCTCACGCACGATCAGGCTGGCGTTGGTATAGGCTTCGGTGTACTCGCGGTTATATTTTTCGTTGGTCATCAGGTACAGCAGTACGCCTGACAGGAAAGTGATGTCAGTACCTGAACGAATAGGGGTGTAGAAATCCGCCACTGACGCTGTACGCGTAAAGCGGGGATCGATCACAATCAGCTTCGCGCCGTTGTGGATTTTGGCTTCCATCGCCCAGCGGAACCCGACAGGGTGCGCTTCAGCGGCGTTACCGCCCATCACCACAATAAGGTTGGCGTTCTTGATGTCGACCCAGTGGTTGGTCATCGCACCGCGACCAAATGTTGGAGCAAGACTTGCTACCGTTGGTCCGTGTCAGACACGCGCCTGGTTGTCGACCGCGAGCATACCGAGTGCACGCGTAAATTTCTGGGTTAAATAGCCGGTTTCGTTACTGGACGCTGAAGCACACAGCATGCCGGTGGAGAGCCAACGGTTAACGGTGGTGCCTTCGGCATTCTTCGCGATAAAGTTGGCATCGCGGTCTTCTTTCATCAGCTTAGCTATGCGATCGAACGCTTCTTCCCAGCTGATTTGCTGCCATTTGTCAGAGCCGGGAGCGCGATACTCAGGAAACTTCAGGCGGCTTTCGGAGTGGATAAAATCTACCAGACCGGCCCCTTTCGGACAGAGTGCACCACGGTTTACCGGGTGATCCGGATCGCCTTCGATGTGGAAAATAGATGCTTTGGCGTTTTTCGCACCGTCGCCGAGGCTATACATTAACAGCCCACAGCCGACGGAGCAGTACGTACAGGTGTTACGGGTTTCGCGGGTGCGCAGCAGTTTATACTGCCGTGTTTCCGCCAGCGCTACACCGGGCGCAAAGCCCAGTGCCGCCGCCGTGGTGCCTGCCATACCGCCAGCGCAGATCTTAAAGAACTGCCTTCTGCTGACCTGCATGGGTCACTCCTTGGTTCATTACGACATTGCTATGTAGTTTTACTTTGCGGTTGAGAATTAACCGCAAAGGAGAAAAATTTGCGTTAATCCCTCATTTCTCCGAGGGATAAGCCCAGAATACCACAATGTCGGTACGCCTGTTCCAACGGGGTTAAAACAAAGTGAACGTATTATCACGGCATTGATTATAAAATGTGATATCAATCACATTTTAACCTGTGCATGTTAAAGAGGTGTAGCAGGTGATCGGTTGCACCCCTCCGTATTGAGTAGGAGAATGGTTGCTGAAAAGTTGATCCATACTATGCGTAAGGCCTGCCGTTTGTGTTGCAATAGCAGGCTCACTTCCGTGGTTGTTCAGGAATACCGTTGTGTCTAAACAAAACCGTGTTGCCCACGCGTCGCCACTGCCTGCGGGTATTGTGGAACTGTCGGTACACAGACCGCCTCACATTTCACATGCCACGCCGGATTTTCTGGCGGAAGAGGTCCCCGTTGCCCTGGTTTACAACGGTATTTCGCATGTGGTGATGATGGCCTCGCCGAAAGATCTGGAGCTGTTCGCCATAGGTTTTTCCCTCTCGGAAGGCATCATTGCGCATCCGCAGGAGATCTACGGCATGGATGTGGTTCATGCCTGTAATGGTCTTGAAGTGCAAATCGAACTCTCCAGCCGCCGCTTTATGGGGCTGAAAGAGCGCCGCCGGGCGCTGGCCGGACGTACCGGCTGCGGCGTGTGCGGCGTTGAACAGCTTAACGATATCGGCAAACCCATTATCCCGCTGCCGTTCACCCAGACGTTCAATCTGGCGCACCTTGATCGGGCGCTTGAGCACCTGAACGACGTGCAACCCATCGGTCAGCTCAGCGGCTGTACCCACGCGGCGGCATGGATATTGCCGTCAGGCAACATTGCCGGCGGTCATGAAGATGTGGGCCGCCACGTCGCGCTGGATAAGCTGTTAGGTCGCCGCGCTCGGGAAAGCAACGTCTGGCAGCAGGGCGCGGCGTTAGTCTCCAGCCGCGCCAGCTATGAGATGGTGCAAAAGTCCGCCATGTGCGGCGTGGAAATTCTGTTTGCGGTGTCAGCGGCAACCACGCTGGCGGTGGAAGTGGCGGAGCGCTGCAACCTGACGCTGGTGGGGTTCTGCAAGCCGGGTAGAGCAACTATTTACACCCATCCGCAGCGATTGATAGTTGATCAGTAATTTTGAATGAGTATAGCAAATCCTTCCGCTTTTAGTTGTTCATGATGAGGTCTAATATTTATCTCATCAAGGCACAGCGCCTTATCTAAACAACTTAACGAAAGGGTTTATCTCATGAAAAGCATCAAAACTTTTGTCGCAGTAATCGCTCTGGCTACCTCTTTTGGTTCTTTCGCTGCGCAGACAGTGACCGCATCCGCCTCTACCCTGGATGGTGCAGAAGCTAAAATCGCTGCACAGGCTCAGGAAGCGGGCGCGTCATCCTACAAAATTACCCAGGCATTCACCGGTAACCGCGTACACATGACCGCTGAACTGAACAAATAATTCCGCTATACCGTCGAAAGAGCGCCCCTGGGGCGCTTTTTAGTTTATGCCTGCCAGACGCAGCAGTGCGGTCACCACCGCCGCCGCGACGATCACCACAATTAACGGCATTTTGCGCCAGGCCAGAAACACCGCGAACCCCACGCCCAGCACACGTGCCATCCCGGCAAAATGGTCCCCTTCATAAAACGTTGTCGCCAGCGCGACGGAGAACAGCAAAACGGTAGCCGCGTCTGAAAGCAGCGCCTGCGACCGTTCTGAAAGCGCCAGCCGGTTGCCAAGCTTCGCTCCGCCAAGACGCATCAGATAGGTTCCGGCAGAAAGAATGGCGATGCCGAGAATAAAGACCGTCATGTTTTCCATTATTTTTTCCTCGCGGCAAGGCCGAGCAAAGAGAGCAGTACCGGCAGACCCACCGGCGCAAACGGTACGGCGGCCAGCGACAACACTGCGCCGCTACAGGCGCGGATCAGCGTGGTACGGTTTTTAAATGCCGGCACCACTAACGCCAGCAGGATCGCCGGGAACACCGCGTCCAGCCCGATGGTTTCCGGGTCTGGCAGCAGCTTGCCGACCATCGCCCCCAGTACCGCCCCCAGCGGCCAGATAATTGCCACGCCCAGGCCGCACAGCCAGTAGGCCGCTTTACGCTGCTCGGCGGTTTTTTGCGAAAGGCCGAACACCACGCTTTCATCGTTCATAATATGACAGCCCAGAAAGCTCAGGCCGCGCTTGCCCACCAGGTCACGCACCGTTACGCCGAACGGCACATGGCGCGCGTTTACCAGTAAACCGGCCGCGGCCGCTGCCAGCGGATTGCCGCCGCTTGCCACGATGCCAATAAACATAAACTCGGATGCGCCTGCCAGCACCGTGAGGGAGAGGACAAACGGCACCCACAGCGGGAAACCGTAGGCCATCGCCAGTGAGCCATAAGACATGCCGACTACGCCCACCGCGAGGCAGACCAGGACGATCGCTTTTATCGTGTCGCCTTTCAGACAGGAGAGGTGTTTCTTCATACCATTTTAGCCATATCGAACGTATTTCCATTATAATGAACGCATCAAAACCGTTTTACAAGGCGAACGATTCGTTCGTTATAGAGAGAAAGAGGCCGTTTTTATGACGCAGCCAATCAGCGTGATCGCCAAAAGCCTGGTACGAGAACGCCTGCGAACCGGGCTCTCACTGGCGGAAATTGCCCGCCGTGCCGGGATCGCCAAATCCACGCTTTCACAACTGGAGTCTGGCAACGGCAATCCTAGCCTGGAAACGCTGTGGTCGCTTTGCGTGGCGCTGGATATTCCGTTTGCCCGGTTACTGGAGCCGCAGCAACCCGTCACGCAGGTGATCCGCCGCGGCGAGGGCACAAAAGTCGTCGCCGGGCAGGCGAACTACGAGGCGATTTTGCTCGCGGCGTGTCCGCCGGGCGCGCGTCGTGATATCTATCTGCTGCTGACTCAGCCGGGGGCAGACCGTATTTCCCAGCCCCATCCGCCTGGTTCGGTTGAGCATATTATCGTGACCCAGGGGCGGGCGATGGTCGGTCTGATCGACGCGGCGGAAGAACTCGGCCCGGGAGATTACATTTGCTACCCCGCTGACCAGCCGCATATCTTTAAGGCGCTGGAGCCCGATACGCACGCGCTGCTGGTGGCGGAACAAAACTAAAGAAGATACGGAAAATCATGTCGCTTAAAGCCATTGCCAAAGAACTGGGGCTGTCTGTTACCACCGTCAGCCGCGCCCTCAACGGATATGACGACGTTTCTGCTGAGACGCGCGCCCGCGTGGAAGCGGAGGCCCAGCGCCGTGGCTACCGACCAAATACCTTTGCCCGTCGCCTGAAGATGGGCAAAATCGACGCCGTCGGGCTGGTATTTCCGGTGCATCCTGTTCCGCTCAATAACAGCGTTTTTATGGACATGGTCGGCGAAATTAGCCACGAACTGGCGCGACATGAAATTGACCTGCTGCTCATCGCTGACGACGATCTGGCGGACAAACACAGCTATATGCGCATGGTGCAAAGCCGACGCGTGGATGCGCTGATAGTGGCGCATACGCTGGATCACGATCCGCGTCTTGAGCAGCTTCAGGCCGCCGGGTTTCCGTTCCTGGCGCTCGGCCGCAGCCAGCTCCCGCAGCCGTACGCGTGGTTCGATTTCGACAACTATGCCGGTACGTATCAGGCCACCCGCTGGCTGATCGAGAAAGGCCATCAGCGCATTGCGCTGCTGGGCGAAAGCAACAACCAGGCATTCATCACCCAGCGCCGCCAGGGCTACCTGGACGCGCTGCGGGAAGCCGGGCTTTCCAGCGAATGGCTGCGCGCCATGCCCCCTTCGCGCCGCGTGGGTTATGCCACCACGCAAGAACTTCTCTCCCTGCCGCAGCCGCCCACGGCCATCATTACCGACTGCAACACCCACGGCGACGGCGCAGCGATGGCCCTGGCGCAGATGGGACGCTTAACTGGTGAAAATGCCGTCTCGCTGGTGGTCTATGACGGCTTACCGCAGGACAGTATTGTCGATATCGACGTCGCGGCGGTGATCCAGTCTACCCGTCAGGGCGTCGGGAAACAGATTGCCGATATGGTGCGCCAGCTGATTAACGGCGACGACATTGACACCCTTCAGGTGCTCTGGCAGCCAGAATTCTCTCCAGGCCAGACGGCCTAATCACGCGAAAAATTCCGAACCCGATCACAGATCCGAAACGTTTTGGTTTGTATCCGAAACGTTTCGGATCAAAACTCAGGACATCCCGATGACAGGAGATGTCCGATGCAAGATGCCATTTTTCGACTTGAAAGCAATACGGTTGACGTGGTGCTAAAAACCCACCCGTTCGCCGAAATTCTCTACTGGGGGCCGCACCTTCAGCACTTCTCGCCGCAGGATGTCCTGAGTATTGCGCGCCCGGTTGCTAACGGCAGGCTGGACGTCGACTCCCCCGTCACGCTGATGGCAGAGCTGGGGCATGGGCTGTTTGGCTCGCCGGGCATCGAGGGGCATCGCCAGGGGCTGGACGGATCGCCGGTATTTAAAACCACGCAGGTGCAGCAGGCGTTAAACGCCCTGACAATCACTGCTGAAGACGAGCATGCAGGCTTGCGCCTGACCAGTGAAATAACGCTGGATGCCAGCGGCGTACTGGTGGTGCGCCATGGGTTAACCAACCTGAAAACGCTGGCGTGGCAGGTGGATCGCTTTGCCGTGACGCTGCCGGTGGCCGAACGCGCGCAGGAGGTGATGGCCTTCCACGGACGCTGGATCAGGGAGTTTCAGCCGCACCGCGTTACGCTTGAGCACGACAGCTTCGTGATTGAAAACCGCCGGGGTAAAACCTCCCACGAACATTTCCCGGCACTGATTTCAGGTACGCCGTCATTCAGTGAAATGCACGGCCACGTCTGGGGTGTGCATCTGGGCTGGAGCGGCAACCACCGCCTGCGCGCAGAGGCGAAAACCGATGGCCGCCGTTATATGCAGGCCGAAGCGCTCTACCTGCCGGGTGAAATGGCGATTGAAGAGGGGGAAACGCTCTGGACGCCACGCCTGTATGCCAGCCACTCCCCGCACGGGCTGAACGGCATGAGCCAGCAGTTCCACCGCTACCTGCGCGATAACGTTATCCGCTTCCCGGAAGATAAACCGCGCCCGGTGCATCTCAACACCTGGGAGGGGATCTACTTCGACCACGATCCGGACTACATCATGCGCATGGCCGACGAGGCCGCAGCGCTGGGCGTGGAGCGCTTTATCATTGACGACGGCTGGTTCAAAGGCCGCAACGACGACCACGCCGCGCTGGGCGACTGGTATCTGGACGAGAAAAAATACCCGAACGGCCTTAAGCCGGTGATCGATCACGTTAAACAGCTCGGCATGGAGTTTGGTATCTGGGTTGAGCCGGAGATGATTAACCCGGATTCCGATCTGTACCGCGCGCACCCTGACTGGGTGCTGGCGCTGCCGGGCTACGCCCAGGCGACCGGGCGACATCAGCTGGTGCTCAATCTTAATATTCCTCAGGCCTTTGATTATCTGGTCGAGCGCATGAGTTGGCTGCTGGGTGAACACGCGGTCGACTACGTGAAATGGGACATGAACCGCGAGCTGGTGCAGCCAGGGCACAAGGGCAAAGCCGCCGCCGACGCCCAGACGCGCCAGTTTTATCGCCTGCTGGACGTGCTGGGCGAGCGTTTCCCGCACATTGAGTTTGAATCCTGCTCCTCCGGCGGCGGGCGAATCGATTATGAAGTGCTGACCCGCTGCCACCGCTTCTGGGCGTCCGACAATAACGACGCGCTGGAGCGCAACACTATCCAGCGCGGCATGAGCTACTTCTTCCCGCCGGAGGTGATGGGGGCGCATATCGGTCATCATAAATGTCACGCTACCTTCCGCCAGCACAGCATTCAGTTCCGCGGGCTGACGGCGCTGTTTGGTCACATGGGGCTGGAGCTGGATCCGCTCACCGTCGACGCGCAGGAGCGTGAAGGCTATCGACATTACGCCGCGCTGTATAAGCGGTGGCGCGGGGTCATTCATCACGGCACCCAGTGGCGCGTGGATATGCCGGACGCCACCACCCTGGCGCAGGGTATAGTGAGCGAAGACAAGACGCAGGGGCTGTTTTTGGTCAGCCAGCTCGCGATGCCGGATTACACCCTGATGATGCCGCTGCGCATGCCGGGGTTAGACGCCAGCGCGCAGTACCGCATCACGCTGCTCGATCACCCGAACATTCAGATTACGGGCAAGGGCGGGCACACCATGCGCAAGCTGCCGGCGTGGATGGACGCGCCGCAAACGGTAAGCGGTGAATGGCTGATGCAGGCGGGTATTGCGCTGCCGATTCTGGATCCGGAAACCACCATTCTGATTGGTGTGGAACGCGTGTAAGGGTGACGGGCCGGGCAACCGGCCCTCCGTTGAGGATAAAAATAATGAACACAACAACCTGTACCCACAAAGACAACCCTAACTTCTGGATCTTCGGGCTGTTCTTCTTTCTCTACTTCTTCATCATGGCCACCTGTTTTCCGTTCCTGCCGATCTGGCTGTCGGACATCATCGGCCTGAACAAAACCCATACGGGGATTGTTTTCTCCTGCATCTCGCTGTCGGCCATTGCCTTCCAGCCGGTGCTGGGGGTCATTTCGGACAAGCTGGGGCTGAAAAAACATTTGCTTTGGATCATTTCGGTGCTGCTGTTCCTGTTCGCGCCGTTCTTCCTGTACGTCTTCGCCCCGCTGCTGAAAACCAATATCTGGCTGGGGGCGCTGAGCGGTGGGTTGTATATCGGCTTTGTCTTCTCAGCGGGTTCGGGGGCGATTGAGGCCTACATTGAACGCGTGAGCCGCAACAGCTTTTTTGAGTACGGCAAGGCGCGCATGTTCGGCTGTCTCGGCTGGGGGCTGTGCGCCTCAACGGGCGGCATCCTGTTCGGCATCGATCCGTCGTATGTTTTCTGGATGGGATCGGCGGCGGCGCTGTTGCTAATGCTGCTGCTGGTGGTCGCGAAACCGAAGCCCAACCAGACGGCGCAGGTCATGAACGCCCTGGGCGCGAACCAGCGGCAGATCACTGCTAAAACCGTGTTCAACCTGTTCCGCCAGCGCAGAATGTGGATGTTCATCCTGTACGTGATTGGCGTGGCCTGCGTATATGACGTCTTCGACCAGCAGTTTGCTACCTTCTTCAAAACCTTCTTCGCCACGCCGCAGGAGGGGACCCGCGCCTTTGGTTTCGCCACCACAGCGGGGGAAATCTGTAACGCGATCATCATGTTCTGCTCGCCGTGGATCATTAACCGCATCGGTGCGAAAAACACGCTGCTGATTGCCGGGGTGATCATGGCGACGCGCATTATCGGATCGTCGTTTGCCACCACCGCCGTGGAGGTGATTGCCCTGAAGATGCTGCACGCGCTGGAAGTCCCGTTCCTGCTGGTGGGGGCATTCAAGTACATCACCGGGGTGTTTGATACGCGCCTGTCGGCCACCATCTACCTGATTGGCTTCCAGTTTGCCAAACAGTCGGCGGCGATCTTCCTCTCCGCCTTTGCCGGAAATATGTATGACCGGGTCGGCTTCCAGGAGACGTATCTGATACTGGGCTGTTTCGTGCTGGCGATCACGGTGGTGTCGGCGTTTACGCTGAGTGGCAGGCGGGAGATTGCTGCTACCGCTGGGGCAGCAGCGTTAACACATCAGTCCAGGTAAAACACCTCTTCCAGCTCCGCACTCACCGGGCTGTTATCCGGGTTCGACGGCATAACGTCAGCCATATGTTTCCACCAGCGCTGGCAGACATCGGTGTTTGCCACCGCGTTCCAGCGTTCCTCCGATTCAATCTCCACCGTTGCAAACAGCAGGTTGCGGGCTTTGTCGAGGTAAATGGCGTAGTGGTGCGCACCGTGGGCTTTCAGTACCGCCTCCAGCTCACGCCAGATCGGGTTGTGGCGACGTGCGTACTCCTCGTGCGCGTCCGGGTTTACCTGCATCACAAACGCTTTGCGGATCATAAAGCCTCCAGGTACAGCTCGCGGACCTCATCGCGGCTGGCGGTGCGCGGGTTACACGGCGCGCACGGGTCGGCGAGAGCTTTATCCAGCCAGCCTTCAATATCGGCTTTGGTCACGCCGAGCTGGCTAAATCCGGACGGAATGCCGACCCGGGCGCTCAGGTCGCGAATCGCCTGAATGGCTGACATGCTGGCCGCTTCATCGCTCATGCCGCGCGTGTCAACGCCCATCGCCTGCGCCACGCGGGCAAATCGGACAACCGCGTTCGGGCGGTTAAAGTTTTCGATGATCGGCAGCAGAATGGCGTTGCACACGCCGTGCGGCAGGTTGTGCGTCGCGCCCGGCTGGTGCGCCAGGGCATGCACCAGCCCCAGACCGGCGCTGTTAAACGCCATGCCCGCCAGATACTGACCAAAAGCCATCTGCTCGCGCGCTTCCAGGTTGTGACCGTCGTCGACCGCTTTCGGCAGCCAGAGGTTGATCAGGCGAATCGCCTCCAGCGCGTTGGCATCGGTCAGCGGGTGCGCGCCGACGGACACGTAAGCTTCAATGGCGTGAGTCAAGGCATCCATGCCGGTTGCGGCGGTCACGGAGGCCGGAATATCAAGCATCACGCTGGCATCGTCCACGGCGATATCCGGGATGATGTTCGGGTCGATAATCACCTCTTTCACCTGTCGTGCGGCGTCAATGATCACCGCGTTGCTGGTCATCTCCGCTGCCGTGCCTGCGGTGGTGTTGATCGCCACCAGCGGCACGCCCGCGTTTTTCACCTTGCCGACGCCAGAGTAATCGGTTGACGGACCGGGGTTGGCGGTGAGGATTTTGATTGCCTTGGCGGTATCAATCGGGCTGCCGCCGCCAAAGGCAATCAGGTAATCACACTCCGCATCCTGATATGCCGCATAGCCTTTTTGCACCAGCGCTTCCGTCGGATTCGGGAATACCTCATCGAACAGGTGATACGACATCTGATGGGCGTCGAGCGCGGAAAACAAACTGTCGAGCAGGCCCAGCTTCACCAGCTGACCGTCGGTGACAATCAGCGCTTTTCCCCACTGTTTGTTTGCCACCAGATTGACCATATCGCCGATCGCGCCCGCGCCGTGCAGGCTGATTTTGGGGAGTGCCAACATAAAGCTCATGATAATTCTCCTTAATTACTGTGAATTTTATGCCCGGCGGCGCTGCGCTTGCGCGGGCCTACGGTTAAGCAGGCCGGGTAAACGCAGCTCCACCCGGCTATGAGATCCGTCTTCGCTGCATAATCCGGCGGGTAATAATCGGCAGCGAAATCACCACGATAAGCATCGCGCCGATAATCACCGACATCACAATGCCGGGCACGTTGAGCAGGCTCAGGCCGAAGGTCACCAGCCCCATCAGGAAGGCGGCGATAATCACGCCCACCATGCTGCCGGACCCACCGAGAATATTGACGCCGCCGAGCACCGCCATCGTCACCACCGCCAGCTCCCAGCCCATCGCGATGGTCGGACGGGTGCTGCCCAGACGCGAGGTGAGCAGCACCGACGCCAGGCCGGACATCAGCCCCACCAGCGCGAAGAGGATCAGGTTGTGGCGCTTCACGTTGATGCCGGAGTACCACGCGCCGGTCGGGTTGTTGCCGATGGCGTAGGTGCGGCGGCCAAAGTTGGTACGGTGCAGCACAAAGGCAAACAGAGCGGCCAGCACGATAAACAGCGCGAACTCAAACGACAATGCGCCCCAGACGTAGCCCTGGCCGAACCAGGCAAAGCTCTCCGGGTAGCTGTTCAGCGCCTGGTCCCCGAGCAGGATGTAGGTGATCCCGCGGTACAGGCTCATGGTGCCGATGGTGATGACGATGGACGACAGGTTAAAGCGCGTCACCAGAATGCCGTTGAACAACCCGCACAGTAGCCCGACGCCTAATCCCACGCACACCAGCAGTGGCGTATCGACGCCCGCCGCCGCGCAAAAGCCCATCACCGTGGAGCTGAGCGCGATGGTGGAGGCCACCGACAGGTCAATTTCCCGGGCGATAATCAGCATCGCCATCGGCAACACAATGATCGCTTTTTCCGTGAAGTTGAACGTCGCGTCGGAGAGGTTCCAGATATTGAGGAAGTAGGGCGAGGCGAGCGCGTTCACCACAAACACCGCCAGCGTCACCGCCAGCAGGAAGCCCTCCCAGCACAGCAGACGCTGGAAGATGCCCGGCGCAGAAGTGGGTTTGAACTCTTCAGATGTCATCATTTTGCTCATGGTTTCACCGCCAGTTTCTGACGTGCCAGCGCCGCGTCGCGCAGGATCAGCCTGCCTTTGCGCTTGTTGCCGCGCTCGTTCAGCAGCACAGCGATGACAATGACCGAGCCGGAAATCGCCATCTGCCAGAACGGAGAGACGCCGATCACCGGCAGGGCGTTGTTGATGACGCCAAGGAACAGCGCCCCGAACAGACAGCCGAGCACGCGACCGGTGCCGCCCATGGTGCTGATCCCGCCAATCACGCAGGCTGCCACCACCTGCAATTCAAAACCGTTAGCGACGTCAACATACGCAACGGCAAAGCGCGATATCCACAGGTAGCCGCAGAACCCGGCCAGCAGACCGGAAAGGCAGAAGCTGATGAACTGCATTTTCCCGGCGTTGATCCCGGTGTAGTACGCTGCCGTGGCGTTCCCGCCTGCGGTGTAGAGCGCCCGTCCGGTGCGGCTGTAGCGCAGGAAGTAGCCCACCAGCAGCAGTACGGCGATGGCGCACCAGCTCAGCACCGGCAGGCCCAGCACTGACGCACGCGGCAGGCCGAGGAAGTCTGCACCCATCTGGTTGGAGTTCACCCAGCCGCCGCCGGAGAGCAAAAAGATCATTCCGCGGTAGATGCTCATGGTGCCGAGTGTTACCACAATCGCCGGAATGCCCAGCTTCCACACCAGCAGGCCGTTTATCGCGCCCATCAGCAGCCCAAGCGCGCTGGCGAGGATCAGCAGCGCCCAGACGGGCACGTCCGGGTAATGGAAGTTAATCAGGGCGACAATCATCCCGGTCAGGGCCAGATTGGCCGCCATCGACAGGTCGATGCCTTTAGTGAGCAGCACCATCATCTGCCCGAGCGCGAGGACGATCAGAATGGCGGTGTCGTTAAACATCTCCACCAGGTTGCCCGGCGCGATAAACGATGGCACGCGGCTGCCAATGGCGACGATCATCAGGATAATCACCGCGCCCAGCAGGGCTTCGCGGTGTTTTAAGAGTGAGCTAAGCATTTATGCCGCCTCCTGTTTTGCACCGCTGGCGGCGCTGACGATGGTTTCCGCCGTCGCGTCTCCCGCCTGGTATTCGGCCACCATCAGCCCCTCGTGCATGACGATAATGCGATCCGCCATGCCCATCACTTCCGGTAGTTCGGACGAGACCATAATCACCGCCAGCCCCTGACTGACCAGCTCGGACATAAACTGATGCACGGCTGCCTTTGAGCCGATATCGATGCCTTTTGTTGGCTCATCGAGGATGATCACGTCAGGGTGCGTCGCCAGCCATTTGCCGATCACCACCTTTTGCTGGTTGCCGCCAGAGAGGGTCTCCACCGCCTGCTTCCAGCTGAAGGCTTTCACTTGCAGGCGTTTGGCGTACTCGTTCGCCAGTTTCCATTCACGGTCGTCATGCAGCACGCCGTTCGGATTGAGCGTGCTAAGCTGAGGCAGGCTGATGTTCTGGGCAATCGGCAGGGCGATAATCGCCCCCTGTTTCTGCCTTTCTTCCGGCACGCAGACAATACCGGCTTTGATCGCATCCGCAGGCTGGCGGAAGCGCCGGGGCTGTCCGTTGAGGATAATTTCCCCGGACGATGGCCGCGTGACGCCGGAAAGCGCCTGCATCAATTCGGTACGCCCGGCACCCACCAGCCCGTAAAAGCCGAGGATTTCCCCTTTACGCAGGGAGAACGAGATATGCGCAAACTCGGTCGGATGGCAGAGGTTTTTCACCTCCAGCACCGTCTCGCCTTTTTCGCAGTCGATTTTCGGGAAGGTTTGGGTAATGGCGCGCCCGACCATCATCGACACCATCCGCTCCTCGGTGATCTCATTTATTGCCCCTGCACCGACGAACACGCCGTCGCGCAAAATGGTGTAGTGATCGGCCAGCTCAAAAATCTCGTCGAACTTGTGGGAGATAAACAGGATGGCTTTTCCCTCCTGCTTTAAGCGCTCCACAATCTGGTAAAACTCGAGGATTTCATGCTGCGACAACGCCGCCGTGGGTTCGTCGAGGATCACCACCTGTGCCTCAAACGACAGCGCGCGGGCAATCGCCACCATGTGACGCTGGGCGATGCTTAGGGTTTTCAGCGTTGCGCGCGGGTCGATTTGCACCTCAAGGCGGGCGAGAATAGCCTGCGCCCGGCGGTGCATTTCCGGCCAGTCGAGCTTTTTCAGGAAGCCTTTGTGAAGGTACTGACCAGCAAAGATATTTTCGGTGACCGAGAGTTCATCAAACAGGACGGTTTCCTGGTGTATGGCGGTGATACCCATTTTATGCGCCGACTCCGGCGTTGGAAGGTGAACGGGGATCGCCTTGTAGAGAATTTCGCCCTCGTCGGGCTGGTATATGCCGGTCATCACTTTGACCAGCGTCGACTTGCCCGCGCCGTTTTCGCCGATAAGCGCCGTCACTTTGCCGGGCCACAGCGCAAGCTGCACGTTCTCAAGAGCACGTACGCCGGGGAACACCTTGGTGATGCCAGAAAGCTGTAGCAATGGGGTCATGATAGTTCTCCGTTTGGTTCACCCTCACCCCGACCCTCTCCCTTTGGGAGAGGGCTAGGGTGAGGGGGGAAAGGATCAAAAGATTTTCGAGAACTTATCAATATTGCTGGCATCGTAGACGAACGGCTCGGCCATCGCGCCGTTGCCGTCCGCATCCAGCTTCACTTTGCCCAGTTTGCCCATGCTGGCCTCACCTTTCGTGGCCGTGCCTTTCACCAGATCGTCCGCTAAGTAAGTCGCGGCATAGCCCAGGTCAATCGGGTTCCAGATGGCAAAGCTCTTGCTCGCGCCGGATTTCACCGCGCCCGCCATCTCAGACGGCAGGCCTAAACCGGTGACGTACACTTTGCCAATCTTGCCCTGGTCCTTCACCGCCTGCGCGGCAGCCACAATGCCCACGGACGACGGCGAGACGATGACTTTCAGCTCCGGGTAGGTTTTCAGCAGGCCGACCGCTTCGCGGTAGCTTTTGTCAGAGAGATCGTCTCCGTAGGCCACGGTCACCAGATTGACGGACGGGTACTTCGGCAGCATCTTTTTCATCTCCGCAATCCAGGTGTTCTGGTTGGTGGAGGTTGGCGTGGCGCTCAGCACCGCTACTTCGCCCTTCTCCACGTTCAGCGCTTTCAGGGCATCGGCGGCGAGCTTGACGTTGGTTTCGCCAATCAGGGCGTTATTGGACGGGTTGAGATGGATCTGACGCCCGGCTTTCGCCACCCCGGAATCCCACGACACAACCTTAATGCCGCGCTGCATCGCTTTTTTCAGCACCGGCACGACGGCGTCCGGATCGTTCGCGGAAATTGCGATCGCATCCACGCCCTGGGCGATCAGCCCGTTCAGCACCTCGATCTGCGCTTCCGCCGTGGTGGTGGTCGGGCCGGTATAAATCACTTTTACATCGCCTAACTCTTTGGCCGCCTCCTGCGCGCCGACGTTCGCTGCCTCGAAGAATCCATTCCCTAAGGACTTCGCCACCAGGGCGATTTTCACTTCTGCTAAAGCGGAACCGGACAACGCCAGAGCGGCAACGGTGAGGATCAAGCTTGCTTTTATTTTCATTGCTTTTACTCCACTGACTTGAGTTAGTTGTAGGGATTGCAGGCGGTTTTCGCCCCGTCTCGGTGAGCGGGGCGCGATGTTGTTATTGGTACAGATCTAACGCCGACTGCATCGGGGTGACGCCAAAGCGTTTGCCCAGGGCAATCAGCTCTTCCCGGGTGATGGTCTGCTTCATGCCGCCCATGGAATAGACCTTCACCAGCACCTCCGCGGATTTCTCGGCGGTGTCGATCAGGCCGAAGGTTTCATCCAGTGTCGGGCCGCTGCCGAAGACGCCGTGGAACGGCCACAGCACCAGTGAGTGCTTCTGCATGTCCGTCGCGGTCGCCTGGCCGATTTCGTCGGTACCCGGCACCATCCACGGCAGAATGCCGACGCCGTCCGGGAACACCACCAGACACTCGGTGCTGCCTTCCCACAGTTTGCGGGTGAAGAAATCAGAATTATTTTCCAGCACGTAGGTCAGGGCGATCAGGTTGGTGGCGTGGCAGTGCATGATTACGCGGTCCTTGCCATTGGTCGCCTTGATGCGCTCGCAGTGGGAGAGGAAGTGCGCCGGCAGTTCGGATGTCGGTACCGCGTCGTCCGTCAGTCCCCAGAGAATGTGGTAACCCGCGCCGTCGCTGTCCACCTTCACCACGCCGAGGTTGGCTTCCGGGTCCAGCTGTACGTTGCGGAAAAACTTCCCGGAACCGGTGACGATAAACGGCGTGTTGGCGAGCAGCGGCATCGGCTGGCTCAGGGTGATATAGCGCGGCTTCTGGTGGAAATCGGAGGCAAATGGCTCGATATCCGCGTCGTCCAGGCGTAGCGTCAGGTTGCCGCCGTTGCGCTCATCCCAGCCCTTGAGCCAGGCGTCAGAGGTGGCTTTGATCATGCCCTGGACGAACCAGGAAGTGGTGATGGTCTGCATACTGTAGTTCCTTTGAAAATGCCGGGTGGCGTTACGCTTACCCGGCCTGGTCTTATCTGTAGGCCCGGCAAGCAACGCGCCGCCGGGCGATGTTTTTTACTGACGAGCGGCAAGAACCTCTTTCTCATACGCCCGCACGTTATCCAGCCACTGGCTGCCCGCAGGTGCATCGTGACGCTGGCAGTACATCTCCCACACCGCCTGCCACGGCAGGGATTTCTGCTCTTCCAGCAGCGCCAGGCGCGCGGTGTAGTCGCCGTTTTCTTCCAGCTGTTTCAGGGCGGCGACAGGCTCCAGCAGCGCGCGCAGCAGGGCTTTCTTCATGTTACGGGTGCCGATAACCCACGCCGCGATGCGGTTGATGGAGGCGTCGAAGAAGTCGAGGCCGATATGTACGCGGTCAAAGAGGTTGTGGCGGATGATTTCGCTGGCAATGGCCTGGGTTTCGTCATCCAGCAGCACCACGTGGTCGCTGTCCCAGCGCACCGGGCGGCTGACGTGCAGCAGCAGGCGCGGCACGTAGAGCATGGCGGCGGAGATCTTGTCGGAGATGACTTCCGTTGGGTGGAAGTGGCCGGCATCCAGGCACAGCGCGGTCTGGCGGCTGGTGGCATAACCCATGTAGAACTCGTTTGAGCCCACGGTGTAGCTCTCTGCGCCAATGCCGAACAGCTTGCTCTCGACGGCGTCGATGTGGTGCGCCGGGTCCAGCTTCTCGCTGATGGCTTCATCCAGCGCGGCCAGCAGGCGCTGACGCGGGGCCAGTCGGTCTACGGTGATGTCCTTCATGCCGTCCGGGATCCAGATATTCATTACCGATGGCGTGCCAAGCTGCTCGCCAAAATAAGCCGAGACGCGGCGGCTGGCTTTGACATGGTCGATCCAGAACTGGCGGATTTCATCGTTGGCATGCGCAAGGGTAAACCCGTCCGCGCTCAGCGGGTGCGAGAAGCAGGACGGGTTAAAATCCAGACCCAGCCGGTTGGCTTTCGCCCACGCCACCCAGTTCGTAAAGTGTTCCGGTTTGATTTCGTTACGCGCGACCGGCTCATCGGATTCGAGATAAATGGCGTGCAGGTTCAGGCGCTTTGGCCCGGGGATCAGGCTCAGCGCCAGCTCCAGATCCGCACGCAGTTCGGTGGCGTTGCGCGCTTTGCCAGGATAGTTACCCGTGGCCTGAATACCCCCCGTCAGGGAACCGCCCGGGTTCTCGAAACCGGCGACATCATCACCCTGCCAGCAGTGCATGGAGACGGGCAGACGATCGAGCTGGCGCAGCGCCTCTTCGACATCCACGCCGACGGCGGCGAAACGCTGTTTAGCCAGATCCCAGGCTTGTTCAAGTTGAGTGGTCATGCGCAAAGCTCCTTAGTCAGTCGTTTTTGCTGAAACTGCGCCCGGTAGCGGGCAATTTCATGGCAGGGATGGGGGGTGAAGGTGGTCAGGCTGTTATTCGCCGTCACCACCGAACGGAAATCGTCGACGTTGGACAGTTCGTCCAGGGTCATCAGCTGAATGCCGATATTGCCGAGCGTGGAGGCTTCAATCGGACCTGCCACCACGGTAATGCCGCATGCATCCGCGCAGAGCTGGTTCAGCAGTTGGTTCTGGCAGCCGCCGCCCACGATATGCAGTTGTGTGAACGGTTTGCCGCGAAGGTCAGCCAGCTCGCTCAGGATGTCGGCATACAGCAGGGCGAGACTGTCAAAAATGCAGCGTGCCAGCTCGGCGGGGCGGGAAGGTACCGGCTGCCCCGCTTCAAAACAGGCGGCCTGGATTTCGGCGCTCATGTGCGCCGGGTTGATAAAGCGGTCATCGTTCGGGTTAATCAGGAAGGTACAGGCCTTCAGCGTTTCGGTTTCGGCGATAAGCTCGGGCAGGTCGGTGATGTTCTGCTCTTTCAGCACCCGCTGGAGCAGCCACAGGCCCATGATGTTCTTCAGCACCCGGTAGCGCCCTTCGGCACCGCCTTCGTTGGTGATGTTCGCGGCCAGCGCGGCATCGCTGGTGTAGGGCGTTTTGCTCTCAAAGCCCATCAGCGACCAGGTGCCGGATGAGAGGTAGGCCGCATCTTTGCCGGCGAGCGGCGAGGCAATGACCGCGCTCGCGGTGTCGTGGCTGGCGACGGCGACAACGGGGATTTTATTCCCCTGCGGGCAAAGCCAGTGGCCGATCACATTGCCCGGATGGGTTGGCGCGCCAAACCAGGACGGCGAGGCGCCCGTCCAGGCCAGCAGATGTTCATCCCAGTTATCGGTGTTGATATTGACCAACTGCGTGGTGGTGGCGTTGGTGTATTCCCAGTTCATGTTGCCGGTCAGACGGTAGCTTAAGTAGTCCGGGATCAGCAGCGCATGCGCCACCTTTTCGACCAGCTCTGGCTGTTGCTCAACCAGCGCGCGCAGCTGATACAGCGTGTTAAACGGCAGAAACTGAATGCCGCTGCGACCATAGATGTTCTCCTTGCCAAGCTGGGCGATGGCGTGCGCCATTAGCCCATCGGTGCGGCTGTCGCGGTAGGAGACGGGCAGGCCGACGCGTTCGCCGTGACGGTCCAGCAGTACGTAATCCACACCCCAGGTATCAATGCCGATACTGTCGATGCGAATACCGTCTTCGCAGACGTTGTGAAGTCCGGTGCGGATCTCTGCTTCCAGGGCGTCGATATCCCAGGTAACAAAACCGTCCTGTTTTTGCAGACAATTGGCGAAACGGTGCATTTCGCGAAGCGTAAGGGTGTGCAGGTCGCAGTCCCAGGTGGCGAGCATTACACGGCCGCTGGATGCGCCTAAATCGACAGCCACACAATGGCGAAAAGTCATGGTCGGGTCCTTTCTTAAGTCATTAGCGAGGAGTGTAAGAAAGGGAAGAAATAGCCACCTTCTCGCCACTGACAGCCCAAATCTCGCGCTGGCAAGAAAGCAAAGATGAACGTGAGGGAGTTCACAGTTTCCAGTAATGGCGGGGTTTGCAGGCAGTGTGACGCTGACCGCATTTCCCGATCTTTCCGCCTGTTTCTTGAAAAACCGACAGCTTTTGCGCGGTTTGCTGTCAAAAATTTAAGGTGAGCGTGAAAGGCCTTAATTACTATTTTGAGAACTTTTCTCATTGGTGGGGGCCGTTATGACCGTACTGCACAGCGTCGATTTTTTTCCTACGGGGGCTTCGCCGGTCGCGATTGAGCCACGGCTGCCTCAGGCTGCGTTCCCGGAGCATCATCATGATTTTCATGAAATTGTGATTGTTGAGCACGGAACGGGCATCCACGTGTTTAACGGTCAGCCGTATACCATCAGCGGCGGTACGGTGTGCTTCGTGCGCGATCACGACAGGCACCTGTATGAACATACCGACAACCTGTGCCTGACCAATGTGCTCTATCGTTCTCCGGATGCGTTCCAGTTTCTTTCCGGGCTGAATCAGCTGTTGCCGCAGGAGAAGGACGGCCATTATCCGTCGCACTGGCGGGTGAATCAGTCCACGTTGCAGCAGGTGAGTCAGCTGGTGAGCCAGATGGAGCAGAGCGAGGATGGACAGGAGACGCACGCCATTGCTACCCGCGAGCTGCTGTTTATGCAGCTGCTGGTGCTGCTGCGGCGCAGCAGCCTGGTGGAAGGGCTGGAAAATAACGACGCGCGCCTGAATCAGCTGATGGCATGGCTGGAAGATCATTTCGCCGAAGATGTCTGCTGGGAAACGCTGGCGGATGACTTTTCGCTCTCGCTGCGCACGCTGCATCGTCAGCTCAAGCAGCATACCGGCCTGACGCCGCAGCGTTACCTTAACCGTCTGCGCCTGATCAAAGCGCGTCACCTTTTACGTCATACCGACGAAAGCGTCACCGATATCGCCTATCGCTGCGGTTTCGGCGACAGTAACCACTTTTCGACGCTGTTTCGCCGGGAGTTTAGCTGGTCGCCGCGCGATATTCGTCAGGGGAAAGACGCGTTGCTTCAGTAACGCGAGGGCAGTCACCGTTTTTTTGCTGCAAAAAGGCTAATAATGTCCGGTTATTCGCCGTAGAGGTTGTGGTGTGGCTGCTCAGCTCATTCTTCGCAAAGATGATTTTTTTGCCTCCGCGAGTCAGGCCGTCGCGGTGGCCGACCGCTACCCGCAAAACGTCTTCGCCGAGCACACCCACGAGTTTTGCGAGCTGGTGCTGGTGTGGCGGGGCAATGGCCTGCACGTCCTCAACGACCGTCCCTACCGCATCACGCGCGGAGACCTGTTCTACATCCGCGCTGAAGACAAACACTCCTACGCCTCGGTTAACGATCTGGTGTTGCAGAACGTCATCTATTGCCCCGACAGACTTAAACTGAATGTCGACTGGGCGGGCAATATCCCCGGTTTTCATAATGCCAGAGGCGAACCGCACTGGCGCTTAAGCAGCAACGGCATGGCTCAGGTGCGCCAGACGATTTCCCAGCTGGAGCAGGAGAGTCAGAAGAGCGATCCGGTGGCAAACCAGATGTCGGAGCTGCTTTTCGCCCAGCTGGTGATGACCCTGAAGCGCCATCGTTACGCTACGGATAATCCCTCTGCCACCATGCAGGAAGCGCTGCTGGATAAGCTCATCACCCGGCTTGCGGGCAGTCTGAACAAGAGTTTCGTGCTGGAAAAATTCTGCGAGCAGGAGCAGTGCAGCGAGCGCGCGCTGCGCCAGCAGTTCCGCACCCAGACGGGGATGACGGTAAACCACTATCTGCGCCAGCTGCGCATCTGCCACGCCCAGTACCTGTTACAGCATACGGAGCTGATGGTGAGTGAAGTGGCGATGCGCTGCGGCTTTGAGGACAGTAACTACTTTTCGGTGGTGTTTAACCGTGAGGTGGGGATGACGCCGGTTCAGTGGCGTCATCGCAGTCGAAAGGCAGCGTAATCAGTTCGCCATGCCGAGGCCGACGATATTGGTCGCAATGATAATCACTACGCAGCCCAGGCTCAGCACGCCAACCGGACGACACCCGGCATTGTTCCACTCTTTCAGCACCAGCCCAACCAGCCCGCCGCACAGCACGTAGAAGCTCATGTGCAGCATCCAGCTCATGTAGTCATACTGCGCCGGAATACTGGCGTGACCCCAGGCGTAGAAGAAGAATTGCAGATACCACATCAGGCCGCCAAGGGCGGAGAGCAGGACGTTGGTGACGATCAGCGGTTTTGCCAGCGAGAAGTCGGCTTTTACCGACAGGTTGTTCACTTTTGCCAGACGAATAAAGCAGAAGCCGAGGTTTACCAGCGCGCCGCCGCCCATGATCACCACGTAGCTTGGCAGGGCAACGTACAGCGGATCGACGCCCAGCGCCGCAGCGGCGTCGTGCATCGGTTTGGCGGCATTCATGGCGAACGACATGCCCGCCGAGAAGATGCCGCACATCACCGCCAGCAGCAGCCCTTTCTTCAGGTTGAACTCTTCGGCTTTGATGCCCATCTTGCGTTCTTTCAGCTGGCCCGCGCGGGTGACGATGCCCACGCCGATCACCGCCACCAGCACGCCCAGCAGGGTCATTCGCCCTCCCTGGGTGTTGATCAGCACATCGAAGTTGCCGTTGAGGATTGGCGTCATCAGGGTGCCAACAATCAACGTTATGCCAATCGCGATGCCAATCCCCATCGACATGCCGAGGTAGCGCATGGTGAGGCCGTAGTTGATATTACCGATGCCCCACATCGCGCCGAACAGGAATACCGGCAGCAGGGTGGAGGCGTTGAAGGAGGAGAAGTAGCCCCAGAAATCGGGCAGCAGCATGGCGCTGATTGTCCACGGCAAAATCAGCCAGGACACGGTACCGCCAACGGACCACATGGTTTCCCATGACCAGCCTCTCACCTTTTTAAACGGGGCATAGAAACAGGCTGCACTGGCCGCGCCTATCAAATGCCAGAAGATACCCATCGTAATCGCATGATTCATTTTTACATCCTCATCGTTTTTATAGCCGGAGGCTTCCCGCCGACTTGATGAGTGTAAAAATGAGGCGGTTTGGGAACCTTCAGAAGGTTGCCGCACTTTTGTTCAGGATGGCAATCAGCACGTTAAGCACGTGAGCAGACTCACAATTTTGTCATTTATCAAAAACGAATAACCTTATAAAAACTACGGCATTGATAATCATTTTCAATATCATTTAATTAACTATAATGAACCAACTGCTTACGCGGCATTAACAGCTGTGCCGCCCGACAATAATGGAGAGGATTATGAGTTATACACTGCCATCCCTGCCGTATGCCTACGACGCACTGGAACCGCATTTCGACAAGCAGACGATGGAAATCCATCACACTAAACACCACCAGACCTACGTGAACAACGCGAATGCTGCGCTGGAAAGCCTGCCAGAGTTCGCTAATCTGCCTGTTGAAGAGCTGATCACCAAACTGGACCAGCTGCCGGCAGACAAGAAAACCGTGCTGCGCAACAACGCGGGCGGTCACGCTAACCACAGCCTGTTCTGGAAAGGCCTGAAAACCGGCACCACCCTTCAGGGCGACCTGAAAGCGGCTATCGAGCGTGACTTCGGTTCCGTTGACAACTTCAAAGCGGAATTCGAAAAAGCCGCTGCAACCCGTTTCGGCTCTGGCTGGGCGTGGCTGGTCCTGAAAGGTGACAAACTGGCGGTCGTTTCTACCGCTAACCAGGACTCCCCGCTGATGGGTGAAGCTATCTCTGGCGCATCCGGCTTCCCAATTCTGGGTCTGGACGTGTGGGAACACGCTTACTACCTGAAGTTCCAGAACCGTCGCCCTGACTACATCAAAGCCTTCTGGGACGTGGTGAACTGGGACGAAGCAGCAGCGCGTTTCGCCGCTAAAAAATAAGGTTGCATTGACGCCTGTGAGAAGCGAGTCTGATGACTCGCTTTTTTTGTATCTGAAGGAGTGGAGATGCATTACCCGGTGAATGTGTTTACAGGCAAGGTAAGGGAGTACGAAGGCAGCCGCCCGAGTGCCATCGCCAAAGTGCAGGTCGACGGTGAGCTGACGTTGACCGATCTCGGGCTTGCGGGTGACCAGCAGGCTGAAAAGAAAATCCACGGCGGGCCCGATCGCGCGCTGTGCCATTATCCGCGCGAGCACTATCAGCACTGGAAAACCGAATTTCCTGAACAGGCTGACCTCTTCGTCGCCCCCGCGTTTGGCGAAAATCTCTCAACGGAGGGGCTGACGGAGAAGAACGTCTTTATCGGCGATATTTACCGCTGGGGCGATGCTTTGATTCAGGTCACCCAGCCGCGCTCACCGTGCTTTAAGCTTAATTACCATTTCGGCATTCAGGATATGTCGGCCCAGTTGCAAAACGCGGGTAAAACCGGCTGGCTGTATCGCGTTGTGCAGGCGGGACAGGTTTCGGCGGATGCGCCGCTTGAGCTGGCTTCGCGTTTGAGTGAGGTGTCGGTGTACGAGGCCTGCGCAATTGCCTGGCATATGCCGTTTGATGACGATCAGTATCACCGTCTGCTGTCAGCGGCGGGATTATCCACCAGCTGGACCAGAACGATGCAGAAGCGGCGGATAAGCGGCAAGATCGAGAGCAGTTCGCGGAGATTATGGGGGAAATAGTTCCCGCAGAAAGTAGGCCGGGTAAGGCGAAGCCGCCACCCGGCACATACGGTTACGAACGCTTATACAGCGGCAGCCACAGCGTTAACCTGAGCCCGCCCAGCGGGCTGTCATCGGCTTTCACCCAGCCACGGTGCTGTTGCATGGCGGTTTCCACAATCGCCAGCCCCAGTCCCGTACCGCCCGATTCCCGGTCGCGCGCCTCGTCGGTGCGGTAGAACGGACGGAATATCTGCTCGCGATCTTCCGGGCTGACGCCAGGACCGTCGTCGTCGACAATGACGGTTATCCCGTCTTTATCCACCGAGAACGCCACCTCAATCTTCGTGTGCGAGTAGCGCAGGGCGTTACGCACGATATTTTCCAGCGCGCTTTCCAGCGCGTTGGGGTTACCGTAGAGCGGCCACGGGCCCGGCGGGAAGTTAACGGTGAAGGATTTGCCCATCTGCTCCGCTTCAAACGCCGCGTTGTCCAGCACCTCATGCCACAGATGATTGGCTTTCACCGTTTCGCTCACCAGCGCGTTTTTCTGCTGATTGCGCGACATCACCAGCAGATCGTTTATCATGCTGTCCAGGCGATGCGCTTCCGTCTCAATACGCTCCAGCTCTTTGCTCTCACCGCTGCGGCGGCGCAGCAGGGCGGTACCCAGCTGTAAGCGCGTGAGCGGCGTCCGCAGCTCGTGGGAGATATCCGACAGCAGGCGTTGCTGCGCGGTCATCATGCGGTCAAGAGCAGAGACCATCTGGTTAAAACTGGTTCCGGCGGCCAGGAACTCCTGCGGCCCGGATTCCAGCTCCGGATGCTGCCTCAGGTTGCCCTGCGCCACTTCGTCCGCCGCATTTTTCAGCTTACGCGCCGGTTTCGCCAGGCTCCACGCCAGCCATAATAGCAGCGGGGAACTGACCAGCATCGTGACAATCAACAGCAAAAGCGGACGGTCAAACAGCAGGTTGATGAAGTCGGACTGGGAACTGCTCGCAGGGCGAATCAGGTAGAGCTGATAATTGTCTTCCCCGTCCCGAACCGAGAAAGGACCAACCATCTCTACCCGACCATATTTCTTTTTCTGTGGGTGATCGGCGTTATCCGCCTGGCCAATAAAGTTGCGGATAATCTGCATTTCATTGCGATCGGCCCCAATCACGCGACCTTCGCTGGTGACCAGTAAAAGACGTTGTCCGGGGGGCGCCCACTTGTCGATAGCGCGAAACAGCCTGCGCCACCACATTAAATCGTTCGGCGGATCGTTTGCCAGCTCCGCTTCCACGTGCTGCTCGATCATCACGCCCTGACGTTGCTCGCTGTCGAGTAGCTCCGTCATCTGGCGTGAGTCGAGTTTTGGCAACATCAAAACGAGCATTAAAACCAGTGCCAGCGTCAGCCAGAAGATGGCGAAGATGCGGGCGGTTAAGCTGCCTATCATGAAGCGGAAACCATCAGATAACCACGACCACGCAGGGTTTTGAACCAGGGATGACCGTCTTTACGCTCCGGCAGCTTACGGCGCAGGTTCGAGATATGCATGTCGATGGCGCGGTCAAACGGGGTGAGGCGTTTGCCCAGCACTTCCTGGCTTAAGTGTTCACGCGACACCACCTGGCCGAGATGCTGCGCCAGCAGATACAGCAGGGTGAACTCGGTGCCGGTTAGCTCCAGCGTTTCACCGTCGAAGCTCGCTTCCTGTCGGCCCGGGTTCAGGCTCAGGGAGTCCACTTCCAGCGTAGGTGAGCTGTTGTCGGTATTCTGCTGCTGCTCGCTCCAGTGAGAGCGGCGCAGGATCGCGCGAATACGGGCCACCAGTTCACGGTCGTTGAACGGCTTAGGTAAATAGTCATCCGCACCCAGCTCAAGGCCGAGTACGCGGTCAAGCTCGCTGCCGCGTGCGGTCAGCATAATGACGGGGGTCTGGTGTGTCTGGCGAAGCTCTTTCAACGTATCAATACCGTTTTTCTTCGGCATCATGACGTCGAGCAAAAGTAAATCGATGCTGTCGTCAAGGAGACTCAGCGCCTGCTCGCCATCATGGGCAACCAGGACGTTGAAACCTTCCATGTCGAGCAACTCCTTTAAAAGAGATGTGAGCTCTCGGTCATCATCAACTAACAGGATTTTATTCATTGTTTAAATACCTCCGAGGCAGAAATTACGACATCAAGGCTATCTAATCCATGACTTTACGTTGTTTTACACCCCCTGACGCATGTTTGCAGCCTGAATCGTAGACTGTCTCTCGTTGAATCGCGACACGAAAGATTTTGGGAGCAAGTGATGCGCAAAGTTACCGCTGCCGTCATGGCCTCAACGCTGGCCTTCAGTGCGTTTAGCCAGGCTGCTGTAGCTATCATCAGCGATAACGGTTCCTCAGCAGAGGGCGCAACGCAGCACAGCAGCCAAAGCCATATGTTTGACGGCATAAGTTTAACCGAACATCAGCGTCAACAGATGCGAGATCTGATGCAGAGGGCAAGACACGACCAGCCCCCTGTTAATGTTAGCGAAATGGAGACAATGCATCGCCTTGTCACCGCAGAAAATTTTGACGAAAGCGCTGTACGCGCTCAGGCCGAAAAAATGGCGCAGGAACAGGTTGCCCGCCAGGTAGAGATGGCGAAGGTTCGCAACCAGATGTTCCACCTGCTAACGCCCGAGCAGCAAGCGGTTTTGAATACCAAACATCAGCAACGTATGAACCAGTTGCGTGAGGTTGCACGGATGCAGCGAAGCTCAGATATGACGCTTTTCAGTAGCAATAGCAGTACCCGTAGTAACCAGTAAACCCTGTTTTCCTTGCCATAGACACCATCCCTGTCTTCCCCCACATGATGTGGGGGTTTTTTTTGCCCATCGTTCCGGTTTGTTAACGCTTTATTCATCCTTTCACTCCACCACCATCCGTTATACTAGCGCCATGGCATGACAGGAGTGTTTATGAATCAATCCTATGGACGGCTGGTAAGCCGGGCCGCAATAGCCGCGACGGTGATGGCGTCGTGTTTACTGATCATTAAAATTTTCGCGTGGTGGTACACCGGATCGGTCAGTATTCTGGCGGCGCTGGTGGACTCACTGGTGGATATTGCCGCCTCGCTGACCAACCTGCTGGTGGTGCGCTACTCGCTGCAACCGGCGGATGAAGAGCATACGTTTGGCCACGGCAAAGCGGAATCGCTGGCCGCGCTGGCACAAAGCATGTTTATTTCGGGCTCTGCGCTTTTCCTGTTTTTGACAGGCATTCAGCATCTTGTTTCGCCGTCACCAATGAACGATCCGGGCGTTGGCGTGGTCGTAACGGTAGTTGCACTTATAAGCACACTTGTTCTTGTAACGTTCCAGCGCTGGGTTGTACGCAAAACACAAAGCCAGGCTGTACGGGCCGATATGCTTCATTATCAGTCTGATGTTATGATGAATGGGGCTATTCTTATTGCGCTTGGTCTGGCCTGGTATGGCTGGCATCGGGCCGATGCGTTGTTTGCGTTAGGGATAGGGATCTATATTTTATACAGCGCCTTGCGGATGGGGTATGACGCGGTACAGTCGCTTCTTGACCGTGCGCTTCCGGATGCAGAACGTGATGAAATTTATGCCATCGTGACCAACTGGCCCGGCGTCAGTGGTGCTCACGATCTTCGTACGCGGCAGTCAGGGCCGACCCGCTTTATTCAGATTCATTTGGAAATGGAAGACAACCTGCCACTGGTTCAGGCGCATATGGTCGCTGAACAGGTGGAGCAGGCGATTTTGCAGCGTTTCCCTGGGTCAGACGTCATTATTCACCAGGACCCATGCTCTGTCGTACCCAGGGCGTTTTGAGCTTTCGTAATTCGTTGTAAAAAAGTGAGCCAGAGCAGCATTTTGTGGATAAATTACCCCCATATGGCCTGACCTGAATCAATTCAGCTGGAAGGGATTGATATACTATTTGCAGTATTCGACGGTTGAACAGTTTCTTCCGGCAGCAGATTTCAATTTTGCATTCCTAAGTTCAGAGGTAGTCATGATTAAGAAAATCGGTGTGTTGACAAGCGGCGGTGATGCGCCGGGCATGAACGCGGCAATCCGTGGGGTTGTCCGTGCAGCGCTGACGGAAGGTCTGGAAGTTTTTGGTATCTATGACGGTTACCTGGGTCTGTATGAAGACCGCATGGTTCAGCTCGACCGCTACAGCGTGTCTGACATGATCAACCGTGGCGGTACTTTCCTCGGTTCTGCACGCTTCCCGGAATTCCGTGACGAACACATCCGTGAAGTGGCTATCGAAAACATGAAAAAACGGGGTCTGGATGCGCTGGTGGTTATCGGCGGCGACGGCTCCTACATGGGTGCAAAACGTCTGACTGAAATGGGCTTCCCGTGCATCGGCCTGCCTGGCACCATCGACAACGACATTAAAGGCACCGACTACACCATCGGTTACTTCACCGCGCTGGGTACCGTTGTGGAAGCGATTGACCGCCTGCGTGACACCTCTTCCTCTCACCAGCGTATTTCCATTGTTGAAGTGATGGGCCGTTACTGCGGTGACCTGACTCTGGCAGCGGCAATTGCCGGTGGCTGTGAGTTCGTGGTGGTGCCGGAAGTGGAATTTAGCCGTGAAGATCTGGTCGCTGAAATCAAAGCCGGTATCGCGAAAGGTAAGAAACACGCCATCGTTGCTATCACCGAGCACATCTGTGACGTTGACGAGCTGGCGAAGTACATCGAAACCGAAACCAAACGCGAAACCCGCGCGACCGTTCTGGGTCACATTCAGCGTGGTGGTTCCCCAGGCCCGTACGACCGTATCCTGGCGTCCCGCATGGGCGCGTACGCGATCGAGCTACTGCTTCAGGGACACGGCGGCCGCTGCGTCGGTATCCAGAACGAGAAACTGGTTCACCATGACATCATCGATGCCATTGAAAACATGAAGCGTCCGTTCAAAGGTGACTGGCTGGACTGCGCGAAAAAACTGTACTGATTGGCTCTGTTGCCCGGTGGCGGCAAGGTAAATGCAAAACGGTAACCCTTGGGTTACCGTTTTTTATGGTTGCTCCCTCTCCTGTGGGAGAGGGTTGGGGTGAGGGCATCAGTCCGCTCATTCACTTTTTTTATTCCTCCACGTTATAGCCAATCTTTTTTTATTCTTTAATCATCGGTTAGCTTTCTGGCACGCTGCATTCATCAAAACACTACACAAGAGAGCTGGGCGATGAATAAATGGGGCGTGGGGTTAACATTATTGCTGGCATCAACCAGCGTTCTGGCAAAGGACATTCAGTTACTGAATGTGTCGTACGATCCGACGCGTGAACTGTACGACCAGTACAACAAAGCTTTCGCGGCGCACTGGAAACAGGAAACCGGCGATAACGTGGTGGTTCGCCAGTCTCACGGCGGTTCCGGTAAGCAGGCGACATCGGTGATCAACGGTATCGAAGCCGACGTGGTGACCCTGGCGCTGGCTTATGACGTGGATGCGATCGCGGAGCGTGGCCGTATCGACAAAAACTGGATCAAGCGCCTGCCGGACAACTCTGCGCCATACACCTCGACCATCGTCTTCCTGGTGCGCAAAGGCAACCCGAAACAGATTAAAGACTGGAACGACCTGATTAAGCCGGGCGTGTCTGTCATTACCCCGAACCCGAAAAGTTCCGGCGGCGCACGCTGGAACTACCTGGCGGCCTGGGGCTACGCGCTGCACCACAACAACGGCGATCAGGCCAAAGCACAGGACTTCGTCAAAGCACTGTTTAAAAACGTCGAAGTGCTGGACTCCGGCGCGCGCGGCGCAACCAACACCTTCGTCGAGCGCGGCATCGGCGACGTGCTGATCGCCTGGGAAAACGAAGCCCTGCTGGCGACCAACGAGCTGGGTAAAGACAAGTTCGAGATCGTCACCCCGAGCGAATCCATCCTCGCTGAGCCGACCGTCTCCGTCGTCGATAAGGTTGTTGATAAGAAGGGCACCAAAGCGGTGGCGGAAGCCTACCTGAAGTACCTCTACTCACCGGAAGGGCAGGAAATTGCGGCGAAAAACTTCTACCGCCCACGCGATGAGGCCGTCGCGAAGAAATACGAAAACGCCTTCCCGAAACTGAAGCTGTTTACTATCGATGATGTTTTTGGCGGCTGGACCAAAGCGCAGAAAGAGCACTTCTCTAACGGCGGCACCTTCGACCAGATCAGCAAGCGCTAAGCGTTTTACAAAGAACGACACGGTAACCCGGTGTGAGAAATCCGCCGGGTTTTTTATTTGGTCATCATTTTGCGTTACTCTTTTGCTTCTATTGAAAACAGGGAACGCGTTGTGAAAAAAATTATCTTACTGATTCTGATCGTTATCGCCCTTGCCGCAGGCGGCGTGTACTGGATGAAAGCGGGTAATCCGAATGCGTTGCGTCATATCGTTCTCGACCAGTGTGTGCCCAACCAGCTGCATAACCGTAACCCGGCACCGTGCGCGCAGGTGAAGCCAGATGCGGGCTACGTGGTGTTCAAAGACCGCAACGGACCGTTGCAATACCTGCTGATGCCCACGTACCGTATCAACGGCACTGAAAGCCCGCTGCTGACAGAGCCGCAGACACCGAATTTCTTCTGGCTGGCATGGCAGTCTCGTCATTTTATGAGCATGAAACGAGGGGCCGACGTGCCTGACAGCGCCGTTTCGCTAACCATCAACTCCCCGACCGGGCGCACGCAAAACCATTTTCATATCCACATCTCCTGTCTGCGCCCAGACGTGCGCGAGAAGCTGAACGCGTCGCAGGGGCAAATCAGCACCCAGTGGTTACCGCTTCCGGGCGGGCTGGAAGGGCATGAATACCTTGCCCGTCGGGTGACGGAGAACGAACTGGTGCAGCGCAGCCCGTTTATGATGCTGGCGGAAGAGCTGCCAGAAGCGCGCGACCATATGGGACGCTTCGCGCTGGCGATGGCGCAGCAGTCAGACGGCTCGTTTGTATTGCTGGCGACAGAGCGTAATTTGCTTACCTTTAACCGCGCGTCGGCTGAGGAATTGCAGGATCATCAATGCGATATCCTGAAGTGACCCCACCATAAATAGCGTTTACTCGCCCTGCCTGTCGCCGTAGACTTGCTGAAAAATTCTACAGGAGACAGGTATGTCGCTCTGGTTAACGCATCCTCTGCTGCTTCCCTCGCTGATCGTCGGCGTCACCATCGTGCTGTGGGCGACGTCGCTGTTGCCCGAATTTATCACCGCGCTGCTGTTTTTCACGGCGGCGATGGCCGCCAGAATCGCCCCGCCGGAAGTAATCTTCGGCGGCTTCGCCTCGTCTGCCTTCTGGCTGGTGTTCAGCGGCTTTGTGCTGGGTGTGGCGATTCGGAAAACCGGCCTGGCGGACAGGGCCGCCCGGGCGCTGTCGGCAAAGCTTACCGACTCCTGGGTGCTGATGGTGGCAAGCGTTGTGCTACTGAGCTATGCCCTGGCATTCGTGATGCCGTCGAACATGGGACGTATTGCGCTGCTGATGCCGATTGTCGCCGCGATGGCGAAGCGGGCCGGCATTCCTGATGGCTCGCGGGCCTGGTTTGGCCTGGCGCTGGCGGTCGGGTTTGGCACCTTCCAGCTCTCGGCCACTATTTTGCCCGCCAACGTGCCCAACCTGGTGATGAGCGGCGCGGCGGAAGGCTCATACGGTATCCACCTGAACTATGTTCCGTATCTGCTGCTGCACACCCCGGTGCTGGGTATTCTTAAAGGCCTGATTCTGATTGGCCTGATCTGCTGGCTGTTCCCCGGCAACCCGAAACCGGCGAAGGATCTCGCGCCATCGGAACCGATGGGGCGTGACGAAAAACGGCTCGCCTGGCTGCTGGCGGTGGTGTTGACGATGTGGGTGACGGAGAGCTGGCACGGCGTGGGCCCAGCGTGGACAGGGCTGGCGGCCTCGGTCGTCGTTATGCTGCCGCGTATAGGTTTTATCACCGGGGAGGAGTTCTCGGCGGGGGTGAATATGCGTACCTGTATTTACGTCGCGGGTATACTCGGGCTGGCCATTACGGTAACGCAGACCGGTATCGGTTCGACCGTAGGTGAAGGGTTGCTCCATATCATGCCGCTGGATGCAGACCGTCCGTTTACCAGCTTCCTGGCGCTGACGGGGATCACCACGGCGCTCAACTTCATTATGACCGCCAATGGCGTTCCGGCGCTGTACACCACGCTGGCGCAGAGCTTCTCGGACGCGACCGGCTTCCCGCTGCTGTCGGTGATCATGATCCAGGTGCTGGGGTATTCCACACCGCTGCTGCCGTATCAGGCGTCGCCAATTGTGGTGGCGATGGGCTTAGGGAAAGTGCCTGCGAAGGCGGGGATGCTGCTCTGCCTGGCGCTGGCGATTGCGACGTATCTGGTGCTGCTGCCGCTGGATTATTTGTGGTTTAGCGTATTAGGACGTTTGTAGTGGTTTTGTAGGGCGGGTTAGCGAAGCGCCACCCGCCACAAAGGCAATTACGCCTGCTTAGCCGCTTCTGCCGCTTTAACGATCACCGCGAAAGCGTCTGCTTTCAGGGATGCGCCGCCAACCAGCGCGCCATCGATGTCTGGCTGGGTGAACAGCTCAGCTGCGTTTGATGCGTTAACGGAACCGCCGTACTGGATGATGACCTGCTCAGCCACTTTCGCGTCTGCTTTCGCAATGTGGTCACGAATGAACTTGTGCACCGCCTGTGCCTGCGCTGGAGTTGCAGATTTGCCGGTACCGATCGCCCAGACTGGCTCGTAAGCGATAACCGCGCCTTCGAACGCTGCCGCGCCCTGGGTTTTCAGCACAGCGTCGATCTGACGTGCGCACACTTCTTCGGTTTTACCCGCTTCGTTTTCTGCTTCGGTTTCACCGATGCACAGAACCGGGATCAGACCCTGCTCTTTCAGCACAGCGAATTTCTTCGCGATGAACTCGTCAGATTCTTTGTGGTAGGTGCGACGCTCAGAGTGGCCGATGATGATGTATTTCGCGCCGATGTCTTTCAGCATTTCAGCGGAGGTTTCACCGGTAAACGCGCCAGACAGGTTAACGTCAACGTTCTGCGCGCCCAGAATGATGTGGCTGCCGTCAGCGGCACGTTTAGCCAGATCCAGGTACATATCCGGCGGAGCGATAGCAACCGCGCAGCCGGTCACGCCAGCCAGCTCTTTACGCAGGTTAGCAACCAGTTCGTTTACCATGTGGCGGCTGCCGTTCAGTTTCCAGTTACCCATCACTAAAGGATGTCGCATTTCAATTCTCCACGCTCAATAAGCGAATTAAGGAATATGGCCACCCTTAAGGGCAGCATGGTCTGTGAATCAGTATAGAGATTTTCCCTTGAAAGGCTTTGCTTTTTGTCATTAATTCGCCCCCTCGAGTGCGTCTGATAGGGCCAGCTTAATCGGTTCAACCGCGAAGGTCAGCCCCTTTTCGCCGTTATCTGCGACGACATAGCGAACGGCACCTTCCGTATCGGCGTAATAGTGTTTGTTTTTCCCCGCGGTAAGAAGTTTTTGCAGCTTTTGCTGGCTTTGTGCTTTCGTGAAGGTGGGGGTAAAGGCGCGCAGAATAGCGCTCATGTACTCCAGCGCTTTCGCTTTCGCCGCTTTCTGCTCTGGGCCCTGAATCGGCAGCCAGGTGATCTGCATGCTTTTGATTTTTAACGTTCCGCGCTCAAGGGCGGTAGAGGCATACAGATTCTCGTTAATTTTGCTGGCCGCGCGGGTCAGGGTCGGCGTATCGCGGGCGCTGTCAATCGCTCGGAACTCTCCCAACGGAAGTGAGGGATTTTCTTTGTTGAAGGCTTCGCGGAACTGGCTGATAGATTGATCGAAAGAGGGAGCGCCCGCCAGAAGATAGGGGGCGGTGACCGGGGAAGCCGTTTCCGTGGCGTACAGGGAAAAACTGGCGCTCAGCATCGCTAAACACAAATAAAGAGAGTGTGCCGAACTTTTCATCAACATTGCCCCTGGCCGTCATTGCCCATGATTAAAACGATATCTGGTCGGCTTGTCAAAAGGTCACAACTCCAGGGTAAAATGCGGGCTAAACAATAATAAGGAACCTTACATGACCATACAGCAGTGGCTGTTTTCATTCAAAGGGCGTATTGGGCGCCGTGACTTCTGGATCTGGATTGCAACGTGGGTTGTCGCCATGCTGCTTCTGTTTTTTGTTGCCTACAACGCATGGCTGAGCACGCAAACCGCGGCATTTGCGCTGGTCTGTTTACTGTGGCCAACCGCCGCCGTGGTGGTGAAACGTCTGCACGATCGTGGCCGCTCCGGCGCATGGGCTTTCCTGATTATTCTGGCGTGGATGCTGGTGGCGGGGAACTGGTCATTGCTGCCCTCAATCCTCCCATGGGTGGTGGGCAGACTGCTGCCGACGGTTATCTTTGTAATGATGGTTGTCGAACTGGGCGCGTTTATCGGCACCCAGAGCGAGAACAAATATGGAAAAGATACCCTTGAGGTGAAGTACCGCTGATCACCAGTAGTGTTCGGCGGTCATGTGGCCCGGCCGACGGCGAAGGTGCTTCGTCATCTGCCGGGTATCCTTCAGCAACTGCTGTGTATCGCGTACCATCTGCGGGTTACCGCACAGCATCACATGGCTGGTTTCGGTATTCATCGGTAAACCCACCGCCTCTTCCAGCGCGCCGCTTTCAATCAACGCCGGAACGCGACCGGTTAACGAGCCAGCTGCGGTTTCGCGGCTGACCACCGTCTGAATTTTTAACTTTCCGCCATATCGCTGTTCCAGCGCCTGCATCTGCGGCAAATAGCTCAGGTCTGCGGCGTAGCGCGCGGCGTGAACCAGCACGATATTTTTAAAGCGCTCCAGATCTTTGCCGTATTGCAGAATGGAAAGATACGGGCCGATGGCCGTGCCGGTCGCCAGCATCCAGAGCGTGTCACAGTCGGGGATTTCATCCAGCACGAAGAACCCCGCCGCGTCGGAGACAATCTGCACTTCATCGCCTGGCTTCAGCGCGGCGAGGCGCGGGCTGAGCTTACCGTCCGGGACGGTGACCAGATAGAACTCAAGGTCCGGGTTATCAGGCGCATTAACGTAAGAGTAGGCGCGCTGTACGCGTTCACCGTCGATATCCAGCCCGAGTTTGGCAAACTGCCCGGCAGTAAACGGATGAACGGGAGCGTGCAGCGTGAGGCTAAATAGCGCATCGGTCCAGAACTGTACCTTTGTGACTTTACCTGTTACCCAGTCCGCCATGATCTTCTCCTGTGCTGTTTCTCTCTTCTATCTTCCGTACTTGTGGGAAACATTTCCAGCCCATTCGGGCCGGAAAGCTCTATCGATCAAACGGTTTTACAGAATGTGCGTCTGTACGTCCGGATCTTTACGATCGAGATAATGAATGGACTTAATGCGGCGAATAGTGCGGGATTTACCGCGGATCAGCAGGGTTTCAGTGGTGGCCATGTTGCCCTTGCGGGTGATGCCGTCCAGCAGATCGCCTTTGGTGATGCCGGTTGCGGAGAAGACCACGTTATCGCTGCGGGCCATCTCGTTTAGCGCGAGCACTTTATTGGCCTCGATGCCCATCGCCGCGCAGCGCGCCAGTTCGTCTGCACCAATGCGAAGGTTCTCGTCGCTGTCGCCTTTGACCTCATGGCGTGGCAGCAGACGCGCCTGCATATCGCCGTCCAGCGCGCGGATCACTGCCGCAGAGACCACACCCTCCGGCGCGCCGCCGATGCCGTAAAGCACGTCGACTTCGCTGTCAGGCATGCAGGTCAGAATAGAGGCGGCAACGTCGCCATCCGGAATAGCAAATACGCGCACGCCAAGCGTTTGCAGGTACGCGATGGTGGCGTCGTGGCGCGGTTTCGCCAGAATGGTCACGGTGAGTTCGCTGAGCGCTTTACCCAGCGCCGCAGCGATATTGCGCAGGTTGGCGTCCAGCGGCAGACTAAGGTCGATAGCGCCTTTAGCGCCAGGACCGACGATCAGCTTTTCCATGTACATATCGGGCGCGTTGAGGAAGCAGCCCTTATCGCCCACCGCCAGTACCGCCAGCGCGTTGGCCTGGCCCATCGCCGTCATGCGCGTGCCTTCGATCGGGTCGACCGCGATATCCACCGCATCGCCTTTGCCGGTCCCGACCTTTTCACCGATGTAGAGCATCGGCGCTTCGTCGATCTCGCCTTCACCGATGACGATAGTGCCGTCGATGTTAACCTGATTAAGCACAATGCGCATGGCGTGGACGGCTGCGCCGTCTGCGGTATTTTTGTCGCCACGGCCCAGCCACTTGTAGCCTGCGAGGGCGGCAGCTTCGGTGACGCGGGAAAACTCGATAGCAAGTTCACGTTTCATGAGGTACTCGTACAATCAAAAGGAATTGCACGAAGTTTATCACAGAGTGGGGAGGGTCGAGGGGACCGGTGCGGTTGGAGCCCCTCACCCTAACCCTCTCCCCAGGGGAGAGGGAATATAGGCTTACTCGTCGTGCTCTTCCCACGCCAGGGCACGTTTCACCGCTTTCTTCCAGCCGCTGTAGCGGTAGTTGCGCTCGGTGGTTTCGATGCCAGGACGGAATTCGCGTTCGATAACCGCTTTTTCCTGAAGCTCGTCGAGGTTTTGCCAGAAGCCAACCGCCAGACCTGCCAGATACGCCGCGCCCAGCGCCGTCACTTCTCGCACCTCAGGACGTTCAACGCGGGTGCCCAGAATGTCGGACTGGAACTGCATCAGGAAGTTGTTGGCTACCGCACCGCCGTCCACGCGCAGGGCGTGCAGACGAATGCCGGAGTCAGCCTGCATCGCTTCCAGCACGTCGCGCGTCTGGTAGGCGATGGATTCCAGCGTCGCGCGAATGATGTGGTTTGAGTTCACGCCGCGCGTCAGGCCGAAAATCGCGCCGCGGGCGTACGGATCCCAGTACGGTGCGCCCAGACCGGTGAACGCTGGCACCACGTACACGCCGTTGGTGTCTTTCACTTTGGTCGCGAAGTATTCGGAGTCAAACGCGTCGCTAATCAGCTTCATCTCGTCGCGCAGCCACTGAATGGAGGCACCCGCCATGAATACCGCGCCTTCCAGGGCATAGTTCACTTCGCCGCGCGGGCCGCAGGCGATGGTGGTCAGCAGACCGTTTTCTGATTTCACCGCTTTCTCGCCCGTGTTCATCAACATAAAGCAGCCGGTGCCGTAGGTGTTCTTCGCCATCCCTTCTTTTACGCACAGCTGGCCGAACAGGGCTGCCTGCTGGTCACCGGCGATACCGGCGATAGGAATACGCGTGCCGCCTTTACCGCCAATGTTGGTCTGGCCGTACACTTCTGAAGATTTACGCACGTCTGGCAGCATCGCTCGCGGAATGTCCAGCGCGTCCAGCATCTTGTCATCCCACTCCAGAGTGTTGATGTTGAACAGCATGGTGCGCGAGGCGTTGGTGTAGTCGGTGACGTGAACGCGTCCCTGAGTCATCTTCCAGATAAGCCAGGTATCGACGGTACCGAAGAGCAGCTCGCCACGACGTGCGCGCTCGCGTGAACCTTCCACGTGGTCGAGGATCCACTTCACTTTGGTGCCGGAGAAATAGGGGTCAACCACCAGGCCGGTGGCGCTGCGCACGTACTCTTCCATCCCATCGCGCTTCAGCTGTTCGCAGATCTCTGACGTACGGCGGCACTGCCAGACGATGGCGTTGTAGATGGGCTTACCGGTTTCGCGCTCCCAGACCACAGTCGTTTCACGCTGGTTGGTGATACCGATAGCGGCAATCTGGTCAGAACTGATGTCGGCTTTCGCCAGCACTTCCACCAGCGTGGAGCTTTGTGATGCCCAGATCTCCATCGGGTCGTGTTCAACCCAGCCTGGACGCGGATAAATTTGCTCAAATTCGCGTTGAGACACGCTGACAATGTTCGCGTCATGATCCATTACGACAGCGCGGGAGCTGGTAGTGCCCTGGTCGAGCGCAACGATATATTTTTTTTCGGTCATGGTATGTGTCCCGTAGTCAGATTACAGCGAAGCTTTTTGTTGTGTGGTGGAAGTTGTCTCTTTTTCCTCTTCCACACAGGTGTCGCACGGTAAGTGGCGACCAATTAATTTGCGATAGCCGAATGCGCCCAGTGCCGCCCCTACAATTGGCCCGAACAGCGGAACCAGGAAGTAAGGAATGTCTTTGCCGCCCGTGAAGGCGACATCGCCCCATCCCGCAAAGAAGGCGAAGGTTTTTGGACCCAGGTCACGCGCCGGATTCATCGCAAAACCGGTCAGCGGACCCATGGATGCGCCAATCACCGCAATCAGAAGGCCAATCAGAAGTGGTGCCAGCGGGCCGCGCGGAATGCCGTTTCCGTCGTCGCCCAGCGCCATAATGACGCCCATCAGAATAGCGGTAATCACCATTTCAACTGCGAACGCCTGCACAAAATTGATATGCGGATTCGGATACGTTGAGAAAATGCCTGCCAGATCCAGACTTTCGACACTGCCACGCACCATATGATGCGTCTGTTCGAAGTCGATGAAAAGATTGTAATAAAGCCCGTAAACTAACGCCGCTGCGCAAAAGGCGCCGGCAAATTGCGAAATGATGAAAGGAACAACTTTGCGTCCGTCAAAGCACGCGAATAGCCACAACGCGATGGTCACCGCCGGGTTAAGATGTGCGCCGGAAACCCCTGCGGTCAGGTAGATGGCCATCGCCACGCCCAGACCCCAGATAATACTGATTTCCCACTGACCAAAACTGGCACCCGCCACTTTCAGTGCAGCGACACAGCCTACTCCGAAGAATATCAACAACCCGGTACCCAGGAACTCGGCAATGCACTGGCCTTTTAAGGTTGATGTCTGACTCATAATCGGAATCCTGCAAAAGAGTAATGTTTATTGTTTGCGTGACCGCCCGTGACAGTCACGATGCCCTGTAGACATAGTGTTAATTTATCGTTAACGAGCACAAACGAGAAATATCGAAATCGAAATGTGTGGTCTGTGTCAATAAAATGAGCGTTTTCGCGCCATAAGGCGCGTTTTTGCATCAGGTAATGATTGTGGGTTGAATCATTTCTTTAACTTATGGGTTAACAACTTAGGGGTATATGCGGCGAACGCACCAGGACGAGGCCGAAAAGTGTTGCAAACCGCGATCTGCGTGGCATGCCGCTGGACAGGGGCGACGGCGCTCCATACAATCGGAACATATGTTGTGCGCGTTTACGTTAAAGCGTCGCCTTGCAATTCAGGAGAGGTAGGATCATGTCTTTAGAAGTGTTTGAGAAACTGGAATCGAAAGTACAGCAGGCGATTGACACCATCACGCTGCTGCAAATGGAAATTGAAGAGCTGAAAGAGAAGAACAACTCCCTGTCTCAGGAAGTTCAGAATGCTCAGCACAGCCGCGAAGAACTGGAGCGCGAAAACAACCAGCTGCGCGAACAGCAGAACGGCTGGCAGGAACGCTTGCAGGCGCTGCTGGGACGTATGGAAGAAGTCTGATTTCCTTGGGAATGAATTGAACAGGCCGGGTAAGGCGTAGCCGCCACCCGGCTTTTTTATGCATCTCGCTTACCGATTAACTACTCAATATCCAGCGCATCCTCAGAAAGGATAATGCCGGTATTGTCAGCATAAAGGTGGTCACCCGAGAAGAAGGTCACGCCGCCGAAGTTAACGCGCACGTCGCTTTCGCCGATGCCTTCACCCGCTGCGCCAACCGGAATGGCGGCAATGGCCTGAATACCGATATCCAGATCTTCCAGATCGTCCACCTGGCGCACGGAGCCGTAGACCACAATCCCTTCCCACTCGTTTTGCACCGCAAGGCGGGCGAGGTCCGCATCGATCAGTGCACGGCGCACTGAACCGCCACCATCCACCAGCAGAACGCGGCCACGACCGTTCTCTTCGAGCAAATCGTACAGCAACCCGTTGTCCTCGAAACATTTCACCGTGATGATTTGTCCGCCAAACGACGACCGTCCACCAAAGTTGGAGAACAGGGGTTCAACGACGTTGACATCTTCCTGGTAGATGTCACAAAGCTCGGAGGTATCGTATTTCATAGGTTTAACGCTCTGTTGCTGCGAATGTGTTCAGTATATCGTGCGAAATGCGTTGTTGGCAAAATCATCAATTGTTAATTGATATTTGTCAGCTAACTCAGCGTCTGGCTTAAGACAATCCCGATGACGAACAGCAGGTTAGTCAGTAACGCGCCTTTTACCGTACGTTCCAGCATCGGTGGCATGGCGGCCGGGCTGCGTTCACGCATGACATAGCGGGCCTGCTTAATCAGCAGCGGTGCGGCGAGCACAAACAGCCAGCCCCACAGGCTGTGCAGAGAGATCAGATTGAACAGTGCCAGGCAGACCAGCGCGCCGATGAGCAGGAAGGCGTGATAGCGGCGTGCATTCACCGGACCCAGACGCACGGCCAGCGTGTTTTTACCGTTCTCGCGGTCGCTGTCGATGTCGCGCAGGTTATTGATATTCAGCACCGCCGTCGCCAGCAGACCGCAGGCGGTCGCCGGCAGGAACAGGGCAGGTATCACCGTATGCGCCTGCAAGTACCAGCTTCCCATCACGCTCAGCCAGCCGAAGAACACCAGCACGGAGATGTCGCCCAGGCCAATATACCCGTAAGGACGCGTCCCGACGGTATAGGTAATGGCTGCAATAATGGCAAGCAAGCCCAGCACCAGGAAGCCAATGAAATCACTGGTGGTTTTCGACGCGACCGTCACCAGCGCCAGCCCGGACAGGCAAATCAATACCACGGTGATAATCAGCGCCCGTTTCATCTGTGCCTGGGTAATCACCCCTTTTTGCATCCCGCGCAGCGGCCCGATACGGTCAGGCTTGTCGCTGCCCTTTACCGCATCGCCGTAATCATTTGCGAGATTAGAGAGGATTTGCAGCAGCCCGGCGGTGACAAGCGCCAGGCCTGCTACCAGCGGATCGAAATGACCCTGCCACCAGGCAAGCGTGGTACCGACAATAATGGCGGCAAAAGCCAGAGGAAGCGTTTTAGGGCGCAGACTTTCGAGCCACGCCTGTGTACGGCTGATATCAGTCATAGTTATTTAGCCAATAAAAATGGGGGCCATAGCCCCCATCAACAGTGATGAAAATGCATTGAACGCGATTATAGAATAAAACGGCTCAGATCTTCATCTGCCACTAACGCATCCAGGTGTTTGCCCACATAGTCTGCGTCAATGGTAATGCTTTGACCGTTAAGGTCGCTCGCATCATAAGAGATGTCTTCCATCAGGCGTTCCAGCACGGTGTGCAGACGACGCGCACCGATGTTCTCGGTGGTTTCGTTGACCTGCCACGCGGCCTGGGCGATGCGCTTGATACCGTCATCGGTAAATTCAATGTTCACGCCTTCGGTCGCCATCAGCGCTTTGTACTGTACGGTCACAGAAGCGTTTGGCTCAGTCAGGATACGTTCGAAATCTTCGGTGGTCAGCGCCTGCAACTCAACGCGGATTGGCAGACGACCCTGGAGTTCCGGGATCAGGTCAGACGGGCTGGCAATCTGGAACGCACCGGAGGCGATAAACAGAATGTGGTCAGTTTTAACCATGCCGTGCTTGGTGGAGACGGTGCACCCTTCCACCAGCGGCAGCAGGTCGCGCTGAACGCCTTCGCGGGAGACATCCGGGCCGGACGCGTTGCCGCGCTTACAGATTTTGTCGATTTCGTCGATAAACACGATACCGTGCTGCTCAACCGCGTCGATAGCGTCCTGTTTCAGCTCCTCCGGGTTAACCAGCTTCGCGGCTTCTTCTTCAATCAGCAGCTTCATCGCGTCTTTGATTTTCAGCTTACGCGCTTTCTGCTTTTGCCCGCCCAGGTTCTGGAACATGGACTGCAACTGGCTGGTCATCTCTTCCATGCCCGGAGGCGCCATAATTTCCACGCCCATTGGCGCGGCAGCGAGATCGATCTCAATCTCTTTATCGTCCAGCTCGCCTTCGCGCAGTTTTTTGCGGAATGCCTGACGCGCAGCAGAAGGTTCAGACTGCTGTTCAGCCTGTCCCCAGTTGTTTTTTGCCGGTGGGATCAGCACGTCGAGAATACGCTCTTCGGCCATCTCTTCGGCGCGATAGCTGTTTTTCTCAATCGCCTGGACGCGCACCATCTTAATCGCCGAATCGGTCAGATCGCGGATGATGGAGTCCACTTCTTTACCCACATAGCCCACTTCGGTGAACTTAGTGGCTTCAACTTTGATGAACGGCGCGTTAGCCAGTTTGGCCAGACGACGGGCGATTTCGGTTTTACCCACACCGGTCGGGCCGATCATCAGAATATTTTTTGGCGTCACTTCGTGGCGAAGCTCTTCGTCGAGCTGCATGCGACGCCAGCGGTTACGCAGTGCGATAGCCACGGAGCGCTTGGCATTGTCCTGGCCGATAATGTGTTTGTTCAGTTCGCTGACAATTTCGCGTGGGGTCATTTCAGACATGGGCGATCCTTACGCTTTAGACGGTAATTCTTCGATGGTGTGATTGTGGTTGGTATAGATGCAGATATCACCTGCAATATCCAACGCTTTCACCGCGATATCGCGCGCGTTCATGTCGGTATTTTCCAACAGCGCACGGGCTGCGGCCTGGGCGTACGGGCCGCCAGAGCCGATGGCAATCAGGTCGTTTTCAGGCTGAACTACGTCGCCGTTACCGGTGATGATCAGCGAGGCGTTTTCGTCAGCCACGGCCAGCAGCGCTTCGAGCTTGCGTAGCATGCGGTCGGTACGCCAGTCTTTTGCCAGCTCAACGGCGGCTTTCACCAGATGACCCTGATGCATTTCCAGTTTGCGTTCAAACAGTTCAAACAGCGTGAAGGCATCAGCCGTGCCGCCTGCGAAACCGGCGATCACTTTGTCGTTATAAAGACGACGTACTTTCTTCACGTTGCCTTTCATGACGGTATTACCCAGCGTGGCCTGGCCATCACCGGCAATTACCACCTGGCCGTTACGGCGTACACTTACTATTGTTGTCACGAGCAGACCCCCTGGTTACAGATTCGGGAAACAGAAGCCCTGAGCCTGTGCTCAGGGCTGAATTAAATGATAGATGGGGGGGATTTTGGGGGTTTCAACCCCCGGAGGCGAGTCGAATGCAGTTTGTGTGGCCAGCCACTTTCAAACGGGAAATGGTGCCATCGGCATTTTCTTTGCCTTTGACCGGTCCAATCACTACGCGATTCCAGCCGTTATTGGTGGTAATGCGTGAGTCAAATCCTTCAAATGCCAGCTGAGCACGCACCGTTTCTGCCTGTTCGGCGCCTTTAAACGAACCGCACTGAACCATCCAGCGGCGTTCATCTTTTTTCTCAGCCGTCTGCTTCGGCACCTCGGTCTCTTTGGTGACCGGCGCAGCCTGCTGCGTTTTTGGCTGTTGCGCAGTGGTATGCGCAGGCGTCTGCAACAGATCCTGATACGGCTGTGCCGTTTGCTTCTGCGGCTGCGCCTTCGGTTGCTGCTGGACAGGCTGAGTTTGTACGGTACGCGTCTGCTGCTGCGGTTGTGAACGCGGCTGCTGTACCGGCTGCGTCTGCGTCCACTGCTGCTGTTGCGTTTGCTGCTGAGCCTGACGCTGGCGCTGCAATGTTTGCTGACGCTGCGCCGGGGTTTGTTCGTTCCACGGCACTTCGTTCAACTGCGTAGGCTGCTGGCGCATGTCCGCCTGCATCTGAGCGAGCAATTGACGCTGTTCGTCCGTCAGCTGATCGGCATTCTTCACTTCACCCCCGGCAGAAGGCTCGGTAGGCGCACGTACGCCAGGCTGGCGGCTTTCCAGCTCTTTAATGTAGCGCCAGCGCTCTTCAGGCTTAGGAGGAAGGCCGTTGCCGACGACCTTGTTACCCTGAAGGGCTTCAGACTCTTCTTTTTTATGATGCGTAATGAAGTAGAGGCCGCCAATAAAGGCCACCAGCACGGCCGCAGCAATGGCGACCATGGCTGGGGAGACAGCAGACAGGCTACGTTGCTTGCTTTTTGAACTACTCTTTTTGCGTCGCGAAGGTGCCGGCTGGCCGCGACGTACATAATCTCGTTGTGCCACTATCGTTTCGCTGTATTTATTCGTTCGTCAGCCCGCCATGTTACTTAAGCGACGGGGCTTTGACCAGATAAGGGTGTCGAAAGGTATTTACTTTAAGTTAATGCCTGGGTAGAGCCGCGCACAATTAGCTCACAATCCAGTAGCCGTGACCCACTGCTAACTGTTTGACCGTGCAGCTGATCCAGCAAAAGCAGCATCGCTTCCCGGCCAATGTCATACCGCGGCTGTGCAACGGTCGAAAGCGGCGGATCGCAAAACTCCGAAAGCGAAATATTATCAAAACCGATTATCGACAGGTCCTGCGGCACACGCAGGCCGTGACGTTTGGCGTAGGATAACGCCCCTAGCGCCATCACGTCGCTGTGGCAGAAGACCGCGGTAGGCGGTTCTGGCAAGGCCAGCAATTTTTCCAGCGCCTGCCCGCCCGCTTCAAAGGTGAAATCACCGCGCGCAATGTAGTGCGGATCGACGATAGCCCCGGTACGGCGCAGCGCCTGAACGTAGCCCTGCAAGCGGTAATGACACAGCGGCATCTCTTCTGGTCCGGCGATACAACCGATGCGCTTATGCCCCAGTTCCTGAAGATAGTTCACGGCGTTGAACGCGGCGGTGAGGTTATCGATATGAACGGTTGGCAGCTCCAGCTCCGGCGCGAATTCGTTCGCCATGACCATCGGCGGTAAATTGCGCTGTTCTTCAATGCTGGCATCAAACGGCAGGCGTGAGCCAAGCAGCAGCATGCCATCAATCTGCTTGGTGATGATCAGGTCGATGAACGTTTTTTCCTGCTGGTTCTGGTGGGCACAATCGCCAATCAGCACCAGATAGCCCTGGGCGGCGGCCGTGACTTCAATGCCGCGGATGATTTCGCTGAAGAAGGGATCGCAGATGTCCGGCACGATCACCAGGATGGTGCGGGATTCGTTGCGTTTTACGTTACGCCCCATGGCTTGCGGAAAATAACCGACCTCAAGCGCCGCCTTTTCAACCCGGTTTCGGGTCGCCTGGGAGACTTTGTCAGGGTTCATCAATGCGCGGGACACGGTTGCTGTTGAGACTTGTGCTTTCTCGGCAACGTCTTTCATGGTCGCCGAGGCAACCTCTTTCCTGGACTTCAACGTCTTCTCCTCGCCTGAACACCGAACTGCGGACAGCACCATTTTTACAGATAGTTAATGGAATCGGTTACAGAATTTTCATAAAAAGTGTGAGGCGCATTAAATTTTTCGATCCGTCTTCAGCCTTCAATCGGATCGACGTCCAGAACCCACTTCACTTTTCGCGCTTCCGGCAGGGCATTGATCAGCGCCAGCGTGCCGCTGACGATCTGCTGTAAACGGATACGCGAGGGGTGCTGAAGTAAGAGTTGCCAGCGGAAACGGCCGCCGCGTTTCGGGGCGAGCGCGGGTACCGGGCCTAAAATCCACAGCTGATTATCCACCAGCGGGCTGGCTTGCAGGAGGTTTCTCAGCTGTTGCAGGAACAGCGGCGCCTGCTGGTTATTATGGTCTTCCGCACGGATGATAACGTGGCTGGTCCACGGGGGAAGCTGCATCGTCTGACGTTCGGCCAGCGCCTGGTCCGCGAAGGCGTCATAGCCTTTGTGCAGCAGGGTTTGCAGCAGCGGATGTTCAGGGTGGTGCGTTTGCAGCACCACCTCGCCCTGCTTACCCGCTCGACCAGCGCGACCGGCAACCTGGGTATAAAGCTGGGCGAAACGCTCGGCGGAGCGAAAATCCGCGGAGAACAGCGCGCCGTCGACGTCCAGCAGGGCGACCAGCGTCACGTCCGGGAAGTGGTGCCCTTTCGCCAGCATCTGAGTACCAATCAGGATACGCGCGCCGCCACGATGTACTTCCGCCAGTTGCTGCTCCAGCGCCCCTTTACGGCTGGTGGTATCCCTGTCGATACGGGAGATGGGCACATCCGGGAAGAAGGGCGCGAGCGCCTGTTCAAGCTGTTCCGTTCCCAGACCGACCGGCACGATGTGCGTTGAGCCGCAGGACGGGCACTGACGGGGGACCGGACGCTGGCTGTTGCAGTGGTGGCAGCGCAAATGGCGCTGAGCCTGGTGGAAGGTGTAGTAGTGATCGCAGCGCGGGCACTCCGCGATCCAGCCGCAGTCGTGGCACAGCAGCGCAGGCGCAAAGCCGCGGCGGTTCAGGAACAGGATCACCTGGTTGCCCGCCTGCAAATGCTGACGCATGCGGCTAATCAGCGCAGGCGCTAACCCGGCCTGCACCTGCTGACCTTTCAGATCCAGCACATGCTGAATGGCCGGGCGGGCATTTCCCGCGCGGCGCGTCAGGCGCAGCATGTGGTATTTACGCTGGCGAACGTTGTGCAGCGTTTCAAGCGCGGGGGTGGCAGACCCGAGAATAATGGGGATTTGCTCGCTGTGGGCGCGGTATACGGCTAAGTCGCGGGCGTGATAGCGCCAGCCTTCCTGCTGTTTATAGGAGCTGTCATGCTCTTCATCGATCACGATAACGCCGAGATTTTTAAACGGCGTAAACAGCGATGAACGGGTGCCGATCACAATCGCCGCTTCGCCGTTTTTCGCTTTCAGCCAGGCGCTGAGGCGCTCGCTGTCGTTCAGGCCGGAGTGCAGAACCTCAACGGGCGCATTAAAACGTTCACGGAAACGCGCGATGGTTTGCGGCGTCAGGCCGATTTCCGGCACCATCACCAGCGCCTGTTTGCCCTGTGCGAGCACATTTTCCAGCACGCTCAGATACACTTCGGTTTTACCGGAGCCGGTGACGCCCGCCAGCAGCCAGGCGGAAAAACGATCGGCAGCGCTGTGAATCGCGCCTACGGCGGTGGCCTGCTCGGTATTCAGACGCAGACGATCGCCCGAGACGGAAAAGCCGTCGCGCCAGTCGTGAAGGGCAGGTGCTTCACTGGCCAGCTCGCTCAGCCCTTTCTTCCTTAATGCCTGCAACGCGGTTTCGCTTACCTCAAGCTCGTCGACCTGATGGCGCCAGATTTTTCCCTGGCGCAGCGCGGCCAACGCCTGCTGCTGTTTTTGCGAGCGCTTCAGGCTGTTAATGTCCACCGCCTGGCCCTGCTCGGTGGCAAACCAGTACCACATTGGCGCGTGGCTGGCGCTCTTACCCTGGCGCAGCATAATGGGCAGGGCATGGAACAGGACGTCGCCAATCGGATGATGATAATAATCTGCCGCCCACAGCAGCAGTCGCCAGGTGCTGGTGGAGTAAACCGGCTCGCTGTCCAGCACCTCAACAACCGATTTCAGCTCGTTAAGCGGCAATTCGCTTTTGTCGCTGACGGACACCACGATCCCCACGCGCTGCTGTTTGCCAAACGGCACGGTCACGCGACAGCCCGCTTTGGCGCTCATGCTGTCGGGCAGCAGGTAGTCAAAGGTGCGGGGAAGCGGAACGGGCAGGGCAACGTGAGCGACGGGCATCGAATCTTCCTGACTTGAAAAGTGGCGCGTTAGTATACACATTAGTGAAAGCGGCGTGCGGATCAGTTTGCATACGTTGGTCAAATTCTGTATGATTCGCCGCCTTTGGTGTATTTTACGCCAAAGAACTTACATTCAACATCGCGTGGTGTCTGGCGTTAGGGCTGGAAGAGCGACGCGGCCTTAACTGAGGTTCTCCCATGAAAAAAGATATTCACCCGAAATACGAAATGATTACTGCAAACTGCTCTTGCGGTAACTCTATCCAGATCCGCTCTACCGTGGGTCACGATCTGAACCTGGACGTGTGCGGCAAATGCCACCCGTTCTACACTGGTAAGCAGCGTGATGTTGCAACCGGTGGCCGTGTTGACCGCTTCAACAAGCGTTTCAGCATCCCGGGCGCTAAATAAGCATCCAGAAGAAACCGCCTCCGGGCGGTTTTTTTGTGCCTGTAATATCTCTCCTGAATTAATTCTGTATTTATATTTCCTCTTCAAATATATATTTTAATTTTTCCGAAAAATAATCACCGTGTCTTAATATATTCCTATTTATACGGATAGTGAGCTTTATCTCTGTATTCTTGGCCTGTTTGCCATTTTATTGCCGGATATGGCAATAAATAAAAGGTTTCCCTCTGGGTGTAAAATTACACTGCGCTCGACATAAATTCTTATTTGCCATTTCAACAGCGATGGCTTTCAGGGTGTATTTACTTTGAGGGAAAAGGATGAAACTGAAGCAACTTTTATTCGTGCTTCCATTACTATCGTGCGCGGCGCAGGCGGGATATGTTGATTACCGACACGAGTATTACGACGATGGACGTAACTATGACCGTGTGTACATGTCACACCGTTTCGGGACGGGCTTTGGTGTGGCCGTAGAGGCCGTCTCACGCTCAGACGAAAAGCAATCTAATGATGCGCTCAATAATATGGAGAGTAACAGCAACGAATATACTGCCAGCTACCAGTTTACCTGGCAGGGATTTATCTGGCAGCCGGGTGTCGCGGTTGAAATGGGTGACGACATGGCTATTTATAAACCCTATTTACGCGTACAGTATAATATTAATGACAGCTGGTGGACGGCGTTCCGTTATCGTACCGAATATACCCGCCGTAATGCAGACGGTAAAGATGACAGACTGGTATATCGCCCGGAAATGTGGCTGGGATATAATATTGATAACTGGATGTTTGAGCTGAACGGAATTTATAAATTCGCCGACAACGAAGATCTGTATAACAACAAAAAAGAGGATTACGAATATAACTTCCGCGTGGCGTATAACATCGATTCGTGGGTGCCATTCGTGGAGGTGGGTAATGTCTCTTCCGGCTATAACACTGCTACCACTGACGACCGACAAACGCGTCTGCGTGTCGGCTTAGGTTACAACTTCTGAGAAACCATCCCGCTGAGCACCCTCAGCGGGACCGCATCGCTGTTAGTATTCCCAGGTCTCCGGGTCGATACCCAGTTCACGCATGATCACCTTCGCCTCTTCCGGGATTTCGTCACTGCGTTCTTTACGCAGATCGTCATCGTTCGGCAACGGTTGGCCGGTAAACGCATGCAGGAACGCTTCGCACAGCAGTTCGCTGTTGGTGGCGTGACGCAGGTTGTTCACCTGACGACGCGTACGTTCATCGGTGAGGATCTTCAACACCTTCAGAGGAATGGACACCGTGATTTTCTTGACTTGCTCACTCTTCTTACCGTGCTCAGCGTATGGGCTGATATATTCGCCGCTCCATTCAGCCATGAGATACCTTTAATCCTCTCAGTCATTAATCTAAAGGTGCAAAACCCGTAACCATCAGTTTTGAACCGTAATCTTGCGTAGTTTACCGTAGAGACGATACCGAGGCACGGATATTGCCGCTGTAGCGTGTCCTAAAGCATATAATTTTAACGGCTATTTGCGCATTGCTCAATCTATACGCAAAGAAGTTTAGATGTCCAGATGTATTGACGTCCATACTTTCAATGTTTACTCTGGTGCCTGACTTTTCACCTCATTCGCCAGGAAGCCTCACCATGACGCGTAAACAGGCCACCATCGCAGTGCGTAGCGGATTGAATGATGACGAGCAGTACGGCTGCGTTGTCCCGCCAATTCATCTCTCCAGTACCTATAATTTCACCGGATTTAATGAACCTCGCGCGCATGACTACTCGCGTCGCGGCAATCCTACGCGCGACGTCACCCAGCGCGCGCTGGCGGAACTGGAAGGCGGCGCAGGGGCGGTATTAACCAATACCGGCATGTCTGCCATTCACCTGGTAACCACAGTGTTCCTGAAACCTGGCGATCTGCTGGTGGCACCACACGACTGTTACGGCGGCAGCTATCGTCTGTTTGATAGCCTGGCGAAACGTGGCTGCTACCGTGTGCTGTTTGTCGATCAAAACGACGAACAGGCGCTGAAACAGGCGCTTGCCGAGCAGCCGAAGCTGGTTCTGGTGGAAAGTCCAAGCAATCCATTGTTGCGCGTAGTCGATATTGCGAAAATTTGTCAGCTCGCAAGGGATGCGGGAGCGATAAGTGTAGTGGATAATACGTTCCTCAGTCCGGCCCTTCAGAACCCACTGGCACTGGGTGCCGATCTGGTGTTGCATTCATGCACGAAATATCTGAACGGCCATTCTGACGTGGTGGCGGGCGTGGTGATTGCCAAAGATCCCGACGTTGTCACCGAACTGGCATGGTGGGCCAATAACATTGGCGTCACCGCGGGCGCGTTCGACAGCTATTTGCTGCTGCGCGGTATTCGCACGCTATCACCGCGTATGGACGTGGCGCAGCGTAATGCCCAGGCGATCGTGGATTTCCTGAAAACCCAGCCGCTGGTGAAAAAGCTTTATCACCCGTCGCTGCCGGAAAACCAGGGGCACGAGATTGCCGCGCGCCAACAGAAAGGATTTGGCGCGATGTTAAGTTTTGAACTGGACGGTGACGAGCAAACGCTGCGTCGCTTCCTGAGCGGGTTGTCATTGTTTACGCTGGCGGAATCCTTAGGGGGAGTAGAAAGCTTGATCTCCCACGCCGCAACTATGACGCACGCAGGTATGGCACCCGAAGCACGTGCCGCCGCCGGGATTTCCGAGACGCTGCTGCGTATCTCGACCGGTATTGAAGATTCTGAAGATTTAATTGCCGATCTGGAAAATGGCTTCCGGGTCGCAGCCAAGGGGTAATCATGAGTGTGATAGCGCAGGCAGGGGCGAAGGGTCGTCAGCTGCACAAGTTTGGTGGTAGTAGTCTTGCTGATGTGAAATGTTACCTGCGTGTCGCAGGGATCATGACCGAGTATTCACAGCCGGGGGACATGATGGTTGTCTCTGCGGCAGGCAGCACCACCAACCAGTTGATTAGCTGGCTGAAACTGAGCCAGACCGATCGCCTCTCTGCGCATCAGGTGCAACAGTCCTTACGTCGTTACCAGAGCGAACTGATTGCCGGTTTGCTGCCTGCGGACGTGGCGGACGGGCTGATTAGCGCTTTTACGCACGACCTTGAGCGTCTGGCCGCTCTGCTGGACAGCGGCATTACCGATGCGGTGTATGCCGAAGTGGTTGGCCACGGTGAAGTGTGGTCTGCGCGCCTGATGGCCGCCGTGCTGCAACACCTGGGTGTGGAAGCCGCCTGGCTCGACGCGCGTGATTTCCTGCGTGCCGAACGTGCCGCGCAGCCGCAGGTGGACGAAGGGTTGTCCTACCCACTGCTGCAACAGCTGCTGGTGCAACATCCCGGTAAACGTATTGTCGTCACCGGCTTTATCAGCCGCAGCAATGCCGGCGAAACCGTTCTGCTGGGCCGTAACGGCTCTGACTACTCGGCAACACAGATTGGTGCCCTGGCGGGCGTGTCCCGCGTCACCATCTGGAGCGACGTGGCCGGTGTGTACAGCGCGGACCCGCGCAAAGTGAAAGATGCCTGCCTGCTGCCGCTGCTGCGTCTCGACGAAGCGAGCGAGCTGGCGCGTCTGGCGGCCCCGGTGCTGCACGCGCGCACGCTACAGCCGGTTTCCGGCAGCGACATCGACCTGCAACTACGCTGTAGCTACACGCCGGATCAGGGTTCCACCCGCATCGAGCGCGTGCTGGCATCCGGTACGGGCGCGCGCATTGTCACCAGCCACGATGACATCTGCCTGATTGAGTTCCAGGTGCCTGCGGGCCAGGATTTCAAACTGGCGCACAAAGATATCGACACCATCCTGAAACGTGCCCAGGTGCGTCCGCTGGCCGTTGGCGTACATAACGATCGTCAGCTGTTGCAGTTCTGCTATACCGCTGAAGTGGTGGACAGCGCCCTGAAAATTCTGGATGAAGCGGGCCTGCCGGGCGAGCTTCGCCTGCGTCAGGGGCTGGCGCTGGTGGCGATGGTAGGCGCGGGCGTCACCCGTAACCCGCTGCACTGCCACCGCTTCTGGCAGCAGCTGAAAGGCCAGCCGGTGGAGTTCACCTGGCAATCAGAAGAGGGCATCAGCCTGGTTGCCGTTCTGCGTAAAGGGCCAACCGAAAGCCTGATTCAGGGCCTGCATACCTCCCTGTTCCGTGCGGAAAAACGCATCGGCCTGGTGCTGTTTGGTAAAGGCAACATCGGTTCCCGCTGGCTGGAGCTGTTCGCCCGCGAACAGGTCACGCTCTCGGCGCGTACCGGGTTCGAATTCATTCTCGCAGGCGTGGTGGACAGCCGCCGCAGCCTGCTGAACTACGAAGGGCTGGATGCCAGCCGCGCGCTGGCCTTCTTTAATGATGAAGCCGTCGAGCAAGATGAAGAGTCGCTGTTCCTGTGGATGCGTGCGCACCCGTATGACGATCTGGTAGTGCTGGATGTGACCGCCAGCGAGCAGCTGGCCGATCAGTATCTGGATTTCGCCAGCCACGGGTTCCACGTCATCAGCGCCAACAAGCTGGCGGGCGCGAGCAGCACTGATAAATATCGCCAGATCCACGACGCGTTCGAAAAAACGGGTCGTCACTGGCTGTATAACGCCACCGTTGGCGCAGGTCTGCCGGTTAACCATACCGTGCGCGATCTGATTGAAAGCGGCGACAGCATTCTGGCGCTGAGCGGGATCTTCTCCGGCACGCTCTCCTGGCTGTTCCTGCAATTTGACGGCACCGTGCCGTTCACCGACCTGGTGGATCAGGCGTGGCAGCAGGGTTTAACCGAGCCGGATCCGCGCGTTGACCTTGCCGGTAAAGACGTGATGCGCAAGCTGGTGATCCTGGCGCGTGAAGCCGGCTACGACATTGAGCCGGGTCAGGTACGCGTTGAGTCGCTGGTGCCTGCGGGCTGCGAGGAAGGGTCCGTCGATCACTTCTTCGAGAACGGCGACGAGCTGAACGAGCAGATGGTGCAACGTCTGGAAGCGGCTAACGAGATGGGGCTGGTGCTGCGTTACGTGGCGCGCTTCGAGGCGAACGGTAAAGCGCGCGTGGGCGTGGAGGCGGTGCGTCCTGAACATCCGCTGGCGGCGCTCCTGCCATGCGACAACGTCTTCGCCATCGAAAGCCGCTGGTACCGCGATAACCCGCTGGTGATCCGTGGCCCGGGCGCGGGGCGCGATGTCACCGCCGGAGCCATTCAGTCCGACATTAATCGTCTGGCTAAGCTGCTGTAACGTCTGCATTTCCCTCTCCCTGTGGGCTGAGGGATCCCCAGTAATATGGTCATGCCACCATGACCATATTACTGTACTCTTTTCCCAGCTT
>NZ_JBMKIC010000021.1:0-81794 GCF_049238665.1 Enterobacter cloacae complex sp. IR5450
TGATTTGTTAGCGCAACCAGTAGATCACACTTCATCGTGCTTTTCATTTTTCTGGGGAACCCTCAGCCCTGTGGGAGAGGGTCAGGGTGAGGGCATCAGACAGCGCCACCCTCACTAACGACGGTTGCCGAAGATACGCAGCAGCATCAGGAACAGGTTGATGAAGTCCAGATAAAGCGTCAACGCGCCCAGAATCGAGTATTTGCGCAGGTTGGAACTGTCACGAACATCAATTTGTTCACCGATGTTTTTCAGCTTCTGGGTGTCGTAGGCGGTTAAGCCCACGAAGATCACCACCCCGATATAGGTCACCGCCCACATCAGCGCGTCACTCTTCAGCCACAGGTTCACCAGCGACGCCAGCACAATCCCAATCAGCCCCATAAACAGCATGTTGCCGAAGCCGCTCAGGTCACGTTTGGTGGTGTAGCCGTACAGGCTCATCACACCGAACATCCCGCCGGTCACCACAAAGGTGCTGGCGATGGAGGAGTAGGTGTAAACGATGAAAATACTGGAAAGCGTCAGCCCGGTCAGCGCCGAATAGAGCATAAACAGCGTGGTCGCCATACCCGAGCTGAGCTTGTGCACCAGCCCGGAGAGCACAAATACCAGCGCCAGTTGCGCAATAATCAGCCCAAAGAAGGTGATTTTGCTGGAGAAGATAAACATCATCAGTTCAGGCGTGTTTGCCGCATACCACGCGATAAACGCGGTAAGCAGCAGGCCAACCGTCATCCAGCCATATACCTGAGCCATGTAGGTTTGCAGCCCGCTACGGGTCTGCTGAACTATCGAATCGGAACGCGGAAATCGGTCCATGATTCACTCCTGATTAAGTAAACACACACGATAAGACTAACACATCCACGTAAACCTGTTACCAACGGCTGGCGGCATGCTTATCGCTGTCGCGTGATTCCACCCAGCGCTCACCTTCCGGCGTCGCTTCACGTTTCCAGAACGGCGCTTTGGTTTTAAGATAATCCATGATGAACTCCCCCGCCGCAAACGCACTCCCGCGATGGGCGCTGGTGACGCCGACAAACACAATCTCTTCGCCGGGCCACATTTCGCCGATGCGATGGATAACCGTAACGCGTCCCAGCGGCCAGCGGCCTCGCGCCTCTTCGACAATGGCCGCCAGTGATTTTTCGGTCATCCCCGGATAGTGCTCCAGCGTCAGCGCTTTTACGCTGTCGCCGAGGTTGTGGTTACGCACTTTTCCGGTAAACGTCACGACCGCGCCGTCTTCATCGCGCTCTGCCAGCCAGCTGTATTCGGTACCGACGCTAAAGCGCTCAGGGCCGACCAGAATTCGGGTTTCCGTCATCTTAACCCCCTGTGACCGGCGGGAAGAAGGCCACTTCGTCCCCATCGGCCAGCGGGTGGGTCAACTCCACCAGCGTCTGATTCACGGCGGCCAGCAGTTTGCCTTCATCCAGCGCCAGCGCCCAACGGTCGCCTTGCGCCGCCAGATGCGCGCGCAGGGCGGCGACGTTTTCGAAAGAGCCGTCCAGCGTCAGGCTGTCGGTATTGACCAGCTCACGGACCTGGGCAAAAAAGAGCACCTTAATCATGGCTTTCTACCTTAAAATCGCCGGATTTGCCGCCGCTTTTTGCCAACAGACGCACCGGGCCAATCACCATATCTTTCTGCACCGCTTTACACATGTCGTAGATGGTCAGCGCCGCCACGGAGGCCGCCGTCAACGCCTCCATCTCCACGCCGGTTTTCCCGGTTAAGCGGCACAAGGACTCGATACGCACGCGATTATGCGCCGGCTGCGCCTGCAAATTTACCTCCACTTTGCTGAGCATCAGCGGATGGCAGAGCGGGATGAGGTCCCAGGTACGTTTAGCGGCCTGAATACCAGCGATACGGGCGGTGGCAAACACATCACCCTTGTGATGGCTGCCGTCGATAATCATCGCCAGCGTCTCCGGCAGCATGGTGATGAACGCTTCAGCACGCGCCTCGCGCACCGTTTCGGCTTTGGCGGAGACATCCACCATATGCGCTTCGCCAGCGGCGTTTATGTGGGTCAGTTGTGACATAGCTTATTTCTTTAAATGGGGATGGAAATTACACGGACGGGTACGAGCATCCAGCTGCGGGGCAATAATGTTTTCCCACGCGGTGCGGCAGGCTTTGGTCGACCCCGGCATGGCGAAGATCAGCGTCTTGTTCGCCACCCCCGCGACAGCACGGGACTGAAGCGTAGAGGTACCAATCTCTTCAAACGAGAGCATGCGGAACACTTCGCCGAAGCCTTCCACTTCGCGATCGAACAGCGGGAGCAGCGCTTCCGGCGCCTGGTCGCCTGCGGTAAAGCCGGTGCCGCCAGTGATCAGCACCACCTGGACGTCATCGTTCGCAATCCACTGTGAGACCTGAGCGCGAATGGCGTAACGGTTTTCTTTGACGATCGCTTTATCAACAATCTGGTGTCCGGCTTCGTGTGCCGCCTCGCGCAGCCAGTGGCCGGAGGTATCATCCTCTTCACCACGACGTTCGGAAACGGTAAGAATAGCAATGCGTGTCGGGATAAATTCCGCGCTTACTTGACTCATCTTCTGGTTCCTTCTAAAGCCTGATTACCCGCCGATATAGGACAGGTTCTGAGTAATGCCGGTGTTGCCCTGATGCAGGAAATGGGTCTGCTTTTTGTGCGTCAGCGCCTCGGAAATGCGTGCTTCAAGCGCGTCCTGTTGAGCGTCATCTTCCAGCAAATCGCGCAGATCGACGCCGCCATCCCCGAACAGGCAAAGATGGAGCTTGCCAACGGAGGAGACACGCAGGCGGTTGCAGCTGGCACAGAAGTCTTTTTCATAGGGCATGATCAGGCCGATTTCGCCTTCATAATCCGGATGACAAAAAACCTGCGCCGGGCCATCGCTGCGCTGGCGGATCTGGTGGATCCAGCCGCGTTTCAGCAGTTCATCGCGCAACACCATGCCGGAAATATGGTGACGGCGGAACAGCTCGCTGCCCTCGCCCGTTTCCATCAGCTCGATAAAACGCAGTTGAATGGGACGGGATTTAATCCACGCCAGGAAGGTGTCCAACTGATGGTGGTTTACGTCGCGCATCAGCACCGTGTTGACTTTGACTTTTTCGAACCCGGCGGTAAACGCCGCATCGATGCCGTCCATCACCTGGCGGAACTTGTCCTGACCGGTAATGGCGTGAAACTGCCGGGCATCAAGGCTGTCCACGCTGACGTTGATCGCCGTCAGCCCCGCATCGCGCCAGTACGCCACGTCACGCGCCATGCGGTAACCGTTGGTGGTCACCGCGATCTGGCGGATACGTTCGTTTTCACGCACGGCGGCAATAATGTCAGGGAAATCACGACGCAGGGAGGGCTCTCCCCCGGTAAGACGCACTTTTTCCGTGCCGAGTTCCGAGAACGCACGCGTAACGCGGCGTACTTCATCCACGGAGAGAAAGCCATTATTGGTGACGCTGCCCGGCTTGTAGCCATCGGGCAGGCAGTAGGTGCAACGGAAGTTGCACACATCGGTAATCGACAGACGCAAGTAGTAAAACTTACGCGCGAAAGCATCAGTAAGTTGTGAAGCCATGTACACCTTTCCAGATCGGGAGGCACAGTCATTTCTTTCTGTACCCTGGTGGCAAATCCGCCACGGCCAGGGCGCCATATCTCTCGACACAGGCGCCAGGGCTAGAGTGTATGTTTTCAGTTTTGAAAACGTGGTTATGGCGATAGTAGCGTGGAAATCGCCACTTCGCCATTGTCGCTTTTCGCTATATAAATTTATACATAACGATGTTATCGTGCATTTTCACTACAGAATACGCAAAAACAGCGCTTTCGCATTGATATACGTCATTATGGATTGTGAGAGGCATCGTCTTTTAGGAGTAGTTGCGTTACTGTGACGCAAGCTTAACAGGATAAGGAATAGGTATGCGCAATCGCACTTTTGCGGATCTGGACCGCGTGGTCGCTCTTGGCGGAGGTCACGGGCTGGGACGGGTTATGTCGTCGTTATCGTCACTGGGCTCGCGCCTGACGGGCATCGTGACAACAACGGACAACGGCGGCTCAACCGGGCGGATCCGACGTGCTGAAGGCGGGATAGCCTGGGGCGACATGCGCAACTGCCTCAACCAGCTCATCACTGAGCCAAGCGTGGCCTCGGCGATGTTTGAGTACCGTTTTGGCGGGAATGGCGAACTTTCAGGCCATAACCTTGGAAATCTGATGTTAAAGGCGCTGGATCACCTGAGCGTGCGCCCTCTGGAAGCGATCAATTTAATTCGTAACCTGCTAAAAGTGGATGCGTTCCTGATCCCAATGTCCGAACAGCCGGTAGATTTGATGGCGATCGATGCTGACGATCACGAAGTGTATGGTGAAGTGAATATCGACCAGCTTCTTCTGCCGCCAAAAGAGCTGATGACCTACCCCAGCGTACCCGCAACGCGTGAAGCGGTAGAAGCGATTGGCGAGGCCGATCTGATCCTGATTGGGCCGGGAAGTTTTTACACCAGCCTGATGCCGATCCTGCTGGTGAAAGAGCTGGCGCAGGCGCTGCGCAGAACGCCTGCGCCCATGGTCTATATCGGTAATTTAGGCCGCGAACTCAGCCCGGCGGCGGCAAGCCTGTCGCTGGCGGATAAGCTGGACCTGATGGAACAGTACGTTGGTAAGAAAATTATCGATGGTGTCGTGGTCGGACCGAAAGTGGATGTATCAGGGATTGGCGATCGCGTGGTGGTACAGGAGCCGCTGGAAGCCAGCGATATTAAATATCGCCACGACCGCCATCTGCTACGCGAGGCGCTGGAGAAGGCGATTCAGGCATTAGGTTAGGTTCGTTTTGTGCGGCCTGATGCCCTCACCCCGGCCCTCTCCCACAGGGAGAGGGAGAAAACGCCACCGGGCAAAAAATTCACGATGCCGCAATAAACAGATCCCGCAGCTGATGCAGCTGATCGCGGATTTGGGCGGCCTCTTCGAACTCCAGGTTCTGCGCATGCTGCATCATCTGCCCTTCCAGCTCGTGGATCTTCTGCTGCAACGCTTTCGGCGTCAGCGCGACGGTATCCTCTTCCACCACTGAACGGGCCTTGCCGCGGCCTTTCGCTTTGGTCTTCGCAATGTTCTGACCCAGCGCCAGGATATCCACCACCTTCTTGTTCAGCCCCTGCGGCGTGATGCCGTGCTCTTCGTTATAGCGCTGCTGCTTCTCGCGACGACGTTCCGTTTCGCCAATCGCTTTGGCCATCGACGGGGTGATTTTATCCCCGTACAGGATCGCCTTCCCGTTGACGTTACGCGCGGCGCGGCCAATGGTCTGGATCAGCGAGCGCTCGGAACGCAGGAAGCCCTCTTTGTCCGCGTCCAGAATCGCCACCAGCGACACCTCCGGCATATCCAGACCTTCTCGCAGAAGGTTAATTCCTACCAGCACGTCGAACTCGCCCAGACGCAGATCGCGGATGATCTCCATACGCTCCACGGTATCGATATCCGAGTGCAGATACCGCACCTTCTCGCCGTGTTCTTCCAGATACTCCGTCAAATCTTCCGCCATACGTTTGGTGAGCGTGGTAACCAGCACGCGCTCGTTGATGGCGGAACGGGCACGTATTTCCGAGAGCAGATCGTCCACCTGCGTCGCCACCGGACGCACCTCGATAATCGGATCCAGCAGCCCGGTCGGACGCACCACCTGGTCCACCACGTCATCACCGGATTTTTCCAGCTCGTAGTTGCCCGGCGTCGCCGATACGTAGATGGTCTGCGGAGCAAGCGCCTCAAATTCTTCAAACTTCATCGGACGGTTGTCCAGCGCTGACGGCAGTCGGAACCCGTACTCAACCAGCGTCTCTTTACGCGCGCGGTCACCGCGGTACATCCCGCCGATCTGGGGGATCGTAACGTGGGATTCGTCGATCACCAGCAGGCCGTCCGCCGGAAGGTAGTCAAACAGCGTCGGCGGCGCTTCGCCCGGCCCGCGCCCGGAGAGGTAGCGCGAGTAGTTTTCGATGCCGGAGCAGTAGCCCAGCTCGTTCATCATCTCCAGATCGAACTGGGTACGCTGGCTCAGGCGTTGCTCTTCCAGCAGCTTATTGTTCGCCAGCAGCACCTTGCGGCGGTCCGCCAGCTCAATTTTGATCTCTTCCATCGCCTGCACGATACGCTCGCGTGGCGTCACGTAGTGCGTTTTCGGGTAGATGGTGAAGCGCTGGATCACCGACTCGACGTGACCGGTCAACGGATCGAACAGTGACAGGCGTTCAACTTCTTCGTCGAACAGCTCCACGCGCAGCGCCATGTCGTCCGATTCCGCCGGGAAGATATCAATCACCTCGCCACGCACGCGGAAGGTCCCGCGCTGGAACGCCTGATCGTTACGGGTGTACTGCAACTCCGCCAGACGGCGCAAAATCGCCCGCTGATCGATGATCATCCCCTGCGTCAGGTGCAGCATCATCTTGAGATAGAGATCCGGATCGCCCAGGCCGTAGATCGCCGACACCGAGGCCACCACCACCACATCACGACGCTCCAGCAGCGCCTTGGTCGCCGACAAACGCATCTGCTCGATATGTTCGTTCACCGAGGCATCTTTCTCGATAAACGTGTCGGAGCTGGGAACGTAGGCTTCCGGCTGGTAGTAGTCGTAGTAGGAGACGAAATACTCCACCGCGTTTTCCGGGAAGAACTCTTTCATCTCACCATACAGCTGCGCCGCCAGCGTTTTGTTCGGCGCGAGGACCATCGTCGGACGCTGGAGATCGGCAATGACGTTGGCAATGGTGAAGGTTTTGCCCGAACCGGTAACCCCCAGCAGGGTCTGGTGCGCCAGCCCGTCCTCCAGCCCCTCTTCCAGGCGACGAATAGCCTCGGGCTGATCCCCGGAAGGACGGAAAGCAGAATTCAGTTTAAACGGTTTACTCATGGGCGACGACCTGATGACAGAATAAGCGGCAGGTGAGTAATTTTACTCGTTGTGGCCAGGATTGCCAGTAAAAAACACTGGATGAAAAACCAGTAGCGTGTCAGGATATTTAGCGTAGCGCAGAGAGGATTAGTGCGTTCGCGAGCCAAATTTCGACTGTGACAAAATAAAACACCAGCCTCAGGGGGTTATCCCCAGAACTATTACTTTTTTAACATTTGTCAAGGGCGGTTATGAAAGTTTTATGGCAACAGGTGTCGCTGGCGTTGAGGGAATTGCTTTTATCTAATTCGTTAAAAAATAAAGACTAATTTATTAAGCCGCGTTTCCCATCAATTTGGTCGTAACCCGCGTATTCTCTCGCTTATCGCGTGTTTTCTAACTCTAATGCACAAGGTTATCCACAGGAATAGTGGATAACTGCCTCCAGCCCGTACAGCATGCACTTCAGCAAATTCCCGGTTTTTCCCACGAAGCGGCAGTAAAAAATTTTTATCACTCTTTTTTGCCTGGAAAACGTTCATTTTTTCATAAGCAACTGGCGAGATCTTAATCACAATTCTGTCATTTCTCCTGCACCACGATTCGACATACGCGGCACCGGGAATGTGCATTTCGTATAAACCTACAGCTTTTGATAGTGAGTTATTCCTAAAAATGGCCTTTTTTTAATCATTATGAAGTTCCTGGCAGGCGTTTTGCAGACATCACTCTGTGCATCACCCCCACATATTTTTAAGGAGAGAAAGATGTTGAGTCTGCGTGCTGTAAATCAGTTTTACGGAAGCCAACATACGCTATGGAACGTGAATATCGATTTCCCGCAAGGCATCTGTACGGGCATTGTTGGCCTGCCTGGCATGGGTAAATCCACGCTCATGAACTGCATTACCGGAAAGGTGCCCGTTGAGAGCGGCACCATCATCTGGCATGAGGCTGGCGCGCCGCCGCGTAATTTGCTCAGCCCTGCGTCAGCATTCACGGCGCCGCCGACGATAGGCTACGTCCCGCAGGATCGGCGGATATTTTCCCAGCTGACCGTCGATGAAAATCTGCATATCGCTATGCGGGCGACGGGGAAACCCGACCCGACATCAAAAAATGACGTGTACGCCCTGTTTCCGGAGCTCTATCCGCTGCGACAGAGCCGTGCCTCTGCGCTGTCCCCCGACGACCAGTATCAGCTGGCTCTCGCCAGTGCGCTGGTTAATCGCCCGCGCGTGTTGATTCTGGATGAGCCCATGTATGGCGCAGGGCACGGTTTCGCGCGCAGGCTGGGGCAGTTGCTGGTGCGGCTGAATCGGGAGCTGGGAATGACGGTGCTGTTAGCTGAGCAACAGCTGTCGTTTATCCGCCGGGTAGCGGATCGTTTCTGCATGCTCTATCGCGGGCGTAACGTGGCACAGGGCCACGTTAACGAGCTGGATGACGACCTTATTGCGCACTGGATGGCGCGGAACATAAGGCGCTAAGGTCAAGATAGCGTCCGGTTTCCGCCTGCTCTGCGCCGTCGGCAAGCCACGGGATCTCGCCGAGAAACGGCGCAGGCAGCCCCCGCTTCAGCGTCGCCAGATACTCAGCATGACGTTTACCCGGCGCAACCACGTCATTGGCAATCCACCCTGCCAGACGCAACCCGGCCTGCTGCACGGCCTGAGCGGTCAGCATGGCGTGATTGATACAGCCAAGCTTCACGCCGACCACCAGAATGACAGGAAGCTGCTCGGCCTGCACCCAGTCAGCAAATGTCTGCTCGTCGGACAGCGGGGTAAACCAGCCGCCAGCCCCCTCCACCAGCACCCAGTCGGCCTGCGTTTCCAGGTCGCGTAACCCGGAAGAGAGCACCGAAAAATCAATCGGACGATCTTCATCGGCGCTGACGATGTGCGGCGAGGTGGGTTCAGCAAAGGTATAGGGGTTCACCGCAGAATAGGCCAGCGCAAGGCTGCTATTACGCTGTAGCGCCAGCGCATCGGTATTGCGTAAGCCTTCCGGCGTCATCTCGCTGCCGGAGGCTACGGGCTTATACCCGGCAGTTGTTTTCCCCAGCAGACGCGCCGCCTGCAACAGCGCGGCGCTGGCAACCGTTTTACCGACTTCAGTGTCCGTGCCGGTAACAAAATAACGTTCAGTCACGTTCAATAATCCCATGAAAAAGATGATAAGAGAGCGGGAACCGGCCCCGCTCCTGCGGCCAGGCCAGCTCGAGACGCTGGAGTTGGCCGCGGGTAAGGGGTTTCTTCTCCCGTCCGGCGTGCAGGTGCGTCGCGCCTATTCCCTTAAGCGATCGCATGGCGCTTAACGCATCGCTAAATTCGAGGGTGACGGTCTGGACCACGCTGCGACAGCGCCAGCCTGCCAGCGCCTGAGTGACCTGTTCGTGCGAGAGAAACCGGTTGGCATGAGGCTGTGCATCCACTGCCCTCCACGCCTGATTCAGCTCCGGCAACGAACTTTCCAGCAGGGTGGTAAAGGCCACCGCTCCGCCGGGCCGCGCCACGCGGTATAACTCGCGTAGGGCCTGCGGCAGGCTGGCGCACCACTGCACCGCCAGATGGCTCCAGACGAGGTCAAACAGCGCATCCTCCAGCGGGATGGCCTCGATATCGGCCACCAGATAACGGTCTGCTGACTGCTGCTGGCGGGCTTCATCCAGCATCTGCGCGGATAAATCCAGCGCCGTAACGTGGCTACCTGTTGCGCGCCAGTAACGGCTATTGCCGCCTGGCCCGCAGCCTGCGTCGAGCACCTGCGCAAAACGCCCGTCACCGAGCGCGGCCAGCAGCCCGCGGGCGCTCAGGCGTTGCAGCTCATCGTGCTGTGAATAGCTTTGCGCTGCCCGGCCAAACGCGGCGGCAACGGCCTGTTTATTGACGAGAGACATACAGTGCCTCCAGAAGCGTATCGATATCCTGCGGCTCATGCGCTGCCGTGAGCGTCAGACGCAAGCGCGCGGTGCCTGGTGGCACGGTGGGTGGGCGGATCGCCGTGACCCACTGCCCGCGTTCTCGTAGCGCCTGTGCCACCATCAGCGCCCGATGGTTTTCACCCACAATTACGGGCTGAATGGCGCTGTGCGAGTCGGTAAGCCGGTAAGACAGCTCGCTTATCCCCCGGCGAAAACGCTGAATATGGTCGGCCAGGCGCGCCCGGCGTTCAGCGCCGTCTTCGCCGCGGATCACCGCAAGCGACGCTGAGAGCGCCACGGCCTGCGCCGGGGGCATGCTGGTGCTGTAGATCAGGTGCCGGGCGAACTGCACCAGGTAATCGGCCACCGGCTCGCTGCACAACACCGCGGCGCCGCTGACGCCGAAGCCTTTGCCGAAGGTGACCACCAGCAGTTCCGGCCTGACGCGTTGCTGGTGCGCGCTTCCGCGTCCCTCCTCGCCGGTGACGCCAATGCCGTGGGCATCGTCGACCAGCAGCCAGGCGTTCTGCTGTTTTGCGACGTCATGCAAGGTGGCAAGGGGCGCGCTGTCGCCGTCCATGCTGAATACCCCTTCCGTCACCGCCAGCTGAAGCCCTGAACAGGGTTTACCCAGCAGAACGTTCAGCTGAGAGGCATTGTTATGGGCAAAACGCCGCAGCTGCGCCGGGCTGAGACTGGCCGCTTCAAGCAGAGACGCGTGGCTCAGGCGGTCCGCGACGATGCGGTCATCTTTGCCCATCAGGGCGGCAATCACCGCCTGATTCGCGGCAAAACCGGAGATAAACAGCAGCGCCCGCGGGTAGCCCAGCCAGTCGGCCAGCTCTTCCTCCAGCGCCTGATGCGCCGTGGTGTAGCCGCTGACGTGCCCGGAGCCACCGCTGCCCACGCCGTAACGATCCGCGCCCTGCTGCCAGGCGCGAACGATCTGCGGGTGCTGGCTCAGTCCCAGATAATCGTTGCTGGAGAAATTACAGAACCGCTCTCCTTCCCGGGTGAGAAAACGGCCTGCACCGTTTTCCACTACCCTGCGCACCCGAAACGCATCTGCCGCCCGCCGCTCGTCGAGCGCGGTCCTGATACGTGCCTGCCAGGTCATACGGCTGCCGCGTTGTAGAACTGGTCGGTGTCGGCGTTAAAAATCTGCTGCTCCAGCTGCTGCTGTTGCTCGTTATCCCCCGCCTGTACCCCGGTCTGGTGTGGGTTCAGCCCCAGCTTGCGGAACAGCTGGACATCTTTGTCCTCTTCCGGGTTTGGCGTGGTCAGCAGTTTGCAGCCGTAGAAGATGGAGTTGGCCCCGGCCATGAAGCACATCGCCTGGGTCTGCTCGCTCATCTGCTCGCGACCGGCAGAGAGGCGAACGTAAGAGGTCGGCATCATGATGCGCGCCACCGCGATGGTGCGGATGAAATCGAAGGCATCCACGTCCTCGTTATCCGCCAGCGGCGTGCCTTTTACCTTCACCAGCATGTTGATGGGCACGCTTTCCGGCGGGGTCGGCAGGTTTGCCAGCTGTAACAGCAGGCCGGCACGATCTTTTACCGTCTCGCCCAGTCCCACGATCCCGCCGGAACAGACCTTGATCCCCGCATCACGCACTTTATCCAGCGTGTCCAGACGCTCCTGATAGGTACGCGTGGTGATGATGTTGCCGTAGAACTCCGGCGAGGTATCAAGGTTGTGGTTGTAGTAATCCAGCCCCGCCGCCGAGAGACGCTGCGCCTGCTCTTCGTTCAGCGTACCCAGGGTCATGCAGGCTTCAAGCCCCATCTCCTTCACCCCCTTCACCATCTGCTCCAGATAGGGCATGTCGCGGTCATGCGGATTTTTCCACGCCGCGCCCATGCAGAAGCGGGTCGAGCCAGCGTTTTTGGCCTTGCGCGCGGAGTCGAGCACCTGCTCGACTTCCATCAGGCGCTCGGATTCGAGACCGGTTTTATAGCGCGCGCTTTGCGGGCAATATTTGCAGTCTTCCGGGCAAGCCCCGGTTTTGATCGACAGCAGCGTGCTGACCTGAACATGACGCGGATCGAAGTGCTGGCGGTGCACCTGTTGCGCCTCAAACATCAGCTCCAGGAAAGGTTTATTGAATAATTCAGTGACTTGCGACATCGTCCAGCGTGCGTGGTGAGCCATCGGGCTTCTCCAGAGGGTTTTGTTAATTGTCGGTTCGGTTTATACTTGTAAACCTAAAACTTTTCAAAATGGTTTACAAGTCGATTATGACCCAGGACGATCTCGCCTTCGACAAGCAGCATATCTGGCACCCTTACACCTCCACGACCCGCCCCCTTCCCGTCTATCCGGTAGCCTCTGCCCACGGCTGCGAGCTGCATCTCGCCAGCGGCGAGCGGCTTGTTGACGGGATGTCTTCCTGGTGGGCGGCGATCCATGGCTACAACCACCCGCGTCTGAACGCGGCGATGAAAGCGCAGATTGACCAGATGTCACACGTGATGTTTGGCGGGATCACGCATCAGCCCGCGGTGGATTTATGCCGTCGCCTGGTAGCGATGACGCCTGAATCGCTGGAGTGTGTTTTCCTGGCCGACTCCGGCTCGGTGGCCGTGGAAGTGGCGATGAAAATGGCGTTGCAGTACTGGCATGCGAAGGGCGAAACGCGCCAGCGGTTCCTCACCTTCCGCAACGGCTATCATGGCGACACCTTCGGCGCAATGTCGGTATGTGATCCGGACAACTCCATGCACAGCCTGTGGAAAGGCTATCTGCCGGAAAACCTGTTTGCGCCAGCCCCGCAGAGCCGCTTCGACGGCGAATGGGACGAGATGGATATGGTGGGCTTCGCGCGGCTGATGGCGGCCCATCGCCACGAGATTGCCGCCGTTATTCTCGAACCGATTGTGCAGGGCGCGGGCGGAATGCGGATCTATCACCCCGAGTGGCTGAAGCGCATTCGGAAGATGTGCGACCGCGAAGGAATTTTGCTGATTGCCGATGAGATCGCCACCGGCTTTGGCCGTACCGGGAAGCTGTTTGCCTGCGAGCATGCGGGGATCGCGCCGGATATTCTGTGCCTGGGGAAAGCCCTCACCGGCGGTACCATGACACTCTCCGCCACGCTTACCACGCGCCAGGTTGCCGACACCATCAGCGACGGCGACGCGGGCTGCTTTATGCACGGCCCGACGTTTATGGGCAACCCGCTGGCCTGCGCCGTGGCAAGCGAAAGCCTCGCCATTCTGGAGAGCGGCGCGTGGCAGACGCAGGTGGCGGCGATTGAGGCGCAGCTGAAGCAGCAGTTAAGCGCGCCGGCGGAGGCGGAATACGTCGCGGACGTCCGCGTACTGGGCGCCATCGGGGTAATCGAGACAACGCATCCGGTGAACATGGCCGCGTTGCAGCGCTTCTTCGTTGACCAGGGCGTGTGGGTGCGACCTTTCGGTAAGCTGATTTACCTCATGCCGCCGTACAGCATTTCTGCGGATCAGCTCCGCAAGCTGACCGGGGCAGTGGTTGAAGCCGTTAACACTTCAGCGCATTTCGCGATTTAACCCCATGCGTTACACTTTCTGAATGAGTGAGTAACGAGGAAAATCGGATGAAAATCATCAGTAAAGATTTGCGCGACGGCGAAAAGCTGCCGGAACGTCACGTGTTTAACGGGATGGGTTATCAGGGGGATAATATCTCTCCCCATCTGGCGTGGGACGATGTGCCAGCGGGAACCAAAAGTTTTGTTGTGACCTGCTACGATCCGGATGCACCAACCGGGTCGGGCTGGTGGCACTGGATCGTGGCAAACCTGCCCGCCGACACGCGCGTATTACCGCAGGGCTCCGGTTCCGATCTGGTTGCTCTGCCTGACGGTGCGATTCAGACGCGCACTGACTTTGGCAAAGCGGGCTACGGCGGCGCGGCGCCGCCAAAAGGGGAAACGCACCGCTATATCTTCACCGTGCACGCGCTGGATGTAGACAAGATTGAGGTCGACGAAGGGGCGAGCGGCGCGATGGTAGGCTTTAACGTGCATTTCCATTCGCTGGGTAGCGCGTCGATTACGGCGATGTATTCGTAATCGTGCGGGCTGATGCCCTCACCCCGGCCCTCTCCCACAGGGAGAGGGTTAGGGTGAGGGTAAAAATCACAGCACGGAAGGCAATAACCCCACCAGCCGCCCTTCTTCCAGAAGCTGCATCGCCTTATCAATATCCGGCGCAAAGAAGCGGTCGTCATCGTAGTGCGTAACGTGCTCGCGCAGCGTATGACGCGCCTGCTCCAGCAGCGGGCTGGATGTTAGCCCTTCGCGCAAATCAATACCCTGACACGCCGCCAGCCACTCCACCGCCAGCACGCCGCGGGTGTTAGAGGCCATCTCCCACAGACGACGCCCGGCAGCCGGGGCCATCGACACGTGATCTTCCTGGTTGGCTGAGGTTGGCAGGCTGTCCACGCTGTGCGGGTGCGACAGCGCCTTGTTCTCGCTTGCCAGTGCCGCGGCGGTGACCTGGGCGATCATAAAGCCCGAGTTCACGCCGCCGTTACGCACCAGGAATGGTGGCAGCTGGGACATGTGCTTATCCATCATCAGCGCGATTCGACGCTCAGACAGCGCCCCGATTTCGGCAATCGCCAGCGCGATATTATCTGCCGCCATCGCCACCGGCTCGGCGTGGAAGTTGCCGCCAGAAACCACCTCGTTTTCCTGAGCAAACACCAGCGGGTTATCGGACACCGCATTGGCCTCCACCAGCAGCACTTCTGCCGCCTGGCGCAGCTGCGTCAGGCATGCGCCCATCACCTGCGGCTGGCAGCGCAGGGAATACGGATCCTGCACCTTCTCGCAGTTATGGTGTGATTCGGCAATGTCGCTGGTATCGGTAAGTACGTGGCGGTACATGGCAGCGGCATCAATCTGACCGCGCTGGCCACGCACCTCGTGAATACGCGCGTCGAACGGACGACGCGAGCCGAGCACCGCCTCGGTGGTCAGCGCACCGCACACCACCGCGGAGGCGAACAGATCTTCCGCTTCAAACAGGCCGCGCAGCGCGAAAGCGGTCGAGGCCTGCGTGCCGTTGAGCAGCGCCAGCCCCTCTTTTGCCGCGAGGGTAATCGGCGTTAACCCGGCTTTTTTCAGCGCCTCTTTCGCAGGCAGCCACTCGCCCTGCCAGCGCGCCTGGCCTTCACCCAGCAGGAGCAGTGACATATGCGCCAGCGGCGCCAGATCGCCGGAGGCGCCGACGGAGCCCTTCGCCGGGATCCACGGATAAACTTCCGCATTGACCAGCGCCATCAGCGCCTGGATCACGTTCAGACGAATGCCGGAAAACCCTCGTGCCAGACTGTTGATTTTCAACACCATCATCAGGCGGACGATCTCATCCTCCAGCGGCTGGCCAACCCCCGCCGCGTGCGACAGCACCAGCGAACGCTGTAAATTCTCCAGATCGTGCGTGGCGATGCGGGTCTGCGCCAGCAGGCCAAACCCGGTGTTGATGCCATAGGCGGTGCGCCCCTCCGCCACAATCGCCTCCACGCAGGCCACGCTGTCGTTGATGGCACGGTGGGCGCTTTCATCAAGGGAGAGTGTCACCGGCTGACGCCAGACGTGACGCAGCTGTTGGAGCGTCAGCGAGCCGGGAGTAAGTGTTAACGCGTTCATGCAGGCTTTCCTTGTGTGGCGGGGATCATCGGCAGGTTCAGCCCCTGCTCTTTGGCACAATCAATGGCAATCTCGTAACCCGCATCCGCGTGACGCATCACGCCGGTTGCCGGGTCGTTGTGTAGCACGCGAGCGATACGCGCGGCCGCTTCATCAGTTCCGTCACAGACGATGACCATCCCGGAATGCTGGGAGAAGCCCATCCCGACGCCGCCGCCGTGGTGCAGCGACACCCAGGTCGCGCCGCTGGCGGTGTTCAGCAGAGCATTCAGCAGCGGCCAGTCGGAGACCGCATCCGAGCCGTCGCGCATGGCTTCGGTTTCACGGTTCGGACTGGCGACAGAGCCGGAGTCCAGGTGGTCGCGGCCAATGACGATCGGCGCGGAGACTTCGCCGCTGCGCACCATTTCGTTAAAGGCGAGGCCGAGTTTTTGCCGCCACTCCAGCCCGACCCAGCAGATACGCGCCGGCAGGCCCTGGAAGTTAATGCGCTCGCGCGCCATATCCAGCCAGCGATGCAGGTGTTCGTCATCGGCGACAATCTCTTTCACTCTGGCATCGGTTTTGTAGATATCCTCCGGATCGCCGGACAGGGCAACCCAGCGGAACGGCCCAATGCCGCGGCAGAACAGAGGACGGATATAGGCGGGCACGAAGCCGGGGAAGTCAAAGGCGTTATTCACCCCCATTTCTTTCGCCATCTGGCGGATGTTATTCCCGTAATCAAAGGTCGGAATACCCATCTTACTGAAGGCCAGCATCGCGGAGACGTGTTCCGCCATGGCGCGTTTAGCCGCCAGTACCGTGCCCTCAGGATCGGTTTCCGCTTTTTGCTGGTAGTCTTCCCACGTCCAGCCTTTTGGCAGATAGCCGTGGAGCGGATCGTGAGCGCTGGTCTGGTCGGTGACCAGATCCGGACGCACGCCGCGCGCCACCAGTTCCGGCAGAATATCCGCCGCGTTGCCGCACAGGGCAACCGACACGGCTTTGCCTTCAGCGGTGTACTTTTTGATGCGCGCCAGCGCGTCATCGAGGTTGTCGGCCTGTTCATCGACATAGCGGGTACGCAGACGGAAATCGATGCGGCTCTGCTGGCACTCAATGTTCAGGGAGCACGCGCCCGCCAGCGTCGCGGCCAGCGGCTGCGCGCCGCCCATGCCGCCCAGTCCGGCGGTGAGCACCCAGCGGCCTTTCAGTGAGCCGTTATAGTGCTGACGGCCCGCTTCCACGAAGGTTTCATAGGTGCCCTGCACAATCCCTTGGCTGCCGATGTAGATCCAGCTACCCGCGGTCATCTGGCCGTACATGGCCAGCCCTTTTGCGTCCAGCTCGTTGAAGTGTTCCCACGTCGCCCAGTGCGGCACCAGGTTGGAGTTGGCAATCAGCACGCGGGGCGCATTTTTATGGGTTTTGAATACGCCAACCGGTTTGCCGGATTGCACCAGCAGCGTTTCGTCGTTTTCGAGATTCGTCAAAGACTCGACAATCGCGTCATAGCACGCCCAGTTGCGTGCGGCGCGGCCAATGCCGCCGTAGACCACCAGCTCGTGGGGATTTTCTGCTACCTCAGGATCAAGGTTGTTCATCAACATGCGCAGCGGTGCTTCGGTGAGCCAGCTTTTTGCGGTAAGCGTGGTGCCGCGCGCGGCGCGGACATCCTGCTTGCGGTATTTATCTGACGACATTGTGTGTTCCTCATAAGGGACAGATGATGCATTTAGATATACTTGTATAGACAAGCACACACAAGGTCGGATTTAACAAAAAAGATACAATTTTGCTATATTGCGTTAGCGATCACGCTTATAAAACTTATGACATAAAGTGGCCCTGCAACCGGTAGCGATTTCCCGGGAACAGCAGCTTCGCATGCGACACAATTTGCGAGGACGACCAGGTACGACGGCGGATCAGCAGGCAGGGATCGTGCTCTTTAATACGCAACAGCTCGCATTCCTGCGGCGTGGCGCGCACGGCTTCCACGATATGCTCCCCTTCCGTCAGCGGGGCGACGAGCGAGAGATACGCATGCGGTGTGGTTTGGGTGTAATCCTGATTCAGATAGTCCGGTATCCGCTCCGCGTTGACGCAGCGATCTTCAATCTGGACCGGAATGTCGTTCTCATAGTGCACCATCACCGAATGGAAAATCCGGGTGCCCTCGGTAACGTTCAGCTCGATGGCCTGTTCGGCGCTGGCCTGCGTCTCTTCAAGCACCAGCACCTCGCAGTGGTGCTGATGGTTGCGGGCGGCAATTTCATCGGCAATGCTGCGGATTTCAAACAGCGCCGACTGTCCTTTTGGCTCCGCCACAAATGTCCCGACCCCTTGCAGGCGCACCAGCAACCCTTCATCGGTCAGTTCACGCAGTGCGCGGTTGATGGTCATTCGGCTAAAGCCAAACTGCGCGACCAGTTCGGCTTCGGACGGAATGCGGTCATGCGGGCGCCAGACGCCGGCTGCGATTTTTTCGCTGATCGCCTGCTTCACCTTTTCGTAAAAAGGCGCGGGAGGGCTCGGCTGCGGCAGGGGCGAGCGTGAAAACATCATGACTCCTTGAATGTTGTTATGCCCACCAGTGAGCAATTTGCCAGGCCAGTCGGGCGGCAAGCTTCGCCCCCTGACCGTCCCGATCGTAGTGCGGATTAAATTCCACCAGATCCGCCGCCTGTAGTTTACCGCTTCGGCAGATACGCTCAATCACCGGGAACAGATCCAGCGCCGGGATCCCCAACGCCGCAGGGGCGGACACGGCGGGCATTTCTGCGGCAGGCAGCACATCGAGGTCAACGGTGAGATAAACCCGGTCTGCCTGCGTAAGCACGCTATCCAGCGCGGATAGCGCATCCCGGCGAAAATCGAGATCTTCAACCAGCGTCACGTTCAACCGCTCAGCTTCCTCCCACAGCGCCTGAGTATTCGCCGCACGGCTTACCCCCAGGCAGGCGTAGTGAAACACCCGAGACTGAGACGCGCAGTAGTGCGCCAGCTGGCGGAACGGCGTGCCGGACGTTGCCCGTTCAGCCTTGCGTAAATCGAGGTGCGCATCCAGGTTGATCACCGCAATGCGATCGTTCGGAAAGGCGTCCAGCACGCCGCGCCCGTGCGCCCAGGCGGTTTCATGTCCACCGCCGAAAACCAGAGTACGCATCCCGGATTGCTGGCACGCGGTTATGACCTCGCTCAGCGCCTGCTGTGCCGCCTCCAGCGCGTGTCCTTCAACATAAACAGAACCCATATCCACGAGTCGCGCATGCCCCTGATGGCTCGCCATATTCGCCAGCGCGCCGCGCAACACATCGGGCGCCTGTGCAGCACCGGGCCTGCCCTGGTTACGCTTAACCCCTTCATCACATTCAAAGCCCAGCAGGGCAATGCCTGACGGCACGGGAGAAAAGTGTTCGCGCTGCTGTATGGTCTGGAAGAGACGTTTCGCGGTGCTGGACTCGGCGCTGTCGTCACGCCCCTGCCAGACCTGCGGGGAGACGGGATGCCACAGTTTCATGCTACCTGCCCCCGAAACACGCGTTGATGCAAAGGATTCCGCCCCGGCTCGTAAACCATCTCAACCGGATGATTCGCCTCCCAGACGACGAAATCAGCCACATAACCGGGCTTTAACTGCCCGTGCGTCGCAGCACGTCCTAGCGCCTGCGCCGCATGCCGCGTCACGCCAGCCCAGGCCTCTTCCGGCGTGAGGCCAAACTGGACGCAGGCCATGTTCATTGCCAGATGCAGGCTGGCAAACGGACTGGTGCCCGGGTTGTAGTCGGTAGCCACCGCCATCGGCACACCCTGCTCTCTGAGCTGCGCCACCGGTGGACGCTGGCGCTCCTGAAGAAAATAGAACGCGCCGGGGAGCAATACCGCCACCGTGCCGCTTTGCGCCATCGCCTGAATACCTGCATCATCGAGATACTCAATATGATCGGCCGACAGCCCTTTATACTGGCTGACCAGCGCCGCGCCGCCGAGATTCGACAGTTGTTCTACATGCCCTTTTACCGGGATCCCGAGCGCGGCGGCGGCCCGGAACAGGCGCTCGGTTTGCGCCGGGGTAAAGCCGACGTTTTCACAAAACACGTCCACCGCTTCAAATAACTCTTTTTGCCACAGCGTGGGCATGATCTGCTCACAGACCAGCGCCAGATAGGCATCCGGATCCTGTCGGTACTCGGCAGGAACGGCATGCGCGGCCAGCAGCGTCGGGCTGATATCGACCAGATTATTCAGGCTGAGCTGGCGGGCAACCAGCAGCATTTTCTCTTCGGCTTCGGCATTCAGACCGTATCCTGATTTGATTTCAACGGTCGTTACGCCTTCATTCATCAGCCGCTGGAGTCGCTGCTGCGCCACCGTCAGGAGCGTTTCCGGCGAACTGTTGCGGGTGGCCGTGACCGTGGCGTTAATTCCGCCGCCCTGCGCGCTAATGGTCTGATATGACACGCCGTTAAGCCGTTGCTCCCATTCCGCTGCACGATCGCCGCCGAACACCAGGTGGGTGTGGCAATCGATCAGGCCGGGAGTAACCAGACGCCCGTCGAGATCGACACACTGACGATGCCCGGAGGGGATCTCGGATTCAGGAATAATGGCCAGAATCGTCTGGCCGCGCACAACGAGGGCATGTTGTTCTCTCAGGCCGTAGGGTTCCGCCTCGCCTGTCGCCAGGGTTGCCAGTCGCGCATTTCGCCATATAACATCATCGGGATTAAGCTGCTGCATGTGCCTTCCACTTGTCATGGGTTGTATAGACATTTATTTTCATCTGCCGCCTGCTGTCAACCGCATTGGGGGAAAATGTTATTTATTTGTGATGACTTTCCCGTCGCCTGCGGGCAAAAATGCAACTTTTCCGGTTTTTATCTTCCCGTTTCGCTCAACTTAGTATAAAAAAGCAGGCTATTTCGTCTATCCAGATAAGACTTGCATACCCAGGAGCATTACCTTGAATATTTCCAGGATTTCCCGTCTGGCGTTGGCACTCGCCTTTGGCGTGACTTTATCCGCTTGCAGTTCAACACCACCGGATCAGCAACCTTCTGAGCAGGTTGCTCCGGGCACCGCTTCCCGTCCGATCCTGTCAGCGGCTGAAGCGAAGAACTTCACCCGTGCGCACTATTTCTCGGCGATGGATCCCAATGCAGCCCCGTGGACGCCTTCTTCTATTAACCTGCCGAAACAGCCAGACTTCGTTGTCGGCCCGGCCGGGGCGCAGGGCGTTACACACACCTCTATTCAGGCAGCCGTTGATGCCGCAATCACCAAACACAGCGCATCTCGTCAGTACATTGCCATCCTGCCGGGTGAATACGAAGGAACCGTTTATGTTCCGGCGGCACCGGGAAGCATTACACTTTACGGCCTGGGCGAAAAAGCGGTCGACGTAAAAATTGGCCTGGCGATTGATTCAGAGATCGACAGCACCACCTGGCGCCATCTGGTGAACCCGGCCGGTAAATACATGCCAGGTAAACCGGCGTGGTATATGTTTGATAACTGCCAGCGCAAGCGTGCCGCCACCATTGGCGTGATGTGTTCGGCGGTATTCTGGTCACAAAACAATGGCCTGCAATTGCAAAACCTGACCATTCAGAACACCCTGGGCGACAGCGTTGACGCAGGTAATCATCAGGCCGTGGCGCTGCGTAGCGATGGCGACAAGGTACAGATTAACAACGTCAATATCCTGGGCCGCCAGAACACCTTCTTCGTGACCAGCAGCGGCGTGCAGAATACCCTTCAGAACAACCGTCTGACGCGTACTCTGGTCACCAACAGCTACATTGAAGGCGACGTGGATATGGTCTCCGGTCGCGGCGCGGTGGTATTTGATAACACCGACTTCCGCGTGGTGAATTCACGTACGCAGCAGGAAGGTTACGTCTTTGCACCGGCCACGCAGTCTAACCTGTTCTATGGCTTCCTGGCCGTGAATAGCCGCTTTACTGCTGCTGGCGATGGCGTGGCGCAGCTTGGTCGCTCTCTGGACGTGGACTCCGCCACTAACGGCCAGGTCGTGATCCGCGACAGCGTGATTAACGAAGGCTTTAACATGGCGAAACCGTGGGCGGATGCGGCGATCTCGAAACGTCCTTTCTCCGGCAACACCGGCACGGTGGATGATAAAGACAACGTGCAGCGTAACCTGAACGACGCTAACTTCAACCGCATGTGGGAATACAACAACCGCGGTCTGGGTAGCAAAGTGGTTGCTGAGCCGAAGCAGTAAAATGCCTGCTGCCGGGTGGCGGCTGCGCCTTACCCGGCCTGCCACATGCATTAACCGCGCATAAAAAAACCTCGCATTTGCGAGGTTTTTTTCGTCTACGGATCAATGAGCGTTAATCACAACCCACATCGGCCCTTGTCCGACCGCATAGCGTCCTTTCTCTTCCAGTAGCCCCTGCACGCCCTGGATTTCATAGAGCGCAATGTGGTGGGATTTCTGCCCCGCCGCAATCAGGTATTTGCCGCTGTGGTCGACATTAAAGCCGCGCGGCTGGGTTTCTGTCGGCTGGAAGCCTTCAACTGCCAGAACGCTGCCGTCTTCAGAGACGCTGAAGACGGTGATCAGACTGGAGGTACGGTCACAGGCATACAGGTGACGGCCATCCGGCGTGATGTGAATGTCTGCCGCCCAGCGTGTGTCAGAGAAATCAGATGGCATCATGTCCAGCGTCTGTACGCACTCGATCTGCCCGTTAGGATCGTTCAGCTCCCACACGTCTACCGAGCTGTTCAGCTCGTTAACGACATAGGCATACTGCTGATTCGGGTGGAAGACCATGTGGCGCGGGCCTGCGCCTTCAACGGTGGTGACTTCCGCCGGGCTCTGCGCGACCAGATGGCCGTCATCGCTCAGGGTAAACAGGCAGATGCGGTCCTGCTTAAGCGCTGGCACCCACAGCGTGCGGTTATCCGGCGAAATGTTGGCTGAGTGGCAACCTTCGAGCCCTTCTACCACGTCGACGGTTTTAACGGGAATACCGTCTTCCAGGCGGGTGACGCTCACGCAGCCTGCATTGTAGGAGCCGCTGAAGATAAAGTTGCCTTTATGGTCAGTGGAAATATGGGTCGGGCTGCCCGGCAGCGGGGCTTCTGCGGTATAGGTCAGCGCGCCGTCATCCGGGGAGATGCGGTATGCCAGTACGCGGAATTCGGGGCGTACGCCGACATAAAGAAAACGTTTATCCGGGCTGACGACCATCGGCTGCACCTGGCCTGGCACATCAACAACCTGAACCAGCGTAAGCGAACCTTCTGTATTCAAACGCCAGACATGGATCTGCTGACTTTCAGGACTGGCGGTATAAACGGTTTGTTTCATGAATACTCCTGATTATTTTTAACGGTGAATGCTGAATTGTAGTCCGGGATTTTGCAGGGTTCCGCTCTCGGTGTACCATCCCGACAGACCTTAAATTCAACATTAACCCGGAACAAAAAATGACCTCGCGAGTGATTGCCCTGGATTTAGACGGAACACTGCTTACCCCTCAGAAAACCCTGCTCCCCTCTTCTCTTGAGGCCCTCAAACGAGCCCAGGAAGCGGGGTATCAACTTCTCATCGTAACGGGTCGACATCACGTAGCCATTCATCCTTTTTATCAGGCACTGGGCTTAGATACACCTGCAATTTGTTGTAATGGCACCTATTTGTATGATTATCAGGCAAAAAAGGTTTTAGCCTCCGATCCGCTTCCCGTAACGCAGGCGCTGCAATTGATTGATTTACTGGATGAGCACGCCATTCACGGCCTGATGTATGTGGATAACGCCATGGTGTATGAACGCCCTACCGGCCATGTGATCCGCACCAGCAACTGGGCTCTGTCTTTGCCGGAAGCGCAGCGTCCGGTGTTCACTCAGGTTTCCTCCCTGCGCCAGGCGGCGGAAGACGTCGAAGCAATCTGGAAATTTGCCCTGACCGATGAAGACACCGCCAAACTGAATACCTTCGCAAAACATGTCGAGCATACGCTGGGTCTGGAATGTGAATGGTCCTGGCACGATCAGGTGGATATCGCCCGCAAAGGCAACAGCAAAGGAAGGCGTCTGACTCAGTTCGTTGAATCGCAGGGCGGATCAATGCAGGACGTAATTGCCTTCGGCGATAACTATAACGACATCAGCATGCTGGAAGCGTCCGGAACGGGCGTGGCGATGGGTAATGCCGATGACGCGGTGAAAGCGCGCGCTGACGTGGTGATTGGCGATAACACCACCGACAGCATCGCGCAGTATATCTATACCCACCTGCTGTGATCAGGCGGTTATGGAAACGCTCTTGATTTGCGCGTAAAGCCACAGGCCAGGCTTGATACCCAGCTCATCCCTGGCCCACGGGCTGATGCGCGCCCACAGCGTTCTGCTGCCCACTTCCAGCTGCACTTCCACCTGGCCGTTATCATCAAAACACTGCGCCACTTTTGCGCGCAAAATATTGCGGATACTGGTTTGCAGCGGCGGTTGCAGGACCAATGAGACATCCGACGCCTGAATGCGGATCCGTAACGTGGACTGAATCGGCGTATCGATTTTATTCACCCACAAATGCTGATCGCCCAGCGCCAGCGCGGTCATCGCGTAGTGCGGATGGTGCTCCAGCACGCTCACCTTCAGAATGCTGCTCTGCTGCTCCTTTGGCAGCCATGGATGCATAACGCTGCTGCCCCACACCTCCTCCAGATTGCCGAATGCCTTCACCCTGCCCGCTTCCAGCACCAGCACTTTGTCGGCCAGATGTAAAATTTCATCCAGCGAATGGCTGACGTAGAGCATGGGCACGTTGATTTCCCGCGCCAGACGTTGCAGATACGGCAGCAGCTCGCGCTTGCGCGGAATATCCAGCGAGGCCAGCGGCTCATCCAGCAGCAGCAGTTCCGGCGCGGTTAACAGGGCGCGGCCAATCGCCACACGCTGTTTTTCACCACCCGACAGCGACGACGGCAGACGATCCAGCAGCGGTTCGATGCCCAGCAGCGCCACCAGCTTATTGAACTGTCCGGCCATGCTTTTTGCCATGCCGTAACGCAGGTTCCCGCGAACGCTGTAGTGCGGAAACAGGCGCGCATCCTGAAACACATAGCCGATACGGCGTTTGTCCGGTGACAGGCAGACCTTCTTCTCCGCGTCATTCAAGACGCGGTTATTTAACACAATACGGCCAGACTGGGGACGCGTCAGGCCGCTAATCGCATTAATCAGAGATGTTTTCCCCGCCCCGGACACGCCAAAAATGGCGGTGATACCGCTGGCAGGCAGCGTTTCGTTCAGCGTCAGGGTGTGACTGCCCAGGGTTTGCGTAAAGTTGATTTCCAGCATCACGATTTCCCCATCCGTTCACGGCTGAGGCGCGCCAGCCACTCAGACACCAGCAGCGAGACCAGAGCGAGCACAATCGAAATAATACACAGCCGGGCCGCCGCACCTTCGCCTCCCGGGGTCTGAATCAGGGTATACATGGCCGACGGGATGGTCCGCGTCTCGCCGGGAATGTTCGACACAAAGGTGATGGTCGCGCCAAACTCACCCAACGAGCGGGCGAAGGCTAACACCGTACCGACGATAATGCCCGGTAACGTAAGCGGAAGCGTAATGGTCAGGAATACCCGCCAGCGGCCTGCGCCCAGCGTGCGGGCGGCCTGTTCTAACCGGATATCCACCCCTTCCAGCGCCAGGCGGATAGCGCGCACCATCAGCGGGAAGGACATTACTGCCGCGGCCAGAACCGCGCCGCGCCAGCTGAAAGCAAAGGTCAGTCCGAACCAGTCGTACAGCCATTCGCCGATAAAACCGCGTCGCCCCATGGAGATCAGCAGCAGATATCCGACCACCACAGGCGGTAAGACAAGCGGAAGATGGAGAACACTGTCGAGCAGGGCTTTGCCTGGAAACTTCACGCGAACCAGTAACCAGGCAAAGAACACCCCAAAGGGCAAACTCAGCGCAACCGCCAGGGAAGAGACTTTCAGGCTCAGCAGCACGGCCTGCCATTCAGGTTCGGTCAATATCATTCGTGAGTCGTAAATCCGTAACGTTTAAAGATAGCGGACGATTCAGGTCCCTTCAGGTAGTCAACGAAGGCCGTCACGCTCGCATTTTTATGTCCATCAACTATCGCAACAGGATATTCCACTTTCTTATGCGAGTCTTCCGGGAAGGTGCCCACCACCTTCACACCTTTACTGGCGACGGCATCGGAGCCGTAAACGATCCCGAGTGGCGCTTCGTTACGCTCCACCAGCGCCAGCGCGCCACGCACATCTTCTGCGGGAGCCAGCTTCGGCGATAAGGTTTCCCATGCGCCAAGTTTTTGCAGCGCTTCTTTCGCATAAATCCCGGCAGGAACATGCTCCGGATCGCCCACCGCCAGACGACCACCGTTGAGCAGACGGGTCCAGTCCGTCTGTTTGTTGATGGCGATGTCGCCCTGCTTGCTGTTTGCGGGTGCAACCACCACCAGGCTATTTCCCAGCAGCGTTTCGCGGGTAGCCGTATCAACAGATTTTTTCTCCACCGCGTAATCCATCCATTTCTGATCGGCAGAGATGAACAGATCCGCGGGCGCCCCCGCTTCAATCTGGCGGGCCAGCGTGGACGAGGAGGCAAACGACGAGACCACCTCGACGTTTTTCTCTTTTTTGTATACCGCAGCAATATCCTGCATCGCGTTAGTCAGCGACGCCGCCGCAAAGACCGTGATTTTTCCTTCATCCGCCAGCGCGTGGCCGGTGAGTGAGAGAGTCAGCGTTGCCCCTGCGAAAAGGCGTACCCATGAACGTGCCATTTGAAGCTCCTGTGCGTATCGTTATATACAAACAAATATAACGATATATCGCAGGCGTTCCTAGCGCTAAATCGTACCCATTAATGCGTAAACTCAAGGAACGTTGTAAAAGATATCGGCGGGAGAGGAATAAACTTGAGAGCAAAACGCCCGGGCTGGCCGGGCGTTTTGGAGGAAATCATTGCTGCTTTTTAGGCTGGTCACGACGATGACCAATGTTCGAAAAGACGTTGAACACTTCACCCAGGCCGTAGATGGCACCGAGGATCATAGCCATCACTACTGGCACCATGATTACCGCGAATACCAGACTTTTCAACAACTCTAACATGGTTTTCTCCAGATCTTGTGAACGGCTTATTCTACCCTGAAAAGTAAGAAAAACATCCCCTTTTGTGCGGTGAGCTTTCCGCCCCCGGGCATTTGGGTCACAATAGCCTTTTTGCCGGGACACTGTTATGCAGGCCGAAATTCTCCTCACCCTACGACTTCAGCAGAAGCTTTTCGCCGATCCGCGACGTATCGCCCTGTTAAAACAAATAGAACAAACTGGCTCGATTAGCCAGGGAGCAAAAAACGCCGGCATCAGCTATAAAAGCGCCTGGGATGCGATTAACGACATGAACACCCTGAGTGAACACACGCTGGTTGAGCGCGCCACCGGCGGGAAAGGCGGCGGCGGCGCCGTGTTGACGCGTTACGGGCAACGTCTGATCCAGCTCTACGATTTACTGGCGCAGATCCAGCAAAAAGCATTTGATGTGCTGAGCGATTACGACAACCTGCCGCTGGACAGCCTGCTGGGCGCCATCTCCCGTTTCTCTTTGCAGACCAGCGCCCGTAACCAGTGGTTTGGTACGGTGACGGGGCGCGATCATTCGCAGGTGCAGGAGCATATTGAGATCATGCTCGCGGACGGCACGACGCGCCTGAAAGCCGCCATCACCGCGCAAAGTGGTCAACGCCTTGGGCTGAACGAAGGTCAGGAGGTGCTGGTATTACTCAAAGCCCCCTGGATCAGCATCACGCTTAACCCTGAGCAGGCCGCAGAGGCCGACAACCAGCTGCGGGGACGCATCAGCCACATCGAGCGCGGCGCAGAACAGTGTGAAGTGCTGATGACCCTGCCGGATGGACAGTTGCTCTGCGCCACCGTTCCGGTGAACGACGCGACCGAATTAGACGAAGGTGCTGTGGTGACCGCATATTTCAATGCAGACAGGGTAATTATCGCCACATTGTGCTAAGCGCATTGACAACCCTGCTTACACTGAGTATCCCTGACATCTGTTGCTGCAAAAAATGGGATAACACATGTCATCATTGCATATTTCGCAAGGCACGTTTCGTCTTAGCGATACCCGTACCTTATCGCTGCCAGAGTTAACCCTTCGCGCCGGAGAAAGCTGGGCGTTTGTGGGCTCTAATGGCAGCGGAAAATCCGCGCTGGCCCGCGCTTTGGCTGGCGAAATAACCCAACTGAAGGGTGAACGTCGGTGCACCTTTACCCGGCTGACGCGCCTTTCCTTCGAACAGCTGCAAAAGCTGGTCAGCGATGAGTGGCAGCGTAACAATACCGATTTGCTCAGCCCCGGCGAAGAAGATACCGGCCGCACGACGGCGGAAATTATCCAGGATGAGATAAAAGATCCTGCCCGCTGTCAGCAGCTGGCGGAGCAATTTGGCATTACCGCCCTGCTTAACCGCCGTTTCAAATATCTTTCTACCGGTGAGACGCGCAAAACGCTGCTGTGTCAGGCGCTGATGAGCGAGCCGGAACTCTTGATCCTGGATGAACCGTTTGACGGACTGGATGTACAGTCCCGCGCGCAGCTGGCGGCGTTGCTGGCGTCGCTTAAGCAGCAGGGATACACCCTTGTACTGGTCCTGAACCGCTTTGATGAGATCCCGGATTTCGTACATTATGCAGGCGTGCTGGCGGACTGTAGCCTGACCGAAACCGGCGAGAAAGCCGTACTGCTTCGGCAGGCGCTGATTGCGCAGCTGGCCCACAGCGAGAAACTGGACGGTATTGCCCTGCCGGAGCCGGATGCGCCTTCGGCGCGCCACGGGCTGGATCCTGACCAGCCGCGCATTGTGCTGCGCGATGGGGTGGTTGCTTACGACGATCGCCCTATTCTTAATCACCTCAGCTGGACGGTTAATCCTGGTGAGCACTGGCAGATCGTCGGCCCCAACGGGGCGGGTAAATCCACGCTGCTGAGCCTGATCACCGGGGATCACCCGCAGGGATACAGCAACGATCTCACCCTGTTCGGCCGTCGCCGCGGCAGCGGGGAAACCATCTGGGATATCAAAAAGCACATCGGCTATGTCAGCAGCAGCCTGCATCTGGACTACCGGGTGAGCACCACGGTGCGAAACGTGATCCTCTCTGGCTTCTTCGACTCCATTGGTATTTATCAGGCGGTATCCGACAAGCAGCACAAGCTGGCGCAGCAGTGGCTGGATATTCTGGGTATGGATAACCGGGTCGCCGATGCACCCTTCCACAGCCTGTCGTGGGGGCAGCAGCGGCTGGCATTGATCGTCCGCGCGCTGGTCAAGCACCCTACGCTGCTGATTCTGGATGAACCGTTGCAGGGGCTGGATCCGCTCAACCGTCAGCTGATCCGCCGCTTTGTGGATGTCCTGATTAGCGAAGGTGAAACCCAGCTGCTGTTTGTGTCCCACCATGCTGAGGATGCCCCGTCCTGCATCACCCATCGGCTGGAATTTGTCCCTGACGGCGAGCAATACCGCTACCTGCTGAGCAAAATCGATTAACGCTCGGAGGGCGCTGCCCTCCGCTTTTCAGACAACCTGCAACAATACATCTCTATCTCTTTGATCTACAATGCACTCAGTCTGAGAAAAAGCGCGTGTGAAAACCAGTGTAAACGATACCACTATTTTATCCCATGTCACACTTTTCGCGTCTCTGATATGCTATGGTTAATTCATACCATAAGCCTAATGGAGCGAAATATGCGAGTTCTGGTAACAGGTGGTAGCGGTTACATAGGAAGTCATACCTGTGTGCAACTGCTGCAAAGCGGCCACGATGTTGTCATTCTTGATAACCTGTGCAACAGTAAGCGCAGCGTGCTGCCGGTCATTGAACGCCTTTCGGGTAAACAGCCGACTTTCGTGGAAGGCGATATCCGCAATGAAGCATTGATGACTGAAATCCTTCACGATCACGCGATTGAAACCGTTATCCACTTCGCGGGCCTGAAAGCGGTTGGCGAATCGGTGGCAAAACCGCTTGAGTACTATGACAACAACGTCAACGGTACCCTGCGTCTGATCTCCGCCATGCGTGCGGCCAACGTTAAAAACTTTATCTTCAGCTCTTCCGCAACCGTCTACGGCGATCAGCCAAAAATTCCTTACGTTGAATGCTTCCCGACCGGTACGCCGCAAAGCCCGTATGGCAAAAGCAAGCTGATGGTAGAGCAGATCCTGACCGACCTGCAAAAAGCCCAGCCTGAGTGGAGCATCGCGTTGCTGCGCTACTTCAATCCGGTCGGCGCGCATCCTTCAGGTGATATGGGCGAAGATCCGCAGGGCATTCCTAACAACCTGATGCCGTATATCGCGCAGGTTGCCGTAGGGCGCCGCGATTCCCTGGCGATTTTTGGTAACGATTATCCCACCGAAGATGGCACCGGCGTGCGCGATTACATTCACGTCATGGATCTGGCCGACGGCCACGTGGCGGCGATGCAGCAGCTGGCGGACAAACCGGGCGTGCATATTTACAACCTCGGCGCCGGGGTTGGCAGCAGCGTGCTGGATGTGGTGAATGCCTTCAGTAAAGCCTGCGGCAAGCCAGTGAAGTATCACTTCGCTCCCCGCCGTGATGGCGACCTCCCGGCTTACTGGGCCGATGCCACCAAAGCGGATAAAGAGCTCAACTGGCGTGTCACCCGCACGCTCGATGAAATGGCACAGGATACCTGGCACTGGCAATCACGCCATCCGCAGGGCTATCCGGACTAAGGATTTGTCATGACGCAATTCAATCCCGTCGATCACCCGCATCGTCGTTTTAACCCGCTCAGCGGGCAATGGATTTTAGTTTCACCGCATCGCGCCAAGCGCCCCTGGCAGGGGGCGCAAGAGACGCCTGCCAAACAGACGCTGCCGCAGCATGATCCGGACTGTTTCCTCTGCCCGGGCAATACCCGCGTGACGGGCGATAAAAACCCGGACTACAAAGGCACCTTCGTGTTTACTAACGACTTTGCCGCGCTGATGACCGATACGCCGGACGCGCCGGAAAGCCATGACCCGCTGATGCGCTGCGAAAGCGCCCGCGGCACCAGCCGCGTGATCTGCTTCTCGCCCGATCACAGCAAAACGTTGCCGGAGCTGAGCGTGGATGCCCTGAAAGAGGTGGTCAGCACCTGGCAGGTGCAAACCGCGGAGCTGGGCCAGAGCTATCCGTGGGTGCAGGTGTTTGAAAATAAAGGCGCGGCGATGGGCTGCTCCAACCCACATCCGCACGGTCAGATCTGGGCGAACAGCTTCCTGCCGAACGAAGCCGAGCGTGAGGACCGACTGCAAAAAGCGTATTTCACCCAGAACGGTTCGCCTATGCTGGTGGATTACACCCAGCGTGAGCTGGCGGATGGCAGCCGTACCGTGGTAGAAACCGAACACTGGCTTGCGGTAGTCCCTTACTGGGCGGCGTGGCCATTTGAGACGCTGCTGCTGCCGAAAGCCCATGTTCAGCGCATTACCGAACTCAGCGACGCCCAGCGTGACGACCTGGCGCTGGCGCTGAAAAAACTGACCAGCCGCTACGACAACCTCTTCCAGTGCTCCTTCCCCTACTCCATGGGCTGGCACGGCGCGCCGTTTAACGGCGAAGAGAATCAACACTGGCAGTTACATGCACACTTCTACCCGCCGCTGCTGCGCTCAGCAACGGTACGTAAATTCATGGTGGGCTATGAAATGCTGGCGGAAACCCAGCGCGACCTGACGGCGGAACAGGCGGCAGAACGTCTGCGTGCCGTTAGCGACGTCCATTACCGCGAATCAGGAGTCTAAAAATGAGTCTGAAAGATAAAACACAATCCCTGTTTGCTGAAAAATTTGGCTACCCTGCCACCCATGTTATCCAGGCGCCAGGCCGCGTTAATCTGATCGGCGAGCACACCGACTATAACGACGGTTTTGTCCTGCCGTGTGCCATCGACTACCAGACGGTGATCAGCTGTGCGAAACGCGACGATCGTCATGTGCGAGTAATCGCCGCGGATTACGGCAACGAAATTGACGAATTTTCCCTCGATGCGCCGATCGTGACCCACGACAGCCAGCAGTGGTCGAACTATGTTCGCGGCGTGGTGAAGCACCTGCAAAAGCGTAACAAGAATTTCGGCGGGGCCGATCTGGTGATCAGCGGCAACGTGCCGCAGGGGGCGGGATTAAGCTCTTCCGCATCTCTGGAAGTGGCGGTCGGCACCGTGTTCCAGCAGCTTTATCATCTGCCGCTGGACGGGGCGCAGATCGCCCTGAACGGTCAGGAAGCGGAAAACCAGTTCGTGGGCTGCAACTGCGGCATTATGGATCAGCTGATTTCCGCGCAGGGCAAGAAAGAACACGCTTTGCTGATTGACTGTCGCTCCCTCGGGACCAAAGCGGTTCCGCTGCCTAAAGGTGCGGCTGTGGTGATCATCAACAGCAACTTCAAACGCACCCTGGTGGGCAGCGAGTACAACACCCGTCGCGAACAGTGCGAAACCGGCGCGCGCTTCTTCCAGCAGCCAGCCCTGCGTGATGTCTCACTTGATGAATTTAACAAGGTCGCCCACGAGCTGGACCCGGTTGTCACGAAGCGCGTGCGCCATATACTGACCGAAAATGCCCGTACCGTAGAAGCCGCCTCCGCGCTGGCGAAAGGTGACCTGAAACGGATGGGCGAGCTGATGGCCGAATCGCATGCCTCCATGCGTGACGATTTCGAAATCACCGTGCCGCAAATCGACACCCTGGTTGAAATTGTGAAAGCCACGATTGGCGACAAAGGCGGCGTGCGTATGACCGGCGGCGGATTTGGCGGGTGCGTCGTCGCCCTCGTGCCGGAAGAGCTGGTCCCTGCCGTCCAGGACGCCGTGGCTAAGCAGTACGAAGCCAAAACGGGCATCAAAGAAACTTTCTACGTCTGTAAAGCATCACAAGGAGCCGGACAGTGCTAAACGAAATACCTACACTCGCACCGGATGGTCTGCCGTATCGCCTGTTAACCCTGCGCAACAGCGCCGGGATGGTGGTTACGCTGATGGACTGGGGCGCAACGTTACTTTCTGCCCGCGTACCGATGCCTGACGGCAGCGTGCGCGAAACCCTGCTCGGCTGCGCATCGCCGGAGCAGTATATCGAGCAGACCGCTTTTCTGGGCGCATCCATAGGCCGCTACGCTAACCGCATCGCCAGAAGCCGGTTTACGCTGGACGGCGTAACGTATTCCCTGCTTGCCAGCCAGGGCGAAAATCAGCTGCACGGCGGCCCGGAAGGGTTTGATAAACGTCGCTGGAAGATTGTGCAGCAAAATGACGGTGAGGTCTGGTTCTCTCTGGACTCCCTCGATGGAGACCAGGGTTTCCCGGGCAATCTCACCGCAACGGCGCGCTTCACCCTGACCGAAGATAATCGCATCGCCATTGAGTACCGCGCGACCGTCGATAAGCCGTGCCCGGTCAACCTGACTAACCACGCCTATTTCAACCTTGACGGTAATCAGACCGATGTCCGCAGCCACAAACTCCAGATCCTGTCGGACGAGTATCTGCCGGTCGATGAGATGGGTATCCCTTATCAGGGGCTGAAACCGGTAAGCGGTAATAGCTTTGATTTTCGTCAGCCGAAAACCATCGCCCAGGATTTCCTGAGTGATGACGATCAGCGCAAGGTGAAAGGCTACGACCACGCGTTCCTGTTGCAGGCGAAAGGCGATCTTTCTCAACCTGCCGCACAGGTCTGGTCTGCTGATGAGAAGTTACAGATGACGGTCTACACCACCGCCCCCGCCCTACAGTTCTATTCCGGTAACTATCTGGAGGGTACCACGGCGCGCGAACATGACGCCTACGGCGCCTGGCAAGGCCTGGCGCTGGAGAGCGAGTTCCTGCCGGACACGCCTAACCATCCTGAATGGCCGCAGCCGGACTGCGTGCTACGTCCGGGTGAAGAGTACGTAAGCGTCACCGAGTATCATTTCATTCCGCGCGCTTAATGTCCGGCGGCGCACGGGCCTACAAATGTAGGCCTGATAAGCGAAGCGCCATCCGGCAAAAAAGCCTGGCCCTCACCGCGAGGGCTTTTTTATCTCCGCCTTGCTGAAAATAGCGGCGATCGCAGACAAAATCATAACCCTGGATTCACATGCATCTTACACTCTCGAACTATTTTCGCTATGGTTAGGGTTAAGCGTTGCTGCTGGCACAGTCACGGCAATATAATGAGAATTGTTATCATTCAAAATGCTTGAGGAGTAAGAAATGGCTAATACTAAGCTTGTCCTGGTGCGCCACGGCGAAAGCCAGTGGAACAACGAAAACCGCTTCACCGGTTGGTATGACGTTGATCTGTCCGAGAAAGGCGTGAGCGAAGCAAAAGCGGCAGGTAAACTGCTGAAAGAAGAAGGCTTCACCTTTGACTTTGCTTACACCTCTGTGCTGAAACGTGCCATCCATACCCTGTGGAACATTCTGGACGAGCTGGATCAGGCCTGGCTGCCGGTTGAGAAATCCTGGAAACTGAACGAGCGTCACTACGGTGCGCTGCAAGGTCTGAACAAAGCGGAAACCGCAGAAAAATACGGTGACGAGCAGGTTAAGCAATGGCGTCGTGGTTTTGCGGTCACGCCTCCAGAGCTGAGCAAAGATGACGAGCGCTACCCGGGCCACGATCCGCGTTACGCGAAGCTGACTGAGGCTGAACTGCCGCAGACCGAAAGCCTGGCGCTGACCATCGACCGCGTTGTGCCTTACTGGAACGAAACCATTCTGCCACGCCTGAAAAGCGGCGAGCGCGTCATTATCGCTGCTCACGGTAACTCCCTGCGTGCGCTGGTGAAATACCTGGACAACATGGGTGAAGATGAAATCCTCGAGCTGAACATCCCTACCGGCGTGCCTCTGGTGTACGAGTTCGACGAAAACTTCAAGCCAGTTAAACATTACTACCTGGGTAACGCCGACGAAATCGCTGCAAAAGCGGCGGCCGTGGCGAACCAGGGTAAAGCGAAGTAATATTTGCCGGACATAAAAAAAGCGTGGAGAAATCCACGCTTTTTTATTACCCGCGACATACTTAGCCGCGACGCGCTTTAACCGCATCCGCCAGCTGACGCAGGATCGCATCGGTATCGTCCCAGCCAATGCAGGCATCCGTCACGCTCTTACCGTAGACCAGCGGCTCGCTGCCCTCCAGGTTCTGGTTGCCTTCAACCAGATGGCTCTCAATCATCACCCCAATCACTGCGCGTTCACCGCTGGCGATTTGCTGACACACATCTGCGCCGACTTCCATCTGCTTTTTGAACTGTTTGCTGGAGTTGGCATGGCTGAAATCGATCATCACCTGCGGTGCCAGACCTGCTTTCTCCAGCCCTGCTTTTACCTCCGCTACGTGTTTAGCGCTATAGTTAGGCTCTTTACCGCCGCGCAGTATGATATGGCAATCGCCATTACCGCTGGTATTCACGATAGCCGAGTGGCCCCACTTGGTCACCGACAGGAAGCAGTGCGGCGCGCCCGCCGCATTAATGGCGTCAATGGCGACCTTGATGGTGCCATCAGTGCCATTTTTGAAACCCACCGGGCATGACAGGCCAGACGCCAGCTCGCGGTGAACCTGAGATTCAGTCGTACGCGCACCAATAGCGCCCCAGCTCATCAGGTCAGCCAAATACTGCGGGGTGATCATATCGAGGAATTCTCCGGCAGCAGGCAGCCCGCTGTCGTTGATCTCCAGCAGCAGCTTACGCGCAATGCGCAGGCCGTCGTTAATCTGGAAACTGTTGTCCATATGCGGATCGTTGATTAACCCTTTCCAGCCCACGGTGGTACGCGGTTTTTCGAAATAAACGCGCATCACGATTTCCAGTTCGCCTTTCAGCTCTTCACGCAGGGCGAGCAGACGCGACGCATACTCTTTGGCCGCAGCAGGATCGTGAATGGAGCATGGCCCGATCACTACCAGAAGACGATCGTCGCTACCTTTCAGGATCTTGTGGATCGCCTTGCGGGCATGAGACACCGTGTTGGCGGCATTTTCGGTGGCGGGGAATTTTTCAAGGAGCGCTACGGGAGGTAATAACTCATTGATCTCTTTAATGCGTAAATCGTCGTTCTGATAATTCATCTTCTTTCCGGCTCTGCCATATCTTTAGTAATGAAAGCAATCCTTTCAATCTAACTTGTCGGCCACGAAGTGTAAACGGGCTTTTACACTTCGCGCAGATAATTCCTGGAATTCGCCTAAAATACGTAACAAAATAGCGAAAAATGAGATCTGGCCTAAGCTTTTTACTTGTAACGACTGTTTTTAAATATTTATACGCGATTCCATCCTGACATAATTCAGGAGTCCGGAATCTTTCGCCACTGAACAAGATGCACTGTTGGAGAATGTTATCCAGCGTAACGATAAGAACAGGAGCACCATGATGAAAATGACGAAACTGACTACGCTTTTCCTGACGGCAACCCTTACCCTGGCAAGCGGTAGCGTACTGGCTGCTGATGCAGGCTCATCCGGCAGCAACGGCGACGCGAATGCCGCTGCCGAAGCAGGCCAGGTTGCGCCGGATGCAAAACAGAATATCGCGCCAAACAATGTTGATAACAGTAATATCAACACGGGCAATACCAATACTGGCGGGACGAACACAGGCACGATGAACCATGAGGGTATGACTACCGACGAGGTGCATAAAAACTCAGTCTGTAAAGACGGGAAATGCCCGGACCCGAATGACAAAGTGGGCAGCGATGCCAATACCAAAACGGACGGTACTACCCAGTAACCTTCCATAAGGTAAAACAGGGAGAGCGAATGCTCTCCTTTTTATTTAAGCTCTTAAAAACGCTACACTAAAAATAATAATAAATCAGGAACGATACCATGGCGCACTCCCACTCCCATTCCCACTCCACTGGCGATGAAAATGCCAAACGGCTTTTGCTGGCTTTTGGCGTCACTGCCACCTTTATGATTATTGAGGTCACAGGCGGGCTGATATCCGGATCGCTGGCGCTGCTGGCCGATGCCGGGCATATGCTGACCGACGCTGCCGCGCTCCTGTTTGCTCTGCTGGCCGTGCAGTTTGCCCGTCGCCCTCCCAATACCCGCCACACCTTTGGCTGGCTCAGACTGACCACGCTTGCCGCCTTTGTGAATGCGATTGCACTGGTGGTCATTACTATTCTTATCGTCTGGGAGGCTTTTCAGCGCTTTCGGCATCCACAACCGATAGCCGGGACGACAATGATGGTTATCGCCATTGCCGGGTTGGTCGCCAATATTCTGGCGTTCTGGATATTGCACCGCGGCAGCAGTGAAAAAAATCTGAACGTGCGGGCCGCGGCGCTTCATGTGCTGGGCGATCTGCTGGGTTCTGTTGGTGCGATTGTGGCCGCGCTGATCATTATGGGCACGGGCTGGACCCCTATCGACCCGATTCTTTCCGTGCTGGTATCGTGCCTGGTATTGCGCAGCGCCTGGCGGCTACTGAAGGAGAGCGTAAATGAGCTACTGGAAGGCGCGCCCACATCACTGGATATTGGCGAACTGAAGCGCAACCTGAGTCGTTCCATTCCTGAAGTCCGTAACGTTCACCACGTTCACGTCTGGCTGGTGGGTGAGAAACCGCTGATGACGCTGCACGTTCAGGTTATTCCGCCCCACGATCACGATGCGTTGCTTGAACGTATTCGGCATTTCCTCGAGCATCACTATGAGATTGCGCACTCCACTATCCAGATGGAGTACCAGCCTTGCAGCGGGCCAGACTGCCACCTTAACGAGGCGCAGTCCGGCCACTCACACGCACATCACCATTAACGGGAAAGCGCGCGAGAGCCACGCTCACGCGCGCTGTTAATCCACATGCGGCTGCCGTTGAGAGCAATGAAGGTCAGGAGCATATACTCCAGCGACATGGCATAAACACCCTGGCGGGCAAAAATCACCACGCTAATGACATTGATGACCACCCACAACAGCCAGTTCTCAACGTATTTACGCGTCATCAGGATCATCGCCGCAATCGACAGCACCATCATGCAGGAATCCCAGAACGGGAAGGCATCCGGCTGAAGCTCAGGCAGGGTGACGTTCAATCCCAGCCCCGACATCACCGAGACCGCCACGCGCGTCAGGAAGGCAAATACCGGATCAATAAAGACGGTCATAAAGCCGATAGCCACCACGCAGGCCGCGAACCAGGCGATGGCTTTAGGCAACGGCAGCCAGCGGATTTGCAACTCCGCCTCCTGCTGGCTGTTTTGCCGAGACCAGGCGTACCAGCCATAGATATTGGCCGCGAAGAAGAACAGCTGTAGAAGCAGGCTGGCGTAGAGCTGGATCTGGAAGAAGATGATCGCAAACAGCGTGACGTTTATCAGCCCGAACGCATAGTTGCTGATCTTCTCAAGGCTGGCCAGCCAGATACAGAGTAAACCGGCCAGCGTACCCACCGCTTCAATCCACGACAGGTCATAGCCGCCCGCACCAATCGGGATATGAACCAGGATGTTCTGTGTGCTAAAAAAATCCATTTTTTCTCCGGGGCGTAATAAGTTAAGTACGTAGTGTAGCCGCAAAATCCAGCATACGGTTAAGTGGAATTAACGCGCCTTCACGCAGAGCGGCATCCACGTGGATCTCATGCGCTGCGCCACCGTTCTCAAGCGCCTCCGAAATCGCTTTGAGCCCATTCATCGCCATCCACGGGCAATGCGCGCAGCTTCGGCAGCTCGCCCCTTCTCCGGCGGTTGGCGCTTCAAGCAGCTCTTTTTCCGGCACGGCCTGTTGCATTTTGTAGAAGATACCGCGATCGGTCGCCACAATGAGCTGCTTGTTCGGCAGGGTTTTCGCAGCATGAATAAGCTGGCTGGTTGACCCGACGGCATCCGCCATGTCGACGATGGACTGCGGGGATTCCGGGTGCACCAGAATCGCGGCGTCCGGATATAACCCCTTCATGCGCGTCAGAGCCTGGGTCTTAAACTCGTCGTGAACGATACAGGCGCCCTGCCAGCACAGCACATCAGCACCGGTTTGTTTTTGTACGTAGTTTCCCAGGTGACGATCGGGCGCCCAGATGATTTTCTCCCCCAGGCTGTCCAGATGTTCAATCAGCTCAACGGCGATACTGGACGTCACTACCCAGTCCGCCCGGGCTTTCACCGCCGCAGACGTGTTGGCATAGACCACCACGGTACGGTCAGGGTGGGCATCACAGAAGGCGGTGAACTCATCAATCGGGCAACCGAGGTCAAGGGAGCATTCGGCATTCAGCGTCGGCATCAGTATGGTTTTTTCCGGGCTGAGGATTTTTGCCGTTTCGCCCATGAAGCGCACACCTGCAACCAGCAGCGTGGAGGCAGGATGTTTAGCACCGAAACGCGCCATTTCCAGGGAATCTGAGATACAGCCGCCCGTCTCTTCCGCCAGCTGCTGAATTTCCGGGTCGGTGTAGTAATGCGCCACCATCACCGCATCACGCTCTTTAAGCAGGCGCTTGATTTTCTCTCGATAGAACTGTTTTTCATCCCGGCTTAGCGGAGCAGGCTTTGGCGGGAAGGGATAGATTGCGGTTTCGGGATCAAACATCACACTCATTATGGCTTCTCGTTTTACTGGCTTAACAATATTGCCTTTGTTTTGCATGAGATAACAAAAATGAGGCAATGGTGTTTTGTATACTAAACAAGATAGCGAATTTGAGGGGGAATGTCATCGGGAATTGATGCCGGTAGCATCTGTCGGGTGGCGGCTTCGCCTTACCCGACCTACAAGGCACTGGCGAACGACAGATAGCAAAAAGGCGCCTTTAGGGCGCCTTTTTACATTGGTGGGTCGTGCAGGATTCGAACCTGCGACCAATTGATTAAAAGTCAACTGCTCTACCAACTGAGCTAACGACCCCTTACGGGATGTACTTCAAATCTATTCAGGCTGGTGGGTCGTGCAGGATTCGAACCTGCGACCAATTGATTAAAAGTCAACTGCTCTACCAACTGAGCTAACGACCCATTCGGGTGTTGCCTGAATTATCACTCGGTACCAATAAAATTGGTGGGTCGTGCAGGATTCGAACCTGCGACCAATTGATTAAAAGTCAACTGCTCTACCAACTGAGCTAACGACCCGAGTGGTGGGTGATGACGGGCTCGAACCGCCGACCCCCTCCGTGTAAAGGAGATGCTCTACCAACTGAGCTAATCACCCACTCTGTGCTGCCGGAACTGCTTTAAGTGGTGGGTCGTGCAGGATTCGAACCTGCGACCAATTGATTAAAAGTCAACTGCTCTACCAACTGAGCTAACGACCCACTTTTGCGCTGCTTTCACGTTGTTTGATATCCCGTGGCAACGGCGGCATATATTACTGATTTAAGAATTCTGCGCAACAAAAATTTCGATGAAGATCACTTAACTGCTTAGGAATCATGCTGCACGACCAGAAATAACGCGATTTCTGGTCATGCGATAATCAACCCATCGAACTCAAACGTTTTTGTGCCTGTTTGGCGCCGTCTGTACCCGGGAATTTCGCAACCACCTGCTGATAAACCGCTTTGGCTTTTGCAGTGTCGCCTTTGTCCTGCATGATCACGCCGACTTTATACATCGCATCAGGCGCTTTCGGTGATTTCGGGTAATTTTTCACCACAGAGGCAAAATAAAACGCCGCATCATCCTTTTTACCCTTGTTGTAATTCAACTGACCCAGCCAGTAGTTCGCATTTGGCTGGTAAGTGGAATCAGGGTACTTCTTAACGAAGTTCTGAAACGCAACGATAGCATCGTCCTGGCGCGATTTGTCCTGCACCAGGGCAATGGCCGCGTTGTAGTCCGTATTCGCGTCACCGCTCTGTACAGGCGCACCAGACGACGCGGAGGCATCTGCCGCAGGTGCAGGCGTCGCCGCACCGCTTTGATCGCCTGCTGCTGGCTGTGCTGCTGCTCCGCCGCTGTTCAGGCTATCCATCTGCAACAAAATTTGCTTCTGGCGCTCCGCAACCTGATTAAGCTGATACTGACTCTCCTGGATCTGACCACGAAGGGAATCAATATCATTCTGGTTATCGGAAAGCTGCTGCTGGAGTTGAGTTAAAAGCTGGCTGTGAGCGTTAGAAATACGCTCGAGTTGAGTGACTCGATCTTCTACCGAGCCTGAGCCGACACTACTGATTGGTGCCTGAGCAAAAGCGGCCCAGGGGGCCGCTATTCCAACCAGTAACGACAGACTCATCAGATGATGTCTGAAGTTACTGCTCATGCAATTCTCTTAGTAAACGAGTACGGCACGACGGTTTTTGGAGTAAGCCGCTTCGTCGTGACCCAGTACTGCTGGTTTTTCTTTACCGTAAGAAACGATGGAGATCTGGTCAGCAGAAACGCCTTTACCCTGGAGGTACATTTTAACAGCGTTTGCACGACGTTCACCCAGGGAGATGTTGTACTCCGGAGTACCACGTTCGTCCGCATGACCTTCTACGGTGACTTTGTAAGACGGGTTGCTACGCAGGAAGTTTGCGTGCGCATCCAGCATTGCAGCGAAGTCAGAACGAATGTCGTATTTATCCAGATCGAAGTAAACGATGTTGTTCTGCTGTAACTGCTGCATCTGAAGACGCGCTTGCTCTTCAGAAGACATATTGCCATTGCCGTTAGCGTCCATACCGGTGCCGGCACCCATCATGCCTTCGCCGCTCTGGTCATTGCTTGCGTTCTTGTTAGAAGAACACGCTGCGATTGCCATAACAGGCAGAGCGATCATCAGCCCCTTCAGCACTTTGTTCAGTTGCATTTCTAAGATTCCTTTAGTAATCAATTAATTATTATTACAGATACGGCGACCAGGCAGGTGATTTTACCTGTCCATCAGTTGCCGGAAGACGCGCTTTGAAACGCCCATCTGTAGAAACCAGATTCAGCACGGATCCCATCCCCTGAGAAGAGCTGTAGATTACCATGGTGCCGTTAGGTGCCAGACTTGGCGTTTCATCCAGGAACGTTGACGACAGTACTTGTACGCCCCCCGTTACCAGATCTTGTTTGGCAATGTGCTGCTGACCACCCGCAGTACTGACCATTACCATTGTTTTACCATCGGCACTGACGTCAGCATCCTGGTTCTGAGAACCTTCCCAGGTAATACGCTGCGCTGCTCCGCCGTTGATATTCACTTTATAAACTTGTGGACGACCTGCCTGGTCAGACGTAAATGCCAGATTCTGGCTGTCCGGGAACCAGGTTGGCTCAGTGTTGTTGCTACGACCATCCGTGACCTGACGGATCTGACCAGAACCAATATCCATCACGTACAGGTTCAGGCTACCGGTTTTAGACAGGGCAAACGCCAGTTTGGTACCATCCGGAGAGAACGCAGGCGCACCGTTGTGACGTGGGAATGACGCAACCTGACGCACAGCACCGTTAGACAGTGTCTGGATAACCAGCGCGGAACGGCCGCTTTCGAAGGTCACGTACGCCAGCTTAGAGCCATCCGGAGACCATGCCGGAGACATCAGCGGCTGTGGTGAACGGTGTACGGTGAACTGGTTGTAACCATCGTAGTCAGAGACGCGCAGCTCATAAGGGAACTGGCCGCCGTTGGTCTGTACTACGTACGCGATACGGGTACGGAACGCACCTTTAATACCGGTCAGCTTCTCAAACACTTCGTCACTCGCCGTGTGGCCTGCATAACGCAGCCACTGCTTGTTCACCTTATACGTGTTTTGAGCCAGAACGGTACCCGGCGCACCGCCAGTATCCACCAGCTGATAAGCGACGTTATAGCCGCCGTCTGGCGCAGGAGTAACCTGTCCGACAACCACGGCATCAATACCCAGTGCAGACCATGCAGCAGGTTGAACTTCCTGAGCTGTACCCGGCTGCTGCGGCAGACGAGAACGATCTAAGGGGTTAAATTTACCGCTGTTACGCAGGTCAGCTGCAACAATGCCGCCAATATCTTCAGGCGCAGCGCCCGGGCCTGCCCACTGGAACGGAACGACACCGATTGGACGCGCTGAGTCGTTCCAGTCGGTAATGTCGATGCTTACTGTGGCATGCACTGCTGACGTCAACAGTACTAAAAAACCAAAAGCTAATCGTAATGCCTGCTTCATCATATCTCCCTTATCCGAACAATAAGTCCTGGATAATTTAGCAGAAGGTTAACAAACTCAAATACACAAAACTATCAGAACCCGATAACAGCAGCTCTGCTTATGGCTTAAAGTTCAGCGAAGCGTCTTTGAACACTTCATAGACAGCCTGTGATGGAGGTTTTGGCAGTTTTGCCTGATTCACTGCCACAAGTGCAGCCTGGCATAATGCTTCATCTCCCCCTTCTGACTCAACGCTCAGCACCATACCATCCGTAGCCAGTTTAATATGCAGTCGGCACGTTTTCCCGGTATAGAGCGATTTATCGTTAAGTCTGCTGGCAATAGCCGCGGCAATCTGATTCTTATAGTCGTTGATCTCAGCGCCAGAAGCACCGTTGTTCTTAGTGTTACCACTTCCTGCCGGTGCTGCGTTACTTCCTTTCGCCCCACCGCCCGTTTTCGGTGCATTCTTACCGGAGCTCAGGTCCCCCAGCAGATCGTCAACCCCTGCGGCAGCGGCTTTTTCCGCAGCAGCGGCCTTCTTAGCTGCGGCTTTTTCAGCAGCAGCTTTCTTATCAGCAGCGGCTTTCTCAGCTGCCGCTTTTTTATCAGCAGCGGCTTTTTCCGCAGCGGCGGCTTTTTCTGCCGCAGCTTTCTCGGCGGCGGCCGCTTTTTTAGCAGCATCGGCAGCCGCTTTCTTCTCTGCTTCCTGCGCAGCTTTTTTGGCGGCTTCCGCTTCGGCTTTCTTCTGTGCGTCAGCGGCAGCTTTTTTCGCCGCTTCGGCTTCTGCTTTCTTCTTCGCATCAGCAGCGGCTTTCTTCGCCGCTTCGGCTTCCGCTTTCTTCTGCGCATCAGCAGCCGCTTTCTTCGCGGCTTCTGCGGCTAACTTAGCCTGAGCATCTGCCTGCGCCTTCGCGTCTGCCGCGGCTTTGGCTGCCGCCTCTTCCGCCTGCTTCTGCTGTTCCTGAGCTTTCTTCGCTGCGGCTTCAGCCTGTTTCTGCTGCTCCGCCTGCTCTTTAGCGGCTTCCTGCGCCTGCAAACGCTCTTTCTCAAGCTGCTTCAGACGTTCCTGCTCGGCGGCCTGCTTTTCACGCAGCTCTTCCGCCTGCTGTTGCGCCTGTTTTTCACGCTGTTCTTCCGCGCGTTTTGCGCTCGCCTGCTGCTGTTGTTGGCGATTATAGTTCTGCACTACCGCACCGGGATCCACCATGACGGCGTCGATGGACGAGCCCCCATCGCCGCCTGATGCATCAAGGTGCTCATCGAACGAACTCCAGATCAGCGCTGCAAAAAGAATTACGTGCAGCACTGCGGAGACGATTATCGCTCGCTTAAGCTTGTCGTTCTGTTCGGTTGCCTTTGACACTATCGGTTCCCAAAAACTACGCAGATGATCAAATAGGCTGAGTCATTAAGCCAACTGACTTAACGCCCGCGCTATGTAGCAAGTTCAGCGCTTTGATAATTTCATCATATGGTACGTCTTTCGCACCACCGATTAAGAAGACCGTCTTCGGATTTGACTCCAGACGTCGTTGCGCTTCAGCAATAACCTGCTCTGGCGGAAGCTGATCCATACGATCTTTCTCTACCACCACGCTGTACTGCCCTACGCCGGAAACCTCAATGATGACCGGAGGATCGTCATTGGTGCTTACCGCCTGTGATTCTGTCGCATCCGGCAGATCAACTTCCACGCTCTGGGTGATGATGGGCGCTGTCGCCATAAAGATCAGCAGCAGCACCAGCAGCACGTCCAGTAACGGAACGATATTGATTTCGGACTTGAGCTCGCGACGACCTCGTCCACGCGATCTGGCCATGGTTTACCCCTTGTTGCTCTCGGTGCTGGTAAACGCCTGACGATGCAGAATCGCGGTGAACTCTTCCATAAAGTTGTCGTAGTTCAGTTCCAGTTTGTTCACGCGCTGGTTCAGACGGTTGTACGCCATTACCGCCGGAATTGCGGCGAACAGACCGATTGCGGTCGCGATCAGTGCTTCTGCGATACCCGGTGCAACCATCTGCAACGTTGCCTGCTTCACCGCCCCCAGGGCGATAAAGGCGTGCATGATCCCCCACACCGTACCAAACAGGCCGATATACGGGCTGATGGAGCCAACGGTTCCGAGGAATGGAATATGCGTTTCAAGATTTTCCAGTTCGCGGTTCATGGAGATGCGCATCGCACGCGACGCCCCTTCTACCACGGCTTCCGGCGCATGGCTGTTAGCGCGATGTAAGCGAGCGAACTCTTTGAAACCGCTGTAGAAAATTTGTTCGGAGCCTGAAAGGTTATCACGGCGTCCCTGGCTTTCCTGGTACAGACGAGAAAGCTCAATTCCCGACCAGAACTTATCTTCAAACGCTTCGGCTTCGCGGCCAGCGGCATTAAGGATACGCGTTCTCTGGATGATGATGGCCCAGGATGCGATTGAAAAACCAATCAAAATCAACATGATAAGTTTAACCAGAAGGCTTGCCTTCAGGAACAAATCAAGGATATTCATGTCAGTCACTGCTTAAACTCCGCGACAATAGACTTAGGAAGCGCACGAGGCTTCATTATGGTTGGATCAACACAGACAATCAGGACTTCAGCTGAGTTCAGTACCGTGTTCTCTGCATTGACTATCCGCTGCGTGAAAACCAGTGAAGTTCCGCGCATTGATGTAATTTCTGTTTGAACTTCGAGCATATCGTCGAGTCTGGCAGGCGCAAAATACTCAAGCGTCATCTTGCGTACCACGAAGGCAACTCGCTCAGCCAACAGCACCTGTTGACTAAAGTGATGATGGCGCAGCATCTCTGTGCGTGCCCGTTCATAAAAAGCAACGTAGCTGGCGTGGTAGACCACACCACCGGCATCGGTATCTTCGTAATAGACACGTACCGGCCATCGAAACAGCGTTGTATTCACTTTACATCCCGGTAATACAAGAAAAGTTGGAGCTTTCAAACTTCGCTACTATACGCGCGGGAATGATGGTTTGGAATGGGGGAAAGTAAACGGAGAGTAAATTTTTATGGGCCATGGTAAGCCCATAACGTTAACGGACATTTCTTATTCAGAAGAAGAAGAAAATCAAACCGGCGAGGAGAACCAGATCGGCAATCAGTGGGCAGAAGATGCCCTGCCAGTGTAGCGCTTTCGGACGAAAGCCGACACCGTGAATCACGCCTGCGCACACAGCCCACATAATCAGGAAGCCATGCCAGATTTCAAGCTCGCTGGTTTTCGCCGCGAAGCGCGACGGGTCCCAGAAGATACAGCCTGCCAGCAGTAATGCCATAATGAGGGAAAGCGCCCTCAGGGGGCGCTTATCCATTACCGCATATAAGGTTGCGATAATATTCATTAGTGCTTTTCTTCACCTGCTTTGGTCGCTTCTACATGCTCAAGCGCCAGGGCAGTGATGACACCAAACGCACAGGCAAGAAGCGTCCCTAAAATCCATGCGAAATACCACATATTCAGCTCCTTACTTAGTACATAGAGTGGGTGTTGCTTTCGATATGTTCTTTAGTGATGCGACCGAACATTTTCCAGTAACACCAGGTGGTGTAGAGCAGGATAATCGGTACGAACACGCAAGCAACATAGGTCATTAAGTTCAGCGTCAACTGACTGGACGTTGCATCCCACATGGTCAGGCTGGCGTTCATCATGGTGCTGGATGGCATCACGAACGGGAACATCGCAATCCCCGCCGTCAGGATGATGCATGCCAGCGTCAGTGAAGAGAATACGAACGCCAGAGCGCCTTTCTCCAGACGAGACGTCAGCACGGTCAGCAGCGGCAGCAGCACACCCAGAGCCGGGATAGCCCACAGCGCAGGAGTATTGTTGAAGTTCACCAGCCATGCACCAGCCTGACGCGCCACTTCTTTGGTCAGCGGGTTAGACGGTGCAGTATGGTTGATCGCGGAGGTCACCACGTAACCATCAATACCGTACACCACCCACACGCCAGCCAGCGCGAAGCAGACCAGCGTCACCAGCGCCGCCACCTGAGCGGTAGCGCGGGAACGCAGGTGCAGTTCACCTACGGTACGCATCTGGAGATAGGTTGCGCCCTGGGTGATGATCATCGCCACGCTCACCACGCCCGCCAGCAGACCAAACGGATTCAGCAACTGGAAGAAGTTACCGGTGTAGAACAGACGCATATATTCGTCGACGTGGAACGGTACGCCCTGCAACAGGTTACCGAACGCCACACCAATGACCAGCGGTGGAACGAAGCTACCGATGAAGATGCCCCAGTCCCACATGTTACGCCAGCGGGTGTCTTCAATCTTGGAACGGTAGTCGAAACCCACCGGACGGAAGAATAAAGAGGCCAGCACCAGAATCATCGCCACATAGAAGCCGGAGAACGCAGCCGCGTAGACCATCGGCCAGGCAGCGAACAGCGCGCCGCCTGCGGTGATCAGCCACACCTGGTTACCGTCCCAGTGCGGGGCGATGGAGTTGATCATGATTCGACGCTCGGTGTCATTACGACCGAGGAAACGGGTGAGCATGCCCACGCCCATGTCGAAACCATCGGTGACCGCGAAACCAATCAGCAGAACACCGATCAGCAGCCACCAGATAAAACGCAATACTTCATAATCGATCATTTGATGACTCCTGTCTTAGCGTGCCGGCTGAGTAGTCGCAACAGACTGCTCGTAGTGATAGCGACCGGTTTTCAGGCTGCTTGGGCCAAGGCGCGCGAACTTGAACATCAGGAACAGTTCAGCCACCAGGAACAGGGTGTACAGACCGCAAATGAGCAGCATGGAGAAGATCAGGTCGCCTGCGGTCAGGGAGGAGTTCGCTACCGCTGTTGGCAGCACCTCACCGATCGCCCACGGCTGACGGCCATATTCCGCAACAAACCAGCCGGACTCGATAGCAATCCATGGCAGTGGGATACCGTAAAGCGCGGTGCGCAGCAGCCATTTTTTCTCACCGATACGGTTACGAATGACTGACCAGAACGAGGCCGCGATGATCAGCAGCATGATAATGCCGCAACCCACCATGATGCGGAACGCGAAGTACAGCGGCGCAACGCGTGGAATAGAGTCTTTGGTTGCCATCTGAATCTGCGCTTCCGTCGCGTCAGAGACGTTCGGGGTATAGCGTTTCAGCAGGAGACCGTAACCGAGGTCTTTCTTCACGTCGTTAAATTGATCGCGAACGGCCTGGTCGGTAGAGCCGGCGCGCAGCTGTTCCAGCAGCGAGTAAGCTTTCATCCCGTTACGGATACGCTCTTCATGCTGCACCATCAGATCTTTCAGGCCAGTCACCTGTTTGTCGACGGAGCGCGTGGCGATAATACCCAGAGCGTAAGGAATTTGAATGGCGAAGCGGTTTTCCTGCGCTTCCTGGTCAGGCACGCCGAACAGGGTAAACGCTGCCGGTGCCGGCTGGGTTTCCCATTCAGCTTCAATTGCGGCGAGTTTGGTTTTCTGCACGTCGCCCATTTCGTAACCGGATTCATCACCCAGAACAATAACGGACAGAATCGCGGCCATACCGAAGCTTGCTGCAATAGCAAAAGAACGCTTGGCGAACGCGAAGTCACGGCCGCGCAGCATATAGTAGGAGCTGATGCCCAGCACGAACATCGCGCCGCACACATAGCCAGACGCCACGGTGTGAACGAATTTAACCTGGGCAACCGGGTTCAGGACCAGCTCAGCGAAGCTGACCATCTCCATACGCATGGTTTCGAAGTTGAAATCAGATGCGATTGGGTTTTGCATCCAGCCGTTCGCCACCAGGATCCACAGTGCGGACAAGTTGGAGCCTAATGCCACCAGCCAGGTTACCGCCATATGCTGGACTTTACCCAGACGGTCCCAACCGAAGAAGAACAGACCTACAAAGGTGGATTCGAGGAAGAAGGCCATCAGACCTTCAATGGCCAGCGGCGCACCGAAAATATCCCCCACATAGTGGGAATAGTAAGACCAGTTTGTCCCGAACTGGAACTCCATGGTCAGACCGGTTGCCACGCCCAGCGCAAAGTTGATACCAAACAACTTGCCCCAGAACTTGGTCATATCTTTATAAATCTGTTTGCCGGAGAGGACGTAAACCGTTTCCATGATGGCCAGCAGGAACGCCATACCGAGCGTCAGCGGCACAAACAGGAAGTGGTACATCGCGGTCAAGGCAAACTGTAAGCGCGACAGTTCGACTACGTCTAACATTATGACTCCTTGCTCATCGCATGAAGACTCCGAGAGTGAACCCCGTTAGATAAGGATCCACACGCATGCCCCAATACAAAGTTATCTGCTTCCCTTCTTCGTTGCTTATTCTCTACATAAGGAAAAAGCAATGATGAAAGGTTACAAATACGTTAAGAAAAAACCAAATTGATCCCGTAAATATAATACGCTGCAAAACCCTTACAATAAACAGGTTTTTATTCAAACAGATTTACGTTTTTCGACGGCGATCAATTTATAGCAAAATTACCACTTTTCGGCCATTTTGATCGGGAACAATTTAACGCCTTTTTGAGCCTTTTTCCAAGGATTAAACATTGATTTAAATCAAAAACGGCCAGAGCTGTTAATGATGTTTCTTTGTGGTGCGGATAGTAAAAACCTTGTTAATGATATGTACATTTAAAGGCGTTGATGGTTATAAAAGCCAGAGGATAATATAAACAGTTGTGATTTTTATTAACGCGCGTGAAAAAACGCATTTTGCCGGAAGATAAACATATAATGTTATCTGCTTCACAGTATTTTTCTTTCGCTTTGCTACCTGCCGAAACGATTACATTTTATTCACTTTTAATAATCTTAAAATTAACACCCCTTCGTGACTATTTGATGAAATAAAGGCCGCAGGAATGCGGCCTTTATTTTATTTTGAGGATTACCTTTCAATTTTTATGCTGAAGGTACGTGACTGGCCTGGCCGGAAAGACCCCGTAATGGCTGAGCCCTCTTCCCCTTGCGCCTTGTACACCTCATTCATGTCCGTTTCGCAGCAGGCCTGGACCTCACGGTTCACAGACAAAGCCACGTCACAGGAGCGGGTCTCCGAAGGGTTGTACAGACGAAGAATCATCTCGTCACGATCCTCCGCTTTTTTCAGCACACTGAGTACGCATCCGTTAGGGGGCAGCGTTAGCAGGCTATAGCTACAGGGGGTGGTGAAAGAGGCGCGGTTAAGCTTCATCGCATCCCACGGAATTTTGTTATAACAGTGCACTGGCGTTAACCACGACTTCGCCTGCTGAGTAACACCAGCACTGACGGGCGTACCATTAAAACTGAACAGGCTAAAGCGACAGGTTAACTGGCCCCGCATCTGCGAATCAGGCACCGGCATTTTGATCCCGGACGGTCTGCCAGGGCGCAGAAGTAAGTCTTCCTTCCCAAGCACCCCCACGCCGCGAAGCAACGTCAGGGCAAACGTTTTTTGACGCTCGCCAGTCACTTCAAATTCGCGTAACCCTTCGGTAAACAGCGCCATCCCGTTACGCCGTTCCTGGAGCACCGCGTAGTTAAGCAGATTCCACACAGGCAGCGGCGCTTCCTTCCAGCCCTCCTCCTGCCAGTTCGCCATCGCTTCATCCTGTACAGGTCGCGTCAGCGAACCGAACTGGGTATCAGCTAACACCGTGTCTGTGGTGAAGGGCGTCGGGATCAACACCCGAACACGGTGGTCATCCGCGTGATTTCCGAGACGCGCCTCAATGTCGATACGTCGGCTGTTATGGCTGAGCGTGACCGTGAGCTCTGCCTCAAGCGTTCCCGTCTGCTGACGCGCAGAACGTTCAGCGAGATCCGCCGGCACCACCATGCGATGGCGGATCACCGCCCTGCTCTGCCAGACCTCGCGGATCACCTCAACCTCATGCTCGCCCTGCGCGGAAGTGAGTCTCCACTCTTCCCGTGAAGGCGAGTAGTCGTACTCATCGCCATCATCCGAGCTCTCTTCTATTTCCAGCGCGCGGTCATAGATAAGCCCGGACGCTTTATCGAGCAGACGCAGGGTGCCGTCGTCGTTTAACGTTATTTCCCAGAAAGCATTTTCCAGTAATGCCTCCGACGTTGTTTCTGGCGCCAGCAGCTTGCCAGCCACGTGCGGCTCGATATAGAGCGTGCGGTAACCCATTGATGGCAGGATCTGGTTGAGCTGGATATCAAACTCCATAAAGGGATCGTAGTTGCCGTAATGCACAATCTGCCGGTCTATTAAGCCGGGGTCGATTTCACGCGCGCTGCGCAGGCAGTAAGGGATTTCATTCCCCCTATCGTCCAGCAGGCGGAACTGGCTGGCGCGCAGACGTATCGTAGTGTTAATCACTTCCTCACGCGGCCAGGGCGTGAGGTTAAACATCACCAGTTTGTCTTCCTCGCACTGCGGCATGTTGTCGACAATCTTGCGCATATAGAAGCATGTCAGGTTATCGGCCATGTCTTCCGCCAGCTCGAAGCGTGACATCACCTCACGATGCACTTTGTCACTACAGCAGCAGCCGATACTGTCATGGGCGTGATTCTTGAGGATCTCTTTCCACATTTTTTCCAGCAAGCCGTGGTGATACTCAAAGCCCAGCGTCCAGGCAAGCGTGGCCAGCGGCTCAAGGACATTGACGATTTTATTCTCTATCCGGGCGTGGGCGATTTTGATGTCCATTCGCGTGGAGCCTATTGTCCGGTGCACCCGCATATATTTACCGTCAATAAACTCTCCTTTCAGCGTCGCCAGTTCATCGCGGTGCGCGTCAATGTGGTCAAACACCTCCTCGAAGCGGCTCATCACAAACTGACGCTGCGGATAGATTTCGCGCAGCTTATCCATCACCGCAAAGATGTTCTGCTGGAGCGGCATCTGATCATGGCCGTTAGGCAGCAAAATTTCTTTCGTCACGGAGGCTTTTTCCAGCACCTCGAAGTACGTGTCGAGCCGTTTGCGCAGCCCGGCCTCATCCTCCGGTAAGTACTTACCAATCGCGTAGCCCAGCGGCAGCACCTGTGCCGTCACTTCACTGCCGTCCTGACTTTGCCAGAGAAATTCGGTTTTATCGGTACCATGCCGCTCGGAACACCCACGCCAGAACATGGTGCGCGTGATGCCAAAACCGTTGTAAATGTGTGGCAGCTGGGAAGACATGCCGAAGGAGTCCGGCAGATAGCCAATTTTCATCGGCTCGCCAAAGGCCAGACAGTCGCGAATGCCGTACATCAGATTTCGGACAATCGACTCGCCGGAGACAAGGGTGGTGTCCGTCTGGGTATACCACGGCCCGATAATCAGCTTCCCGGCCGCCACCAGCGCCTTCGCGCGTGGCCTGTTTTCCGGTTTCACGGCAAAATAATCTTCCAGCACCGCCGTCTGGCCGTCGAGAACGTAGTATTTATACTCTGCGTCCTGCTCAAGACGGGTAAGGATCTCTTCCATATTATTGACCAGAAGAATACGTGACGCTTCGGTGGTGAAGTACCACTCCCGGTCCCAGTGCATATGTGGCGTGATATGAACGCGTGATACAGCTTTCATCTTCGTTTCCTGTCAGTGCGTGTTTAGGATGTTATGTCTTCAGTCAAGTAGGTGCCGCTCTTCACGGCCTGGCGTCGCCAGAGGAGTAAAATGAGCGTAGAGATTGCGGCGCCAATCAGCGCGGCGCCAAACCAGCCGGCAGCGGCCATCACGCCACCCAGCCCGGCATCATGCAGTAAGAAGAGAGAGAAAATGCCCGCGCCCGGGGTGGATAGCCCAATCCCCATCGCCCCGACAATCGCTCCGGTCGCCATTGACACAAGAACAAATGAGCCGATGACCCGCAACGGATCCTCGATAGCCATCGGAATTGCTCCTTCGGTGATGCCCGCCAGCCCCAGCAGCCAGGTGGACTTGCCGGTTTCAATTTCGAACTGTTTGAACAGGTTCGGAGCCAGCATCGTTGATGCCGTCACGGTAAAGGCCGATACCATTTTGACGGAGGCAAAAATCGCATAAGGCCCGTATACGCCATTGGCCATCGCCCCCAGACAGAACGCGTAAGAGGCTTTGTTGACCGGACCGCCCAGATCGAACGAGCACATAAAGCCCAGGATCGCCCCCAGCAGCAGCGCGTTCGCGCCGGACAGACCGTTAAGCCAGGCGGTGAGGGCGTTATTGATCCAGGCCACCGGTTCGCCGATCACAAACAGCATCAGGCTGCCTGCGCCCAGCACGCCAATCACCGGATAAAGATAAAAGGTCAGAAAGCCGTTGTAGCGGCTACTCAGCCGGATGTGGTTTTTCACCCAGCGCATCAGGTAGCCCGCAATCAGCCCGCCGACGATGGCCCCCAGAAAGCCGGAGCCGATCATATTGGCGGCAAGACCCGCCGCAAAGCCTGGCGTTAGCGCAGGTTTATCCGCCAGCGAGTAAGCGGTGTAGGCCGCCAGAACAGGCACCATCAGAATACCGAGCATCCCGCCGCCCAGTTTGCGGTACATCCACAGCCACGAATTTTCCTAATCGAACAGATGCTGCAAGCCCAGGATTTGCGCCAGCAGTACCGACACGGCCAGCACCGTGCCGCCAGCGACAATCAGCGGCACCGCAAAGGAGATACCGCTGAGCAGCGCCTGCTTGAGTTCGGTTTTAACGCACTTTTTCGCGTCCGTGTCGACGTGCGCAGGACGCGCATCGGATACAGGCTGTAGCGCCAGCGCACGCTCAATGAGCGCTTCCGCATGGCGCAAGGGTTCCGCGACGGGCACGGAAATGGCAGGGATCCCCTGAAAACGCTCGCGCTCTTCAATCGCCACTTCCGCCGCGAAGATACACGCTTTTGCCTCCTGCAACTGCTGCGCGGTGATGCGCCCCTCAATACCGTTTGCCCCCTGCTTTTCGACCACCACATTGACGCCGAGCTTTCGTCCCGCTTTTTCGAGATATTCCGCTGCCATGTAGGTATGGGCGATCCCGGCCGGACAGGCGGTAACGCAGACGATCGTCGGGGCATTCTCCGCAACGGCGGTTTCTTGCGCGTCAGGCGCCGTTTCCAGCGCCGCAAGCACCGCTTCAGCGCTGGTCGCCGTCATCACGCGGCCCCTGAGATCGTCATCCGCCAGGCGAGACGTCAGTTCCGTCAGGACCTGAATATGCGTTGACCCCGCTTGTGCGGGAGGAATGGCGAGCAAAAAAATCAGCTCGACCTCCTCCGGTCCGTCCACGCCTTCCCAGGCCAGCGGCTCACACAGTGTGGCCACGGCAAAAGCCGCTTCCTTTACCGCCGCTGATTTACCATGAGGTACGGCCAGTCCCTCGCCCAGCGCCGTCGGGCCAAGCGATTCGCGATGGAAAACCTCTGCCAGAAACGTATCGGCGTCGGCTATTTTGCCCAACGCTACCAGCCGCGTCGCAAGCTGACGGATTGCCTCATCACGGCTGGTAAACTGCGCCTGCACGCAGACAGCACGGGGGTCGGTCAGAGTCGTCAGGTTCATAAAGATCCTCACCTATCCAAAGTTATTGTGTGGGGAGGATTGTGGCAGAGCGAATAATACATTTATGTGATCATTTTCACTAACACCGAAATTTGTATCTTATTTGTATTATTTACAAATCAGACACTGAAGGCATAATTCCCTGAAAAGGTATTAAATAGGCGTGACCCAATGGGCAATAAACCGATGTACCGGCAGATCGCCAATGCGTTCCGCGAGAAAATTAATGCCGGTGAGTTAAAACCGGGCGACGCGCTGCCGACAGAATCCAGCCTTCAGGAGGCGTTTAGCGTCAGCCGTGTCACCGTGCGGCAGGCGTTGAAGCTGCTCGCCGACGAGCAGATCATCGAAAGCATTCAGGGCAGCGGCTCGTATGTAAAAGAGGAGCGGGTGAATTACGATATTTATCAGCTTACCGGCTTTTACGAAAAACTGGCGGATCGCAACGTTGATACGCACAGCGACGTCAGCGTCTTCGAAGTGGTGAAAGCCGATGAGCGGCTCGCGGCAAAACTGGCGCTCAATCCAAATGATAAGGTCTGGCACGTCAAGCGCGTACGCTTCATCAGGGAAAAGCCGGTGAATCTGGAAGAGACATGGATGCCGCTGGCGATGTTCCCCGACCTCACCTGGGAAGTGATGGAACAGTCGAAATACCATTACATTGAGCAGATCAAAAAGATGGTTATCGATCGCAGCGAGCAGGAGCTGGTGCCAGTCATGCCATCGGACGAGGCGATTGCCGCCCTGGCGCTCGATCCGGCAAAACCGATTCTGGAAAAAGTCTCCCGCGGCTTTCTGAAAGACGGCCGGGTATTTGAGTACAGTCGCAACGTGTTTAACTCCGACGACTATAAATTCACTCTGGTGGCTAAACGCAGACAATAAAAAAAGGCCGCTTTACAGCGGCCAACCATGTCGAAACGGACATTTTTTTATACTTCAACGCGCCCCATACGGGGAGCAGAGAGGACTCACTTAATGATGGATTTCAGTGCTTCACCGATATCCGCCAGGCTGCGAACGGTTTTCACACCTGCGGCTTCCAGTGCTGCGAATTTCTCATCAGCCGTACCTTTACCGCCTGCGATAATCGCGCCCGCGTGACCCATACGTTTGCCTTTCGGCGCGGTCACACCCGCGATGTAACCCACCACCGGCTTGGTCACATGATCTTTGATGTAAGCAGCCGCTTCTTCTTCCGCGCTACCACCGATCTCACCGATCATCACGATCGCTTCGGTCTGTGGATCTTCCTGGAACAGCTTCAGGATGTCGATGAAGTTAGAGCCCGGGATCGGGTCACCGCCGATGCCCACGCAGGTGGACTGGCCGAAACCGTAGTCGGTGGTCTGCTTAACCGCTTCATAGGTCAGGGTACCGGAACGGGACACAATGCCCACTTTGCCTGGGCGATGAATGTGGCCCGGCATGATGCCGATTTTGCATTCGCCCGGGGTGATAACGCCTGGGCAGTTCGGGCCGATCATGCGCACGCCTGCTTCGTCCAGCTTCACCTTCACGGTCAGCATATCCAGCGTCGGGATACCTTCGGTGATGGTGATGATCAGCTTAATGCCTGCGTCGATCGCTTCCAGAATAGAGTCTTTGCAGAACGGCGCCGGAACGTAGATCACGGTCGCGGTTGCGCCCGTCGCTTCTACCGCTTCACGCACGGTGTTGAACACCGGCAGGCCCAGGTGGGTGGTGCCGCCTTTACCTGGCGTTACGCCGCCAACCATCTGCGTGCCGTAGGCAATTGCCTGTTCGGAGTGGAAAGTCCCCTGGCTACCGGTGAAGCCCTGGCAGATAACCTTGGTATCTTTATTAATTAAAACGGACATTATTTCCCCTCCACTGCGGCAACAACCTGCTGAGCTGCATCCGTCAGACTTTTCGCTGCAATAATATTCAGGCCGCTGTCAGCCAGTTTTTTCGCGCCGAGTTCAGCGTTGTTCCCTTCCAGACGTACAACAACCGGAACGTTAACGCCTACTTCTTCTACCGCGCCGATGATACCGTCGGCGATCAGGTCGCAACGGACGATGCCGCCGAAGATGTTAACCAGAACGGCCTTCACGTTGTCGTCGGAGAGAATGATTTTGAACGCTTCGGTTACGCGCTCTTTGGTTGCGCCACCGCCCACGTCAAGGAAGTTCGCTGGCTCACCGCCGTGCAGCTTAACGATGTCCATGGTGCCCATTGCCAGACCCGCACCGTTAACCATGCAGCCGATGTTGCCATCCAGCGCCACGTAGTTCAGTTCCCACTGTGCAGCCTGCGCTTCACGCGGATCTTCCTGAGACTGGTCGCGCATTTCGCGCAGATCGGACTGGCGGAACAGCGCGTTGCCGTCAGCGCCCAGCTTGCCGTCGAGGCAGATCAGGTCGCCCTGGGTGGTGATCACCAGCGGGTTGATCTCGATCAGCGCCAGATCGCGCTCCAGGAAGATGGTCGCCAGACCCATGAAGATCTTGGTGAACTGCTGAACCAGCTTGCCTTCCAGACCCAGTTTGAACGCCAGCTCACGACCCTGGTAAGGCATTGGGCCCGCCAGCGGATCGATAGCCACTTTGTGGATCAGGTGCGGGGTCTCTTCCGCCACTTTTTCGATTTCCACACCGCCTTCGGTAGACGCCATGAACACCACGCGACGGGAGCTACGGTCTACGACTGCGCCGAGGTACAGTTCTTTCGCGATGTCGGTCGCCGCTTCAACCAGGATCTGGTTAACCGGCTGGCCGTTCGCATCTGTCTGGTAGGTTACCAGACGCTTGCCGAGCCAATGTTCAGCAAACGCACGGATCTCTTCTTTGCTCTTAACAACCTTCACACCGCCCGCTTTACCACGGCCACCAGCGTGAACCTGACATTTAACTACCCACGGGCCGGCACCGATTTTAGACGCGGCTTCTTCTGCTTCACGCGGGGTAGTACAGGCATAACCCACCGGAGCCGGTAAGCCATACCGGGCAAACAGCTGTTTGGCCTGATATTCATGTAAGTTCATGTGTTCTATCCATCCTTCAGGTAATCGTTAGGTAGTGCTTTTGTAGGCCCGACAAGCAACGCGCCGCCGGGCAAGACTGCAAAAACTAGACGTCCAGCAGCAGACGCGTTGGATCTTCCAGCAGCTCTTTAATGGCAACCAGGAAGCCTACGGACTCGCGGCCGTCGATCAGGCGGTGATCGTAAGAGAGCGCCAGGTACATCATCGGCAGGATCTCCACTTTACCGTCTACCGCCATTGGACGATCTTTAATGGCGTGCATACCCAGGATCGCGCTCTGCGGCGGGTTGATGATCGGGGTAGACATCAGCGAGCCGAACACACCGCCGTTGGTAATGGTGAAGTTACCGCCGGTCAGGTCCTCAACGGTCAGCTTGCCGTCGCGGCCTTTCACGGCCAGCTCTTTGATTTTCTTCTCAATGTCAGCCATACCCAGGGTATCTACGTCACGCAGAACCGGGGTCACCAGGCCGCGTGGAGTAGAAACCGCCATGCTGACATCGAAGTAGTTGTGGTAAACCACGTCATCGCCATCGATAGACGCGTTCACTTCCGGGTAGCGTTTCAGCGCTTCAACTACCGCTTTCACGTAGAAGGACATGAAGCCCAGACGGATACCGTGACGTTTTTCAAACGCGTCACCGTACTGCTTGCGCAGGTCCATGATTGGTTTCATGTTGACTTCGTTGAAGGTAGTCAGCATCGCGGTGGAATTTTTCGCTTCCAGCAGACGCTCGGCCACGCGCTTACGCAGGCGGGTCATTGGCACGCGTTTTTCGCTACGTGCGCCCAGAGCGGGCTGTGCCGCTGGTGCTGCCGCAGGGGCTTTCGCTTCCGCTTTCGCCTCAGAAGGCGCTTTTGCCAGATGCTTGTCGATGTCTTCGCGCGTCAGACGGCCACCCACGCCGGTGCCTTTGATGGCTGCCGGATCGAGGCTGTGCTCAGCCAGCAGGCGACGGATCGCCGGGCTGAGCGCGTCGTTGGTCTGATCGGACAGAGACGCCTGCTGGCGCTGGGCCGGGGTAGACGCTTTTTCTTCAGATTTGGCGCTGGACTCTTTGCCCGCGCTGTTACCTTCACGCAGGCGACCCAGGATCTGGCGAGAAGTGACGGTCGTACCTTCATCTTCCAGGACTGCATCCAGAATGCCATCCGCTGAAGCCGGTACTTCCAGTACCACTTTGTCAGTTTCGATTTCTACCAGCACTTCGTCACGTGTTACCGCGTCGCCTGGTTTTTTGTGCCAGGTGGCGACGGTTGCATCTGCTACGGACTCAGGCAGGTCGGGAACAAGAATATCTACGCTACTCATTATGTATCCTTTAATTAATCGACGTTCAGCGCGTCATTGACCAGATCTTGTTGCTGCTTCTGGTGAACGGACATATACCCTACCGCCGGAGAGGCGGAGGCCGGGCGACCTGCATAACGCAGGGCAGACCCAAATGGAATCACTTCACGGAAATGATGCTGGCTGCAATACCATGCGCCCTGGTTGAGCGGCTCTTCCTGGCACCAGACAAAATCATGAACGTGAGCGTACTGTTTCAGCACTTCCTGCATCGCCTGATGCGGGAACGGATAAAGCTGTTCGATACGCACGATGGCGACATCTTTCTGATCGTTCTTACGGCGCTGTTCCAGCAGGTCGTAATAAACCTTACCAGAACACATTACGACACGCTTAACGGCCTGCGGATCCAGCTCGTCAATTTCACCGATGGCCGGCAGGAAGGTGCCGTTTGCCAGCTCTTCCAGGCTGGAGACCGCCAGTGGATGGCGCAGCAGGGATTTTGGCGACATGACTACCAGCGGACGGCGCATACCGCGCAGCGCCTGACGACGCAGCATGTGGTAAACCTGAGCTGGGGTCGACGGCACGCAAACCTGCATGTTCTGCTCGGCGCAGAGTTGCAGATAACGCTCCAGACGCGCGGAGGAGTGCTCCGGCCCTTGTCCTTCATAGCCGTGCGGCAGCAGCATCACCAGACCGCACATACGGCCCCACTTCTGCTCACCGGAGGAGATGAACTGGTCGATAACCACCTGCGCACCGTTGGCGAAGTCACCGAACTGCGCTTCCCAGATTGTCAGGGTGCGGGGTTCTGCGGTGGCATAGCCGTATTCGAAGGCCAGAACCGCTTCTTCTGACAGCACGGAGTCCCAGACCTTGAACTGGCCCTGACCGTTATGCACGTGCTGAAGCGGAGTATACGTTGAACCATTAGACTGGTTGTGTACAACCGCATGACGGTGGAAGAAGGTGCCACGACCCGCATCTTCACCGGACAGACGAACCGGAATACCTTCGTCAACCAGCGTCGCATAGGCCAGCGTTTCCGCGCCGCCCCAGTCGAACAGCTTCTCACCCGCCGCCATTGCCTGGCGATCGCCATAGATCTTGGCCACGCGGGACTGCATCTCGATCGCTTCCGGCACGGTGCTGATGCGTTTAGCCAGCTCCTGCAAACGCTTCATCTCAACCTTGTTCGGGTAGCTCTCGTCCCACTCGTGGTTGAGGTACGGCGACCAGGTAAAGGAGTGCATGTTCATTGGACGCAGCTCTTTCACTACGCATTCACCCGCGTCCAGCGCGTCGCGGTAGAGGTTGACCATCTCGGTCGCATCTTCCAGCGTCGCCACTTTTTCGCTTTCCAGCTTGTCAGCATAGATTTTACGCGGCGTCGGATGTTTTTTGATTTTCTGGTACATCAGCGGCTGGGTTGCACTTGGCTCATCCGCTTCGTTGTGGCCGTGACGGCGGTAGCAGAAGAGGTCAATGAACACGTCGCGCTTGAAGGTGTTACGGAAGTCCAGCGCCAGACGGGTAACGAAAGCAACGGCTTCAGGATCATCCGCGTTAACGTGGAAAATTGGCGCCTGAACCATTTTACCGATGTCGGTGCAGTACGGGGTGGAACGCGCATCCAGCGGGTTAGAGGTGGTGAAGCCCACCTGGTTGTTGATTACGATGCGAACGGTACCGCCCACTTCATAACCACGCGCTTTCGACATGTTCAGGGTTTCCTGAACCACGCCCTGCCCCGTGACCGCCGCATCACCGTGAATGGTGATTGGCAGCACTTTATTGCTGCTCGGCTCGTCCAGACGATCCAGACGCGCACGCACGGAACCGATAACCACCGGGCTAACGATTTCCAGGTGCGACGGGTTAAATGCCAGCGCCAGGTGAACCTGACCGCCCTCGGTTTCGATATCAGACGAGAAGCCCATATGGTACTTCACGTCACCGGTGCCGAGGTGCTCTTTATGTTTACCCGCAAATTCGTCGAACAGATCCTGCGGCTTTTTACCCAGCACGTTAACCAGCACGTTAAGGCGTCCACGGTGCGCCATGCCCAGCACCACTTCGCGCGTACCGCTCTTACCGGCATGACGAATCAGCTCTTTCAGCATCGGGACTAACGCATCGCCGCCCTCCAGTGAGAAGCGTTTTGCGCCAGGGAATTTCGCGCCCAGATAGCGCTCAAGGCCTTCCGCTGCGGTCAGTTCGCTGAGGAAACGTTTTTTCTCTTCTGCTGAGAAATTCGCGTGGCCTGCCACGGATTCGATACGCTGCTGGATCCAGCGTTTCTCTTCGGTGGAGGTAATGTGCATATATTCCGCGCCGATGGAGCCGCAGTAGGTTTGCTTGAGCGCGTCAATTAGATCGCCCAGCTTCATCGTGTCTTTGCCGATGGCAAAAGAACCTACGTTAAAGCTTTCCTGGAAATCGGCCTCGGTCAGATCGTGATAAGCCGGATCGAGATCCGCTACACGTTCCTGCTGCCACAGTCCCAGCGGATCGAGATTCGCATGCTGGTGACCACGGAAGCGATAAGCGTTGATAAGTTGCAGGACTTTTACCTGCTTCGCATTGGTGTCAGGGTCGGAAATCGCAGAAGAGTAACGTGAGGCATCCTTCGCCAGACGACGGAAATAATCACGTGTTTTTGAATGGAATTGATCCGGTTTGACCCCTGTACCAGGCAACTGCTGGAACATGGAACGCCAGTTTGCGTCCACTGAGTCAGGATCGGTTAAGAAGTCTTCATAGAGCTGTTCTATCCAGCTCTGGTTTGAACCAGAGAGGTAAGAAGAGTCCAGCCAGGCTTTCATTGCGCCGTTCTGCATCGTGATCCCTTAAGCATTTTTATGCTTACTTTCGCCGTAGAAACTACCACGCACACCACGTGTACGTGCCGGGGTTCACCTGCGAGCTCTTTTCATTTGGCCCGCGAAGGAACCTTTAGAAACTGTCTAAACTTCAGGGCAGTTTTTAAAGGTTTCTGCAATCTGTCCCCTCTCCCTTTGGGAGAGGGTTAGGGTGAGGGGAACAGCGCTCCCCTCTCACTATTTACGCACTGCGCTGCAACAACATCGACTTAATATGACCGATGGCGCGCGTTGGGTTCAGCCCCTTAGGACACACACTGACGCAGTTCATGATGCTATGGCAGCGGAATACGCTGAAAGCGTCACTTAGCCCTTCCAGACGATTCTCGGTTTCGGTATCGCGGCTGTCGATCAGGAAGCGATAGGCAGCCAGCAGACCCGCAGGGCCGATAAATTTATCCGGATTCCACCAGAACGACGGGCATGACGTTGAACAGCATGCACAGAGAATACACTCGTACAACCCATCGAGTTTTTCACGCTGCTCAGGAGACTGTAAGTGCTCGCGAGCGGGTGGATTTTGCCCATTATTCAATAAGTAAGGCTTAATCTTCTCATATTGTGCATAGAATTGCCCCATGTCCACCACCAAATCACGCACGACCGGCAGGCCAGGCAGAGGACGGATAACAATTTTCTGGCCAGGGCGGTTTAGCGCAGAAATTGGCGTGATGCAGGCCAGGCCATTTTTGCCGTTCATGTTCACACCGTCAGAACCACACACCCCTTCACGGCAGGAGCGGCGGAACGACAGAGTAGGATCTTTCTCTTTCAGCTGGATTAAGGCATCCAGCAGCATCATGTCACGACCTTCTTCCGCTTCGAGGGTGTAATCCTGCATACGCGGAGCATCGTCTACATCCGGGTTATAACGATAAACTGAGAATTCGAGTTTCATTATCCTGTCTCCGCATTAGTAAGTACGAATCTTCGGCGGGAACGCCGGACGCAGTTTCGGTTCCATATTAACGCTACGACGCGTCATGGTTTCCGACTCTGGCAGATACAGGGAATGGCACAGCCAGTTTTCGTCATCACGATCCGGGAAGTCGAAGCGGCTATGGGCGCCACGGCTTTCGGTACGGAAGTTTGCCGACATCGCAGTGGCGAACGCGGTTTCCATCAGGTTATCCAGCTCAAGGCACTCAACGCGCTGGGTGTTGAACTCGCTGGAGGTATCGTCCAGACGGGCATTCTTCAGACGCTCGCGAATCGCTTTCAGCTGCTCAAGCCCTTTGGCCATCGCGTCACCTTCACGGAATACCGAGAAGTTGTGCTGCATACACTCTTGCAGCGCTTTACGAATTTCCACCGGATCTTCGCCGTTACGGTTGCCGTTCCAGCGGTTGAGGCGCTCAAGAGAGGCATCGATTTCGTCGTCGGTCGCATCACGCAGCGCGCCCTGCTCGGCAATAGATTCCTGAAGATGCAGCCCCACCGCACGACCAAATACCACCAGGTCCAGCAGGGAGTTGCCGCCCAGACGGTTTGCGCCGTGCACGGATACGCAGGCTATTTCGCCTACCGCGAACAGGCCTGGGATGACCACGTCTTCGCCCTGCTCGTTCACGGTCAGCGCCTGACCGGTCACTTTGGTCGGAATACCGCCCATCATGTAGTGACAGGTTGGGATAACCGGAATTGGCTCTTTCACCGGGTCGACGTGCGCGAAGGTGCGGGACAGCTCCAGAATGCCCGGCAGACGGGATTCCAGCACTTCTTTACCCAGATGGTCGAGTTTCAGCTTCGCGTGTGGACCCCAAGGGCCGTCACAGCCGCGGCCTTCACGAATTTCGATCATGATGGAACGCGCCACCACGTCACGGCCCGCCAGGTCTTTCGCGTTTGGCGCATAACGCTCCATGAAGCGCTCGCCATGTTTGTTCAGCAGGTAGCCACCTTCACCACGGCAGCCTTCTGTCACCAGTACGCCCGCCCCGGCGATACCGGTTGGGTGGAACTGCCACATCTCCATGTCCTGGACCGGCACGCCCGCGCGGATAGCCATACCGACACCATCACCGGTGTTGATGTGGGCGTTGGTGGTGGACTGGTAAATACGGCCTGCACCGCCGGTCGCCAGCACCGTAGCGCGGGCTTTGAAGTAGACCACTTCACCAGTTTCGATGCACAGGGCGGTACAACCCACCACGGCGCCATCGGCGTTTTTCACCAGATCCAGCGCATACCACTCGGAGAAGATGGTGGTGTGGTTTTTCAGGTTCTGCTGATATAGCGTGTGCAGCAGCGCGTGGCCGGTACGGTCAGCCGCCGCTGCGGTACGTGCCGCCTGCTCGCCGCCGAAGTTTTTCGACTGGCCGCCAAACGGACGCTGATAGATGGTGCCATTTTCCAGACGGGAGAACGGCAGACCCATGTGGTCCAGCTCCAGAATCGCTTCCGGGCCGGTTTTACACATATATTCGATGGCATCCTGGTCACCGATGTAATCGGAACCTTTTACCGTATCGTACATGTGCCATTCCCAGTTATCTTCATGGGAATTACCCAGCGCAACGGTGATACCGCCTTGCGCAGACACTGTGTGGGAACGGGTCGGAAATACTTTAGAGAGCAGCGCACAGGTCTGGCCGCTCTGGGAAATTTGCAGTGCGGCGCGCATACCTGCGCCACCCGCACCAATCACAACAGCATCAAATTCTCTGACTGGCAGTTTCATTACACACCCCACACCACAACAAATCCATAAATGACGTAAACCAGCAGAGCAACAACAATAATCAGTTGCAGCGGAAGGCGAATCGCCAGCGGTTTAACGTAATCGGTCAACACCTGCCACATGCCAATCCAGGCATGAATAAGGATGGAGAACAGGGCCAGCAGGGTGAACACTTTGGTGAGGGCCGATCCGAAGAAACCACTCCAGATTTCCCACGTCAGCGTCCCGCTGGTCGCGAAGAAACCGATCATATAGATGATGTAAAGGGTGAGAACGATGGCGGTAGCACGGACCAGGATGAAGTCATGTACGCCGTTGCGTCCTAATGCGGAGGCGTTGCTTACCATACGAGAACTCCTGCGAGAAGTGAAAGCACGACAGTGATCACAAATGAAATGTTAGCGGTACGTTTACCGGCCTCGAACGTCTCTTCCAGGTAGCCAAAGTCCATCAGCATATGGCGAACGCCACCAACCACGTGATAGGCCAGCGCGGTCAGAATGCCCCACATGATAAATTTCACGAAGAAGCTGTTCATGATGGCTGAGGCCTGGAGGAATCCTTCAGGGGATGAGAGGCTGGTTCCCAGTAACCACAGCAAGATACCGACCGCCACAAACGTAATCACACCAGAAACACGGTGCAGAATGGACGCTATTGCTGTTACAGGGAATCGGATCGCTTTGAGATCCAGATTGACAGGTCTTTGTTTTTTCACATTTCTTATCATGAATAACGCCCACATGCTGTTCTTATTGTTTCCTTCCTCCGGACTGCGATGCGGGTCAGACAGCGTTCCTTTTCTATAACTGCGCGTCATGCAAAACATTGCTTCCAAATGCTTAAACGACACGTTACAACGCTGGGTGGCTCGGGATTGCAGGGTGTTCCGGAGACCTGGCGGCAGTATAGGCCGTTCACAAAATCATTACAATTAACCTACATACAGTTTGTTGGGTTTTCTCTGGAACAGTGATCGGGGTCACGATAACAACATCTTTTTAATTTTTAATCATCTAATTTGACAAATGTTAAACAATATTGTTACAAACGTCATCAGAAAAGGCATATAATGCGCAAAAGTTATGAGGTCTCTCTTTCACCTGACAAATAGTTATGTAACAGTGTGATGGTATTGACCGAAGTTATCAGGACAGTTATTAGTGATATACAGGTTTGAATAATTCGGACTGCAAAAACGCTGATTTGCTGTTGTTTCACTGATATTTCATTCGTTTACCTGCAAGGCGCCATAGCTCTGTACCCTGGTTTCTCCTCGTGAGCTGAGCGGTAAGCCAAATAACAATCTGGTAACGATGATTAACAGCTGAAAGCAAATCCGGTAAAGCGCAGTCTTAAGCATAAGGCGCTAAGGAGACCGTAAATGGCTGATACAAAGGCAAAACTCACCCTAAATGGTGATGATGCTATTGAACTGGATGTGCTAAAAGGCACGCTCGGTCAGGATGTTATTGATATCCGTACGCTGGGTTCCAAAGGGGTATTCACCTTTGACCCTGGATTCACCTCCACCGCATCTTGCGAATCCAAAATCACCTACATTGACGGTGACGAAGGTATCCTGCTCCATCGCGGCTTCCCCATCGATCAGTTAGCCACCGAATCCAACTATCTGGAAGTGTGCTACATCCTGCTGAACGGCGAAAAACCGACGCAGGCTCAATACGATGAATTTAAAACCACCGTGACCCGTCACACCATGATCCATGAGCAGATTACCCGTCTGTTCCATGCGTTCCGTCGTGACTCTCATCCGATGGCGGTTATGTGCGGTATTACCGGTGCGCTGGCGGCGTTCTACCACGATTCTCTGGACGTGAATAACCCACGTCACCGTGATATCGCGGCGTTCCGTCTGCTCTCCAAAATGCCTACCATGGCGGCGATGTGTTACAAATACTCTATCGGTCAGCCGTTTGTGTATCCACGCAACGACCTCTCCTACGCGGGTAACTTCCTGCGCATGATGTTCTCCACGCCGTGCGAAGAGTATGAAGTGAACCCGGTGCTGGAACGCGCGATGGACCGTATTCTGATCCTGCACGCTGACCACGAACAGAACGCCTCGACCTCTACCGTCCGTACCGCAGGCTCTTCCGGCGCGAACCCGTTCGCCTGTATCGCTGCGGGTATCGCCTCCCTGTGGGGACCGGCGCACGGCGGCGCGAACGAAGCAGCACTGAAGATGCTGGAAGAGATCAGCTCCGTTGAGCATATTCCTGAGTTCGTGCGCCGCGCGAAAGACAAGAATGACTCCTTCCGTCTGATGGGCTTCGGTCATCGTGTTTACAAAAACTACGACCCTCGCGCGACCGTCATGCGTGAGACCTGCCACGAAGTGCTGAAAGAGCTGGGCACCAAAGATGATCTGCTGGAAGTGGCGATGGAGCTGGAACACATCGCACTGAACGACCCGTACTTCATCGAGAAGAAACTCTACCCGAACGTCGATTTCTACTCTGGCATTATTCTGAAAGCGATGGGCATTCCGTCTTCCATGTTCACCGTGATCTTCGCCATGGCGCGTACCGTGGGCTGGATTGCGCACTGGAACGAAATGCACAGCGAAGGCATGAAAATCGCCCGTCCTCGTCAGCTGTATACCGGCTACGAGCAGCGTGATTTTAAGTCTGACCTGAAGCGCTAAAAGTTAAGCCCGGTGGCGCTACCGCTTACCGGGCCTACAAATACGAAACGTAGGCCGGGTAAGGCGTAGCCGCCACCCGGCTTTTTTATTTTTGACAATGTGGACACCAGTAAAAGGGTCTCGAAGAGAGCATAATCCTGTCGATAATCCCGCCGCACCGCTCGCACTTCTTCCCCGCCCGATGAAACACCTTGAACCGGAACAGCGCCCCGTGGTGCTTGTTTTCATCTACGATGCCACGCGTGTTGTACGACAGCCGCGGGATGTCCAGCAGCGCGTGGGACAGCGCCTCCAGCTGTTCATCGCTCAGCTGAGAAGCTTTGTGCTGCGGTGCCAGCCCGACTTCCCAGAGGATCTCCACCCGCAGGTAGTTGCCAAGCCCGGCGAGAAAGGCCTGGTCAAGGAACAGGCCGGAAAACTGCCGGTTGCGGAATGTGGGCGATAGCAGCCGGGCCTTCACATCGCTCGCCGTCAGGCGCATATCCAGCACGTCCGGCCCAACCCGCTTTAAGAACGGGTGCGTGAGCAACTGCTCCGGCGTTAACATTTCGATATCAGAAGCGCTGTAGAGCAGGATCGCCTTATCCGCCGTTTGTAGCCGCACGCGCAGCACGCGGGTCGTTTGCGGCTGCTCGTCCGCTTCCACCACCCGCCAGACACCGTAAAGCTGATTATGGCTATATAACGTCAGGTTATGGGAAAAGTGGGTGAGTAACGCTTTGCCGCGCGTTTCAATATGGGTCACCGTCTGTCCCACCAGCTGCGCTTCAAACGGTTTGAGTTGAGGAAAGGCAAACCAGACGTGTGTCAGAGGTTTGCCCTTTATCGCCGCCTCCAGGCTATCCGCCGCGCGGCGGATCTCCGGACCTTCTGGCATGTTATTGTCCTTTCATGATTATTCTGCGCTGACAACAATGCCCTCTTCCGAGAACGCCGCCCGCAGACGTCGCGCAAACTGGAGCGCATGCTCGCCGTCACCGTGTAAGCACACCGTATCAGCCTGAACGTTTGCCGTTGTACCCTCCGTTGAGGTTACTCGCCCGAAGCGCACCATCTCCAGCGTCTGCGCCAGCGCTTTACCTTCGTCGGTGATCAGCGCACCGGCCTGCGTGCGCGGAACCAGGCTGCCGTCCGGCAGGTATCCCCGATCGGCAAACACTTCCTGCCGCGTGCTCAGCCCCAGCCGTTCGCCGGCACGAATAAGCTCGCTGCCCGCCAGGCCCACCAGCACCAGACGCGGATTGCAGTCCCGCACCGCGCGGGCAATGGCATCCGCCAGCACCGGATCTTTCGCCGCCTGGTTATAGAGCATGCCGTGCGGCTTGACGTGGCGCAACACGCCATTCTCAGCGCGCACTATCGCCTCCAGCGCGCCGATCTGGTAGAGCATTTGCGCGTAAACCGTCTCAGGCGGCAGATCCATCGCCGTGCGGCCAAAGTTTTCCCGGTCCGGAAAGCTGGGGTGAGCGCCTATCGCTACGCCGTTTTTCATGGCATTGCGCACGCTCGCCAGCATGGTCTGCGCATCGCCGGCATGAAACCCGCAGGCGATATTCACCGAGGAGACCAGCGTCATCAGCGCCGCATCGGCGCTGCTGCCCTCTCCCAGATCGGCGTTTAAATCAATCTTTACCATCGAGCCTCCACGCCAGCTGTTCGAGATAACGCTGCTGATCCTGCCGGGCTTTCAGTGCCTCCTCCAGCGAACACTGCACAAAATGAATTGGCTGACCGAGAGGAATTTGCGCCAGATGGTAGCGATCCGCTTCGATAATGCAGGCAATACGCGGATATCCTCCCGTGGTTTGCGCATCGTTCATCAGTACAATGGGCTGTCCGTTGCCTGGTACCTGAATCACCCCCGGCAACAGACCATGGGAAAGCAGCTCCCGGTCAGTTGTGCGGGTCAGCGGCTGGCCCTGAAGCCGGTAACCCATGCGGTTACTCTGCGGGCTGATCTTCCACGGCGAGCGCCAGAAAGACTCTTTCGCGGCTTCATCAAACTCCTGGTATTCCGGTCCTGGTAAGGCGCGGATCACGTTCCCCCACAGCAGCTGTTTCACGCCCTGCGTGGTGGTGAAATGGCGCGTTGAGGTCTTTATTCGCAGACGATCGCCGTCGCGCAGCAGCCGTCCTTCATGGCCGCCCATTCCCGCTTTCTGGTCAGTGCTGGATGAGCCCAGCACCTCCGGCACGTCGATCCCCCCCGCTACCGCAAGATAGCTACGCACGCCGTGCAGAGGACGCTTGAGCGTCAGACGCTGCCCGGCCTTCGCCCGCAGGCGCCAGCCGGTCCACACCGCTTTGCCGTCCAGCGTTGCGTCACAGCCCGCGCCGGTTAAGGCAAACCAGGTTTCCTGACCAAACTCAATCACGCACTGACCCAGCGTAATTTCTAACGCCGCCGTGCTGCCTGCGTTACCTACCAGCAGGTTGGCAATCTCCAGCGAGGGACGATCAAGCGCACCGCAGTAGCTCACGCCCGACTGACGCAGCCCAAAACGCCCGGCATCCTGTACCGAGGTGTAAAGCCCTGCGCGAATAAGCGTTAACATACTCCCTCCTTCTGCGGGATAAAGCGCAGCGTATCCCCCGGACGCAGGAGTATGGGCGCGTCCTGGCCTGGTTCGAATAACGGCGTGGACGTGTGCCCAATCAGCTGCCAGCCTCCCGGTGAAGCGAGCGGATAAATTCCCGTTTGCTCGCCACCAATCGCCACGCTGCCCGCCGGTACGCTCAGGCGCGGCTCAGCCCGGCGCGGCGTATGCAGCTGGGGCGATAACCCGCCCAGATAAGGGAAACCCGGCTGAAATCCCAAAAACCAGACAACATAGTCGACTGAGCTATGCAGCTCCACAACCTGCTTCTCCGTTAATCCACAGTGCTCGGCCACCACGCCAAGGTCGGGGCCTCCCTTGCCGCCATAGACAACCGGGATCTCAATCGTCCGCGATTCCGGCTCCAGCGCCTCGCTCTCCTCCCACCAGCGTTGCAGACGCTCAATGGCATCCAGCGCCCCCGTGTGCGGATCACGCAGCACCACGGTGATATTATTCATACCCGGAATAGCTTCAACCACGCCGGGTAGCTCGGGCAGTCGCTGAGCCAGACGCCAGATACGCTTTTGCGTGGCAAGCGTCACCGGAGGCTCAAGTTCCAGAACCACTGCGGTTTCACCCAGAAGATAACAACGCGCTCGCTGCACTTAACTACCTCTCATCAGGCCGGATTAGGGATATCAATAAACGTCACATCCAGATCGGTATTTTCCGTCAGCCACTCGCTGAGGGCGCGGATGCCGCCACGCTCGGTGGCGTGATGGCCCGCCGCGTAAAAATGCAGGCCTTGTTCACGGGCTGAGTGGATAGTCTGCTCGGAGACTTCGCCGGTAATGAAGGCGTCGACACCAAAACGCGCCGCGCTGTCAATAAAGCCCTGGCCGCCGCCGGTGCACCATGCCACGCGCTTCACGGTATCCGGCCCGGTGTCGCCGCACCACAGCGGACGACGCCCCAGGCGCGCTTCGATCCACGAGGCCAGCTCCAGACCCGGAACCGGCATCGACAGTTCGCCCCACGGCACCAGGGGTTCAATTTCGCCCATCACGGTAATCCCCAGCAGTTGCGCAAGCTGAACGTTGTTCCCCAGCTCAGGATGCGCATCGAGCGGCAGGTGATAGCCGTACAGGTTGATGTCATTCGCCAGCAGCGTTTTGAGTCGGTTGCGCTTCATGCCGCGAATAATCGGTGATTCGTTTTTCCAGAAATAACCGTGGTGGACAATCACCGCATCGGCTTCCTGACGCACCGCCTCATCCAGCAGCGCCTGGCTTGCCGTCACGCCGGTGATGATTTTTTGCACCGTCTCGCGCCCCTCCACCTGCAAGCCATTCGGGCCGTAGTCGCTAAACGAAGCCGTGTTGAGTTTTTCGTTAATCAGGCGTTCCAGTTCACTGTTTTTCATCATCATTCTCTCAAACTTTTCGGGCGGCTTCGTACGCCGCCAGCGTGGCGACGCGCGCCTGTTTATGGTCGACAATGGGACGGGGATAGTTCAGGGTAACACGCTGTTTATCCGCCCATACCCAGGGTTCATGAATGGCTTTGGCCGGGACATCCTTAAGCTCAGGCAGCCAGCGGCGGATAAACTCGCCGTCGGCGTCAAATCGTTGTCCCTGCGTGGTCGGATTGAAGATCCGAAAATAGGGAGCCGCATCCGTTCCGGTGGAGGCCGCCCACTGCCAGCCGCCGTTATTCGCCGCCAGATCGCCATCGATCAGCTGAGAGATAAAATAACGCTCTCCGGTTCGCCAGTCGATAAGCAGATCCTTCACCAGGAAGCTGGCGGTAATCATACGCAGACGGTTATGCATCCACCCGGTTTCATTGAGCTGCCGCATAGCCGCATCAACAATCGGGAAGCCGGTAAGCCCATGCTGCCATGCCTTAAGCAGCTTCTCATTCGACTGCCACTGTACCTGTTCGGTCCAACGAATAAAGGGCCGATGTTTACACAAATCAGGATGATACGTCATCAGATGGCGATAGAACTCACGCCAGATCAGTTCGTTCAGCCACACTGCGCCCGCCCCCCCGTCTAACGCCTGAGGCTGTTCCGCCAGCAGGCGATGTAAACACTGGCGCGGAGAGAGCGCGCCCAGCGCTAGACAGGCCGACAAGCGGCTGGTGCCTTCAATCGCTGGAAAATCCCGACGCGCCTCGTACTCAACCGCCCCCTGCGCGCAGAACTGACGCAACCGGGCGATAGCCGCTTTCTCGCTGGCGGGGAATACTGTTTCATCGAACGACTGCTGGGGATAATTCAGCCTGATCGCCGGCAGATCCGTTATCGTTTCCCCTCTCACGGACGGGGCGGTAACGCACTCAGGTAGTCCCTCTTTCAGGCGTTTGATAAAGGCATTTTTAAACGGCGTGAAAACTTTATACATCTCGTGACTGCCGGTCATTACGCTGCCAGGCGCGAGCATCACGCTGTCATCAAAGCCTTCACAGACCACGCCCGCAAGGGATTTCTCCAGCTGACGATCCCGCTGCTGCTCGTTGAATTCATACTGATAGTTGTAATAAAGATGCGTTACTGCGTACTGCTGGCAGATTGCCTGCACCGTCTGACGCTGAGCGGCAAAATCATGGGCCTCTTTATAGATCAGCGGAATGCCTTTTTCGGCCAGTGAATGTTGCAGGTCATTCAGATAGGCGCTGAGCAGTGCCGCTTGCCGGGGCGCCATGTCATGCTGCCGCCACTGTTCAGGCGTGGCGATAAACAGGCCCAGCACATTCGCGTCTTTAGCGCGGCAGGCCGCCGCGAGAGCGAAGTTGTCGTGAATGCGTAAATCCGCGCGAAACCAAACCAGATGGGTGGGCATAAAACTCCTGGCAATTGTCCATTATGTCCGTAAGGGCATGCCGTAAAAGGAAAAAGGCATGCATTGAACTACTTTGCCATGAAGTGTAGACGGGATGAAATAAAAAAGGCCGCCCGAGGCGGCCTTAACGCTACTTGTCCTGCACTATCGGGGTAAAGGCAATAAACACATCCGGTTTATCACTCTTTACAACGAGTGCGCTGGCGACAGTGAACGCAATGCATAAATAGCGTTTCACTATGCGGTCCCTGCTGCTAACCGCTCCACCTATCACCACCGGTGATAAATCGGTGGACACAAGCCCGGGTAGGTGGGCTGCTTTACGGCTATGGATACACCTTTCCCAGGACCGATGCCCATTTGCGAGATGGCGGAAAGGGACGTGGCATCATAATTAACACCAACGCCAAAAGTAAGTTATTTCAGTAAAATTAGGAATTTATAAAGGTGAAGTGGATTGCGAACTTTTTAAAGAAGGGTATGATAAAAATCCCGGGTAGGGGCTGCAAGATTACCCAACGGACCGCGAATCCCGAGGGACAAAAAAACCGCCACTTTGCTGTAGGCGGTTTTTTTATGGCTACGATGTCACACCGTATCAGTAGAAATCGCAGGTTGCTTTCTCGGCCTGATCCATCCACACCGGCTTCTCGCTGGTTTTCGCCCAGACGCGATGCAGGTAACTGTAGAAACGTGCGCGATCTTTCCAGAACAACATCACCGGCAGGGCCAGCACGCCAGCCACAACGGCGAAAGTGCGACGCATGAAAATGATATGAGCCGGAAACTCTTTATAAAGATCCATATTTTTCTCCCCTGTAGTTGGCCGGAAACCGTCTCCGGAAAATGTGAAATCTGTGACCTGGTTAAAATAATACCGCTTTGTTTGTAATTTTACTACTCATCCGACCACTTATTTTCATCCATTTCGTGAATATTTACATTCATGCCTGTAATTAAGTTACAAAAAAGTTAACGATTTACTTACCAATAGTTAAATTGTGGCTTTTCCCTTTTTTATACTTTTTTTACACCTGCCCTTCTGATTTTTGCGAAATCTTTGCGCCACAAATCCTACCGTTTGTACAACAACAAAAGTCACCCGGAGGTGGAGTGTGAGTGCAGGTCTGATTGCCGGCATCGTGCTGGTGTTCCTGTTATTGGGTTATCTGATTTATGCCCTGATTAATGCGGAGGCATTCTGATGGCTGCTCAGGCGTTTTTGCTTATTGCCAGCTTTTTACTGGTACTGTTTGTGCTCGCCAGGCCGCTGGGAACAGCGCTGGCGCGGCTGATAAACAACGTGCCATTGCCGGGCACGCGAAATATTGAAAATGTGCTCTGGCGCATTTCAGGTATCAGCGACCGGGAAATGAACTGGCGCCAATACCTGATGGCAATACTGCTTCTGAATATCCTGGGGCTTATTGCCCTCTTTACGCTGCTGATGCTCCAGGGCAGTCTGCCGTTGAACCCGCAGCAGTTACCGGGTTTATCCTGGCATCTGGCGCTGAACACGGCGGTCAGCTTTGTCACCAACACCAACTGGCAGTCTTACGCCGGTGAAACCACGCTCAGCTACTTCAGCCAGATGGCCGGGTTAACCGTGCAGAACTTTCTTTCTGCGGCCAGCGGTATCGCGGTGATCTTCGCCCTGACGCGCGCGTTTGCCCGTCAGAATGTCAGCACTCTCGGCAACGCCTGGGTTGATGTCACACGCATCACCCTTTGGATCCTGGTGCCTGTTGCGCTGATTATTGCCCTGTTCTTTATTCAGCAAGGCACTCTGCAAAACCTGCTGCCTTATACCCCTTTCACCTCGCTTGAAGGGGCCAGGGAACTCCTGCCAATGGGGCCGGTGGCGTCGCAGGAAGCAATCAAGATGCTGGGCACCAATGGGGGCGGCTTCTTCAACGCCAATTCATCGCATCCGTTTGAAAACCCAACGGCGTTAACCAATTTTGTACAAATGCTGGCAATCTTCCTGATCCCCACCGCGCTCTGCTTCGCCTTTGGCGATGTAGTTAACGATCGCCGCCAGGGCCGTACGCTGCTGTGGGCCATGTCGTTAATCTTCGTGATCTGCGTAGCACTGGTGATGTGGGCCGAATGGTACGGCAACAGCCACTTTATGCAGCTGGGGGCTAACAGCAATATCAACCTGGAAGGCAAAGAGAGCCGCTTCGGCATTCTTGCCAGCAGTCTCTATGCGGTGGTCACCACGGCGGCCTCCTGCGGGGCGGTGAACGCCATGCATGACTCTTTCACCGCGCTTGGCGGCATGATCCCGATGTGGCTGATGCAGATTGGCGAGGTAGTTTTCGGTGGGGTCGGTTCGGGGCTGTACGGCATGCTGTTGTTCGTCCTGCTCGCCGTGTTTATCGCCGGGCTGATGATCGGCCGCACGCCGGAATATCTCGGCAAAAAAATCGACGTCCGCGAAATGAAATTAACCGCGCTGGCGATCCTGGTCACCCCCGCCCTTGTGCTGCTCGGTACCGCCCTGGCGCTGATGACCGACGTCGGGCGCAGCGGCATCTTTAACCCGGGCATTCACGGCTTTAGCGAAGTGCTTTACGCCGTTTCGTCTGCCGCAAACAACAACGGCAGCGCCTTTGCAGGGTTAAGCGCCAACTCACCGTTCTGGAACTGTCTGCTGGCGTTCTGCATGTTCGTCGGTCGTTTCGGCGTGATTATTCCCGTCATGGCGATCGCCGGAACACTGGTGAATAAGAAGATCCAGCCGACCACCACCGGTACGTTACCGACTCACGGCGCGCTGTTCGTCGGCCTGCTGATTGGCACCGTTCTGCTGGTAGGTGCCCTGACCTTTATCCCCGCCCTCGCGTTAGGCCCGGTTGCGGAATATCTCTCTTTACGCTGATTTTGCGGAGAATTTGTCATGAGTCGTAAACAACTGGCCCTGCTCGAACCGACCTTAGTTCGTCAGGCCCTCATGGATGCGGTAAAAAAACTGAGCCCGCGCGTCCAGTGGCACAACCCGGTGATGTTTATTGTCTGGACTGGAAGTTTACTCACCACCGTACTGGCGATTGCCATGGGAACGGGACACCTTTCGGGGAATGCAACCTTTACCGGCGCCATCAGCCTGTGGCTGTGGTTTACCGTGCTGTTCGCCAACTTCGCCGAAGCGCTGGCGGAAGGCCGCAGTAAAGCGCAGGCCAACAGTCTGAAAGGGGTCAAAAAAACCGCCTTTGCGCGCAAATTACGCGAACCTAAATACGGCGCGCAGATGGACCACGTACCGGCGGATGAACTGCGTAAAGGTGACGTGGTGCTGGTGGAAGCCGGCGACATCATCCCCTGCGACGGGGAAGTGATTGAGGGCGGCGCGTCGGTAGACGAAAGCGCCATTACCGGGGAATCCGCACCGGTGATCCGTGAGTCGGGCGGAGATTTCGCCTCAGTTACCGGCGGAACGCGCATTCTTTCCGACTGGCTGGTGATCCAGTGCAGCGTTAACCCGGGCGAAACCTTTCTCGACCGGATGATCGCCATGGTGGAAGGCGCGCAGCGTCGTAAAACGCCGAACGAGATCGCTCTGACCATTCTGCTGGTGGCGCTCACCATTGTCTTCCTGCTGGCAACGGCGACCCTGTGGCCTTTCTCCGCCTACGGCGGTACAGCGGTCAGCATCACCGTACTGATCGCCCTGCTGGTCTGTCTGATCCCCACCACTATTGGTGGCCTGCTTTCCGCGATTGGCGTGGCGGGGATGAGCCGTATGCTGGGCGCTAACGTCATCGCCACCAGCGGACGCGCCGTTGAAGCGGCGGGGGACGTAGACGTGCTGCTGCTGGATAAAACCGGGACCATCACCCTGGGCAATCGTCAGGCCTCTGACTTTTTACCTGCTCCCGGCGTGGATGAAAAAACGCTGGCTGACGCGGCGCAGCTTTCCTCGCTGGCCGATGAAACCCCGGAAGGCCGCAGTATCGTGATCCTCGCCAAGCAGCGCTTTAACCTGCGCCAGCGCGACGTACAAAGCCTGCACGCCACGTTCGTTCCCTTCACGGCGCAAACCCGCATGAGCGGCATTAACATTCAGGACCGGATGATCCGTAAAGGGTCCGTTGATGCCATTCGCCGTCATATTGAAGCCAATAATGGACACTTCCCCCCGGAAGTCGACCATCTGGTGGAAAGCGTGGCGCGTCAGGGGGCAACCCCGCTGGTGGTGGCGGAAGGTGCAAGCGTTCTGGGGGTAATCGCTCTGAAGGATATCGTTAAAGGCGGTATAAAAGAGCGTTTCGCCCAGATGCGTAAGATGGGCATTAAAACGGTGATGATCACCGGGGATAACCGTCTGACTGCGGCGGCCATTGCCGCCGAAGCGGGCGTGGATGATTTCCTTTCCGAAGCGACGCCGGAAGCGAAGCTGGCACTCATTCGCCAGTATCAGGCGGAAGGTCGTCTGGTGGCGATGACCGGCGACGGCACCAACGACGCCCCGGCGCTGGCGCAGGCCGACGTGGCGGTGGCAATGAACTCCGGTACCCAGGCGGCAAAAGAGGCGGGCAACATGGTGGATCTCGACTCGAACCCGACCAAGCTGATCGAAGTGGTGCACATCGGGAAGCAGATGCTGATGACGCGCGGCTCGCTGACCACGTTCAGTATCGCCAACGACGTGGCGAAGTATTTCGCCATCATTCCGGCGGCGTTTGCGGCAACCTACCCGCAGCTAAATGCCCTGAACGTGATGCACCTGCACTCTCCGGCCTCGGCCATTCTGAGCGCGGTGATCTTCAACGCGCTGATTATTGTCTTTCTTATTCCGCTGGCGCTGAAAGGGGTGAGCTATAAGCCGCTGACGGCCGCCGCCATGCTGCGCCGTAACCTGTGGATTTACGGTCTGGGTGGGCTGGTGGTGCCCTTTATTGGGATCAAGGTTATCGACATGTTGCTAACGCTGTTCGGGCTGGTTTAAAAGGTGGATCCAATGACGATGTTACGTCCCGCTATACTGTTGTTTATTCTGCTGTCTCTGATTACCGGCGGGCTTTACCCGCTGATGACTACCGCGCTGGGCCAGTGGTGGTTTCAGGATCAGGCCAACGGCTCGCTGATTATCCAGAACGGTGAAAACCGCGGCTCGCGTCTGATTGGGCAGAACTTTACGGACCCACGCTACTTCCAGGGACGCCCTTCCGCCACTGCGGAAAGCCCGTATAATCCAATGGCCTCCGGCGGCAGCAATCTGGCGGGCAGTAACCCTGACCTGGACAAAGCCATTGCTGAACGCGTTGCCGCCCTGCGCGCTGCGAATCCGCAGGCCAGCCGTGAGGTGCCGGTTGAGCTGGTCACCGCCTCCGCGAGCGGGCTGGATTACAGCCTGACGCCGGACGCGGTGGTCTGGCAGATCCCACGCGTGGCCGCCGCCCGTCAGCTGACCGTCGAGCAGGTGAGCCAGCTGGTTGCAGAACATACGCAAAAGCCGCTGGTCAGCTTCATCGGCATGCCGGTAGTGAACATTGTTGAGCTGAATCTGGCGCTGGATGCGCTAAGGAAGAACTAAATGACCGACGAGCCCATGCGCCCGGATCCGGACAGGCTGCTTGAACAGACGGCTGAAGCCCACCGTGGCAAGCTGAAAATTTTTTTCGGCGCCTGCGCGGGTGTCGGGAAAACCTTCGCCATGCTGATGGAAGCCCAGCGGCTTCGGGCGCAAGGGCTTGATATTCTCATCGGCGTGGTGGAAACCCACGGTCGCAAAGAGACGGCTGCGCTGCTGACGGGGCTGGCGACGCAGCCGCCCCAGCGTATCAGCCATCGCGGGCGGCTGGTCACGGAGTTTGATCTTGATGCCGCCCTTGCCCGCCGCCCTGCCCTGATCCTGATGGACGAACTGGCGCACAGCAATGCGCCAGGCTCCCGCCATCCGAAGCGCTGGCAGGATGTTGAGGAGCTGCTTGAGGCAGGCATTGACGTCTTCACCACGGTGAATGTTCAGCATCTGGAAAGCCTGAACGACGTGGTGAGCGGCGTAACCGGTATCCAGGTGCGGGAAACCGTCCCCGATCCGTTTTTTGATTCTGCCGATGAAGTCGTACTGGTTGACCTGCCGCCGGACGATCTGCGCCAGCGCCTGCATGAAGGCAAAGTGTATATTGCCGGCCAGGCCGAACGCGCCATCGAACATTTTTTCCGCAAAGGAAACCTGATTGCACTGCGCGAGCTGGCCCTGCGCCGCACCGCCGATCGCGTTGATGACCAGATGCGCGCCTGGCGAGACCTACAGGGACAAGAGCGCGTCTGGCACACGCGGGACGCCATTCTGTTATGCATTGGTCACGGCAGCGGCAACGAAAAACTGGTTCGCACCGCCGCCCGGCTTGCAGCGAAGTTTGGCAGCGTCTGGCACGCGGTCTACGTCGAAACGCCGCAGCTGCATGGCCTGCCGGAAAATCAGCGCCGCGCCATTTTGAGCGCGCTGCGGCTGGCGCAGGAGCTGGGCGCCGAAACCGCAACCCTTTCCGATCCGCAGGAAGATAAAGCCATTCTGCGCTACGCGCGGGAGCACAACCTGGGCAAGATTGTCATTGGACGTCGCCAGCACCGCCGCTGGTTTAGCCGCGAATCTTTTGCCGACAGGCTGGCCCGCCGCGCGCCGGATCTTGATTTAGTCATCGTCGCGCTGGATGACAAGCCCGCCCCCCTGCCCAACCGTACGCCGGACGCTCGCACCTTTGGCGATAAATGGCGCATTCAGATCCGGGGCTGCATGGTGGCCGTGGTCCTCTGCGCCCTGATTACGGTGATTGCCAGCCAGTGGCTCATCGCCTTCGACGCCGCCAATCTGGTCATGATTTATCTGCTCGGCGTCGTTGTGGTCGCGCTCTTTTATGGCCGCTGGCCGTCGGTGCTGGCGACGGTGATCAACGTCATCAGCTTCGATCTCTTCTTTATTGCTCCGCGCGGGACGCTTGCTGTCTCGGACGTGCAGTACATTCTGACCTTTGCCGTGATGCTTACCGTCGGGCTGGTGATCGGGAATCTGACGGCAGGCGTGCGCTACCAGGCACGCATTGCCCGCTATCGCGAGCAGCGCACGCGCCATCTGTATGAAATGTCAAAATCGCTGGCGGTTGGCCGCACGCAGCGAGATATCGTGCAGACCAGCGAGCAGTTTATCCGTTCGACCTTTCATGCCAGTAACCTGATTTTGCTCCCCGACGAACAAGGGCGCCTTCGCCCGCTGACCTCCCCTTCGGGGATGACGCCCTGGGATGAAGCGATTGCCCGCTGGAGTTTCGATAAGGGTTTACCTGCCGGCGCCGGCACCGACACGCTGCCCGGCGTGCCTTACCAGATCCTGCCGCTGCGCAGCGCGGATAAAAATCACGGGCTGGTCATCGTCGAGCCGTCTAACCTGCGTCAGCTGATGATCCCCGAGCAGCAGCGCCTGCTTGAAACCTTCACCCTGCTGGTCGCCAGCGCCCTTGAACGGCTGGCGCTCACCGCCAGCGAAGAGCAGGCGCGGCTGGCAAGCGAGCGCGAAAGTATTCGCAACTCGCTGCTGGCAGCGCTGTCTCACGATTTGCGCACGCCGCTTACCGTGCTGTTTGGCCAGTCCGAAATTCTGACGCTGGATCTGGCGGCGGAAGGATCAAAGCACGCGATGCAGGCCAGCGAAATTCGCCAGCACGTGCTGAATACCACGCGCCTGGTGAACAACCTGCTGGACATGGCGCGCATTCAGTCCGGCGGGTTTAACCTCAAAAAAGAGTGGCTCACCCTTGAGGAGGTTGTCGGCAGTGCGCTGAAGATGCTGGAGCCGGGTCTCGGCGGGCGCCATATTGAGCTGGACATGCCGGAACCCCTGACGTTAATCCATGTGGATGGCCCGCTGTTTGAGCGCGTGCTGATTAATCTTCTGGAAAATGCCGCTAAATACGCCGGGGCAAAGGCCCGGCTGGGGATTTCTGCCAGGGTGGATAAACGTGTGCTGCGGCTCGACGTCTGGGATAACGGGCCGGGTATTCCGGCCGGTCAGGAGCGCGCCATATTCGAAAAATTTGCGCGCGGTAATAAGGAATCCGCCATTCCTGGCGTTGGGCTGGGGCTGGCGATCTGCCAGGCGATTGTCGACGTGCATGGCGGCACCATTTCCGCAGAGAACCGCCCGGAAGGTGGGGCACGCTTTTGTGTTACACTTCCTCTGGAAAGCCCACCAGAACTTGATGAATTACCAGAGGATTTGTGATTAACGTTCTGATTGTTGAAGATGAGCTCGCTATCAGCCGATTTCTGCGTACCGCGCTGGAAGGCGACGGTTTGCGCGTTCATGAAGCCGGAACGCTTCAACGAGGGTTGATTGAAGCCGCGACCCGCAAGCCAGATCTGGTGATCCTGGATCTGGGACTTCCGGATGGCGACGGCATCGATTTTATTCGTGAGGTGCGTCAGTGGAGCCAGATGCCTATTCTGGTGCTCTCTGCCCGCACCGAAGAGACGGATAAAATCGCCGCGCTGGATGCCGGAGCGGATGATTATCTGATCAAACCGTTTGGCATTGGCGAGTTACAGGCCCGGCTTCGTGTGGCGCTGCGTCGACACAGTGCCACCTCCCCTTCCGACCCGGTGTACGCCTTTGGCGATATCCGCGTCGATCTTGCTGCACGCCGCATCGTAAGAGGAGAAGAAGAGATCCACCTTACGCCTATTGAGTTTCGTCTGCTGGCCGTGCTGCTCAATAACCATGGTAAAGTGTTAACGCAGCGACAGCTGTTAAGCCAGGTCTGGGGGCCGAATGCTGTCGAGCATAGTCACTATTTACGCATTTATATGGGACACCTTCGCCAGAAGCTTGAAGCCGATCCCGCGCGTCCTTGTCATTTATTAACAGAAACCGGTATCGGATATCGGTTTATGATCTGAATAAGTATTCACTTTAATTTTAAATAAAAACTTACCAGCCTGAATATAGCCATGAAAATAACGATGAGATTATTTTCACGGCTATATTCGCCCTCTTTAAACACAATTAAAACATCAATTTAACACCGAACCAACAAAACAGCATTTTGATCTGTGTTATTCACTCAAAACGACTAATTATTTCTGAAATGATCGGTTATTGGTGATCTGTTTCACAGTTAATCCCTTTTCCCTGGATAAAATGACCATGCTTTCAATTACTGAAAGGAAACTGAACATGGAAAACAATAATCGTTTAATGCCCCATATAAGGCGGACAACACATATCATGATGTTTGCCCACCGAAACTGTTTTGACTTTCATCTCTTTAACGCCCGGTAGTCCTTCGACTTCTGGCGCATCTGCTTACAGGTTATCCTGAAACACGCTATTTTACAGGCTGTTGCCTGTGAACACCTGCGCTCATTCCTTGTGATTCAGATTCTCCGCAACCGGGCGGACTGAATTCTACTCAGCAAAAAAGCAATTAACTGATTTCGTATCAGCGGACACGCTTTGCTTTTTTTCCCGGAAATAATCGATTTCTTTACCGCAAGAAGTCGAGGGCCCCATATTGCCTGAAATAAAGAGATAAAGATGAAAACGTTAAAAATTGCCGTCAGCCGTGCCTGCCCTGAATGCTTTACCACTTCGCGCGACATTGTGGATATCACCGCATCGGATTATATTGATGTGGCAGCCGTGGTTCTGGCCGTCAGCGATATTTTCAATGGCGCCATAGGTAATGCTGCCAACTTACTGATTTAGTGTATGATGGTGATTTTAAGGTGCTTGCGTGGCTTCCATTTCCATCAGATGTC
>NZ_JBMKIC010000022.1:0-77687 GCF_049238665.1 Enterobacter cloacae complex sp. IR5450
CAGTGGTTGCAGGCAATCGACAGGTAATAGGCGAAGACATTCTGATGCCAGACGCCGTTATCCTCCTGCCAGTCGCCGCCCGCGTATTCATAAATACGCCGGAAGCTGACCTCCGGGGTCAGGTCTTTGTAATCCTTGCAGGCCAGCTCGCAGGTTTTGCACCCGGTGCAGCGGCTGGAATCAATAAAAAATCCATACTGGGTTGTCATCGGTTACTCCTTACGCCTTTTCAACCTGAACGAGGTTTGTGTGGGATGGGTTGCCCTTCGCCAGCGGCGATGGACGCTGCGTAGTGAGAACGTTGATGCAGCCCGCCTGATCGATACGGTTCGCATCCGGGTTATACCAGGCCCCTTCCCCCAGCGCGACAACGCCAGGCATCATACGCGGAGTCACTTTAGCTTCGATATGCACTTCGCCACGTCCGTTGAAGATACGTACGCGATCGCCATTACTGATGCCGCGGGCTTTCGCATCCATCGGGTTGATCCACATCTCCTGTCGGCAGGCCGCTTTCAGTACGTCAACGTTGCCGTAGGTGGAGTGAACACGCGCTTTGTAGTGGAAACCGGTCAACTGAAGCGGGAATTTCTCCGTCAGCGGATCGTTGTAGTTTTCGAAGCCTGGCGTATAAATCGGCAGCGGATCGATAACGTCCCCTTCCGGCAATTCCCACGTTGCGGCAATTTTTGCCAGCTCTTCGGAGTAGATCTCGATTTTGCCCGACGGCGTGGTCAGCGGATTGGCCTGCGGATCGTCGCGGAAGGCTTTATACGCCACGTGATGCCCTTCCGGATCGCGCTGCTTGTACATGCCCTGCTTGCGGAAGGTATCGAAGTCCGGCAGGTCAGGAATGGCTTTGCGGGAAAGCTCGTGCAGATGGCGCATCCACCCTTCCTGAGTACGTCCTTCAGTGAACTGCTGCTCAACGCCAAGACGTTTCGCCAGCTCGGAAGTCATCTCATAGATGGTTTTGCACTCGAAGCGCGGTTTGATGGCCTGGTCAGTGAAGATCACATAGGACATATTGCCGCAGGAGGCATCCAGCGCGAAATCCATCTGCTCAGACGCGGTGCAGTCTGGGAGCAGAATATCGGCATACTTTGCCGATGAGGTCATGTGGCAGTCGATCACCACAATCATTTCGCACTTCTTATCGTCCTGCAAAATTTCATGGGTGCGGTTGATCTCTGAGTGCTGGTTGATCAGGCAGTTACCGGCATAGTTCCAGATCATTTTGATCGGCACGTCCAGCTTATCTTTGCCCCGAACACCGTCGCGCAGCGCAGTCATTTCCGGGCCGCGCTCGATCGCGTCTGTCCACATAAACATGGAGATGCTGGTCTGAACCGGGTTATCCAGCGTTGGCATACGTTCAAACGGTACTTCATACGAGCCTTCACGCGCCCCGCTATTACCGCCGTGAATACCGACATTGCCAGTCAGAATCGAGAGCATAGAAATAGCGCGGGTGGCAATTTCGCCATTCGCGTGGCGCTGAGGTCCCCAGCCCTGGCTGATATAAGCCGGTTTGGTTGAACCAATTTCACGTGCCAGCTGAACAATACGTTCGACAGGAATGCCGGTGATAGTGGATGCCCACTCCGGGGTTTTCGCCACGCCGTCGCTGCCCTGGCCAAGAATATAGGCTTTATAGTGCCCGTTAGCCGGTGCGCTGGCTGGCAGCGTCTTCTCGTCGTAACCAACGCAGTATTTATCCAGGAACGGCTGGTCGACGAGGTTTTCAGTAATCATCACATACGCCAGCGCATTGACCAGCGCCGCGTCGGTACCAGGGCGGATGGGGATCCACTCGTCTTCACGCCCTGCGCCGGTATCGGTGTAGCGCGGATCGACGATGATCATTCGTGCGTTGGATTTGGCGCGCGCCTGCTCAAGGTAATAGGTTACCCCGCCGCCGCTCATGCGCGTTTCGCCTGGGTTGTTGCCGAACAACACCACCAGTTTACTGTTCTCGATATCCGACGGGCTGTTGCCGTCTGCCCAGCCGCCGTAGGTATAGTTCAGGCCCGCGGCAATCTGTGCGGAAGAGTAGTCGCCGTAATGATTGAGATAGCCGCCGCAGCAGTTCATCAGGCGCGCCACCAGCGTTTTACCCGGCGGCCAGGAACGGGTCATGGTGCCGCCAAGCGTCCCGGTGCCGTAGTTGAGGTAGATAGATTCGTTGCCGTACTCTTTGATCAGGCGCTGCATGTTGGTCGCGATAATATCGTAGGCTTCGTCCCAGCTAATGCGCTCGAACTTCCCTTCCCCACGCTTACCGACGCGCTTCATTGGGTATTTCAGACGATCCGGGTTATATACGCGACGGCGCATTGAGCGACCACGCAGACAGGCACGAACCTGATGTAACCCTTCGTAGTTATCATCGCCGGTATTGTCGGTTTCGACATATTTGATTTCACCGTCCACCACGTGCATACGCAGTGGGCAGCGGCTACCGCAGTTAACGGTACAGGCACTCCACACCACTTTTTCCGGGGCTGAAGCGGGAGACAGAGCCTCCGCCGCCGACGCCAGTCGGGTAAAGGGGAGCGTAAAGGCGCTGCTGGCAACCGCCAGACCACCTATTGCCGTGGTTTTCATCAACCCACGGCGAGTGACCTCGGCTGCCATTAACGCTTCAGGCGCTTTGATTTTCATAAAGACTCACTTTGGTTGCTCACAAAGAAAAGAGAGGCGGCGCAAACCGCTATGTAGTTTTATTTATAACGAATTACAACGTTATTGGTGTTTTATGCTGACTTTCGTTCGGAGGAGTATTACTACTTTAGAGGGAGGGGTTATTGCTTCGTATCAAATCAGAGGCATAAAAAAAGCGCCCTGAGGCGCTTTTTTGTCTTAGTGCAAATAATTATCCGATGAACTGCTGGCCTTTCATGTAAGGGCGCAGCACTTCAGGGATCTCAATGCGCCCGTCAGCCTGCTGGTAGTTTTCCAGCACAGCAACCAGCGTACGGCCTACTGCCAGACCAGAACCGTTCAGGGTATGAACCAGACGGGTTTTCTTGTCAGATTTGCTGCGGCAACGCGCCTGCATACGACGCGCCTGGAAATCCCAGACGTTGGAGCAGGAGGAGATTTCACGGTAGGTGTTCTGCGCAGGCACCCAGACTTCAAGGTCGAAGGTTTTGCAGGCACCGAAGCCCATGTCGCCGGTGCACAGCGCCATACGACGGTATGGTAGACCCAGCAGCTCCAGCACTTTTTCCGCGTGGCCGGTCATCTCTTCCAGCGCGTCCATAGACTCTTCCGGACGAACGATCTGCACCATCTCAACTTTATCGAACTGGTGCATACGGATCAGACCGCGCGTATCGCGGCCGTAAGAACCGGCTTCAGAACGGAAACATGGAGAGTGCGCAGTCAGTTTGATTGGCAGATCGTCTTCGTCGATGATCTCATCACGCACGAGGTTGGTCAGCGGCACTTCCGCAGTTGGGATCAGCGCGTAGTTGCTGCTGTCAGCTTCCTCGTCCAGCGGACGGGTATGGAACAGATCGCCGGCAAATTTCGGCAGCTGGCCTGTACCGTACAGCGTATCGTGGTTAACCAGATACGGAACGTAGGTTTCGCTGTAGCCGTGCTGCTCGGTGTGCAGATCCAGCATGAACTGCGCCAGCGCGCGGTGCAGGTGAGCAATTTGCCCTTTCATTACCACGAAGCGAGAACCGGTCAGCTTAACCGCTGCCGCAAAGTCCAGGCCCGCGTGCATTTCGCCCAGCGTCACGTGATCGCGCACTTCGAAGTCAAACTCGCGAGGCGTACCCCAGCGTTTCACTTCAACGTTGTCGTTTTCGTCTTTGCCGACAGGCACGCTGTCGTCAGGAATGTTCGGGATCGCCAGAGCAATATCGCGAATTTCAGCCTGAAGAACGTCCAGTTCAGCTTTCGCCTGATCCAGCTCTTCACCCAGTTTGTTCACTTCCAGGCGTAATGGCTCAATATCTTCCCCGCGCGCTTTCGCCTGGCCAATGGATTTCGATCGAGAATTACGCTCTGCTTGCAGATTTTCAGTTTGTACCTGCAAAACTTTACGACGCTCTTCAAGAGCGCGCAGCTTATCTACATCCAGCTTAAAGCCCCGGCGTGCCAGTTTTTCAGCGACTGCGTCTGGCTCATTACGCAGCAGATTGGGATCGAGCATGCTTATCCTGTGCTTATCGAATTAAAAAAGGAAAAAGTGACCACAGCCTGCGGCCACAGAGATATATTGCCAACATTACCGCAACGATTGAACTAACGGTAGCGTTTTATAGGGCTATTTTGATCCTGTCCGGCAAGCCAGGCGAGCTTTTCGCCAATCTTACCCTCAAGACCTCTGTTTGTAGGGTGATAATAGCGGGTTTGTGCCATCTCCTGCGGGAAATACTCCTCCCCGGCGGCGTAGGCATTGGGTTCATCATGGGCGTAGCGATACTCCTGCCCGTAACCCATTTCTTTCATCAGCTTTGTAGGGGCATTGCGAAGGTGTACCGGAACGTCGTAATCCGAACGTTCACGTGCATCCGACATCGCCGCTTTGAAGGCGGTATACACCGCGTTACTTTTCGGCGCGCAGGCCAGATAGACAATTGCCTGCGCAATGGCACGCTCACCTTCCGCGGGTCCGACGCGGGTAAAGCAGTCCCAGGCGGAAATAGCGACCTGCATGGCGCGTGGATCGGCATTACCGACATCTTCTGACGCAATGGCCAGGCAGCGACGCGCGACATATAACGGATCGCCACCGGCGGTAATGATACGCGCGTACCAGTAGAGCGCCGCATCCGGGGCGCTGCCGCGCACGGACTTATGTAATGCAGAGATCAGGTCGTAAAAACGATCGCCTTTATTATCGAAGCGTGCGCTCCGCTCACCGGCTATTTCGGTCAGCAGCTCCTGCTTTAGCACCCGCTTTCCGGCATCATCCACTTCGGCCATATCGGCCATCATTTCCAGCGTATTCAGTGCCCGACGCGCATCGCCGTTGACCAGTTCAGCGATCGCACGACGCGTCTCGTCCGGCAGAACGATATCCTGTCCGCCGTAACCCCGCGCTTTGTCCGCCATCGCCTGGGTCAGAACCTTTTCGATATCCTCTGTGGTCAGGGATTTAAGCAGGTAAACGCGGGCGCGGGAAAGCAGCGCGGAGTTGAGTTCAAACGACGGGTTTTCCGTGGTTGCGCCGATGAAGAAAATCGTGCCGTCTTCAATGTGCGGCAGAAACGCATCCTGCTGGCTCTTGTTGAAACGGTGGACTTCATCAACAAACAGAATGGTGCGGCGCCCGGCATTACGGTTTTGCCGTGCGCGCTCGATCGCCTCGCGGATCTCCTTCACGCCGGAGGTAACCGCCGAGATGCGCTCAACGTCCGCGTTAGCATAGCGGGCGATCACTTCAGCGAGGGTGGTTTTGCCGGTGCCGGGTGGCCCCCAGAGGATCATGGAGTGCAGATGCCCCGCCTCAATAGCGCGAGGCAAGGGTTTCCCCGCAGCCAGCAGGTGTTGCTGGCCGATGTACTGCGCTAAATTTTCTGGCCGCATACGGGCGGCCAGAGGTTGAAACGCATTATCTGAAAAATCGAGCGACAGGTTGCTCACTCATGCCTCTTACTTATTACGTTGGTCGTCCACCGTTACGCCCTGCGGCGGGGTAAAGATGAATTTCGAAGCATCTACAGCGCCGTTTTGCTGAGACTTAAGCTGATAGCTACTGCGCTGATCGTCCTGCTCAACCGCGCCGAACTGATTGATGGTACCGTTGCTGCTCACGTTAATCGTGAACTGCTTCAGATTACCGTTGCTGCCTTTTGGCGTCAGGATGAACTCATCACCGTTTTGTTTGATGTTGTACTGCTGCCAGTCGCTGGACTGGTTACGGGCAATGAGCATAAACGGCGTATTGCTGGTCGCGTCTTTCAGCCAGGTGGCGGTTGCCTGCTCAACAAACGGGTTGTAGAACCACAAGGTTTTCCCGTCGGACACCAGCACGCTTTCATCAGGCTGGGTCATGTGCCAGTTGAAGAGATTCGGGCGTTTCACCCACAAATCCCCCTGACCTTCCTGCACCGCGTTGCCGCTGCCGTCAGTCACTTTTTGCGTGAAGCTGGCGTGGAAGCTGCTCACTTTATCCAGTCGGCTTTTAAGGTCGCTGGCTGCATCAGCCCAGACGCTGCTGGCAACAAAACTGGAGAGTAATGCACAGGCGATGGCGATTTTTTTCATTGTTATTCCTTAAAATACGTCTTCCCGATATGGGGGTTCCGTTTCTATTCTGGACCTGCCCGAAGGCAGGCGACAGAAGAATATGCTTAATTTTTGCTGATTTACCCTTCTTTGCAATCGCTGAAGGTTAATCAAAAGGCGGTGGTGCCAGCACCTCTCGGTTACCGTTATGCCCCTGTTCGCTCACAATACCCTGGGCTTCCATCTGCTCGATAATACGCGCCGCGCGGTTGTAGCCGATACGGAACTGGCGCTGGACGCCGGAGATGGACGCCTTACGTTTTTCGGTGACGAAATTAACCGCCTGGTCAAATAACGGATCCAGTTCTTCGCCGCCGTCAAAACCACCGCCGCCACCTTCGCTTTCACTGTCGGAGGTGATGCCGTCAACGTATTGCGGCCGCCCGCGCGCTTTCCAGTCCTGTACCACCGCATGCACTTCCTGGTCGCGAACAAACGCACCGTGGACACGCACCGGCGAGGTGGAGTTCGGGCCGGAATAGAGCATATCACCCATTCCCAGCAGCGACTCTGCACCGCCCTGGTCAAGGATAGTACGCGAGTCAATTTTACTCGACACGGTAAACGCGATACGGGTCGGGATGTTTGCCTTAATAAGACCGGTGATAACGTCTACGGACGGACGCTGCGTTGCCAGTACCAGGTGGATGCCCGCCGCACGCGCTTTCTGTGCCAGACGCGCAATCAGCTCTTCCACTTTCTTACCAACGGTCATCATCAGGTCGGCAAATTCATCCACCAGCACCACGATGTAAGGCAGTTTTTCCAGCACCGGATGCTGGGCATCCATGCTGTCACCCGGCTTCCAGTATGGGTCCGGAATCGGACGGCCCATACGCGCCGCCTCGGCGATTTTCTCGTTATAACCGGCCAGGTTACGCACGCCCAGCGCCGACATCAGCTTGTAGCGACGCTCCATTTCATTGACGCTCCAGCGCAATGCGTTGGCGGCGTCCTTCATGTCGGTCACCACTTCCGTTAACAGGTGCGGAATGCCTTCGTAGACGGACAGTTCAAGCATTTTCGGGTCGATCATGATGAAACGCACATCTTCAGGCTGCGCTTTGTAGAGCATACTGAGGATCATGGCGTTCACCCCGACTGATTTACCGGAGCCGGTGGTACCCGCAACCAGCAGATGCGGCATCTTCGCGAGATCGGCAACCACCGGATCGCCGGCGATATCTTTACCCAGCACCACGGTCAGCGGGGACGGGTTGTCGCGGAATTTGGTGTTATCCAGAACTTCACGCAGATAAACGGTCTGGCGTTTCTTGTTTGGCAGCTCAAGGCCAACGTAAGGCTTACCTGGGATCACCTCCACCACGCGTACCGCCACGGTCGACAGAGAACGCGCCAGGTCACGGGACAGGTTAGAAATACGTGCCGCTTTTACGCCTGGCGCCAGATTCAGTTCGAAACGGGTGATCACCGGGCCAGGTGAGTAGTTCACCACGTCCGCTTTAATACGGAAGTCAGCCAGACGCGCTTCCACCAGACGGGCCATCTGTTCAAGGGCAAAGGTATCCACCGGCTCGACTTCCGCTGGCGGCGGCGTTAACAGATCCAGCGACGGCAGCGGCGTACTTGGTCGTTGCAGCGGACGGCTGTCTCCGTTACGCATCAGCAGCGGGTGAATCAGGCTTTCCTGCGGCTGTGGTGCTGGCTGCTGGAACTGCGGCTGCGGCGGTTGGGCCGGTGGTGTATGCGGCTGCGCATTAACCTGTGGCGCTGGCGCCTGACGCACCGGTTCCGCTTCCGGCATCACGCTCGGCGTGAACAGCGGTTCGCTCGGACCGTCATCCACCAGATCTTTCATCGGTGAAAATTCAAAATCCGAGAGCGAGAACGGATTTGCCCCCGAAGGCTGCTCACCGGAATAACGTTGCTGTTGCGTGGCGGCAAACTGACGCGCTAATTCCGCTTCGGCAGCATCATCTTCATCCTGCTGAGAATGAACATCGTGTTGGTAATCATTCCCGTAGCGTTGAGTCTGTTGGGCAGCAAACTGACGCGCCAGCTCATCCTGATGCAGTTCGTCGGCATCATCTTCGTAGTCGGATTCACGGGCTTTCTCTTCCGCCATACGCTGGGAAGGCAGTTTAATGCCATAAGAGGCCAGCTCCCGGCGCGTAGGTACGCGCACGCGATTAGGGCGCGGCAATTGTGGACCAATGCCCTCTTTCACCTGAGGACGCGGCGCACCGTCGGTTGCCGGGCTGAATAGCGGAGCGGACGCGGCAGCGGCTGCCGTTGCCTGCTTCACGGTTTCTGCTCCTGACGCAACGGCTGGCGCTGGGTCTACAGGTGCAACGCTCGCAGAAGGCGCTTTTACAACAGGCTCCTGCACCGGCTCAGGCACGGGCTGATACCAGGCGGCAAGCTGCTCGCGCTCACGGGCACGGCGCTCTTCCACTTCTTCAAAATAGTACAATGGCGGACGGGATGGCTTCGCTTCCTCCACCACTTCGGGTTCAGACACCGGCGCAACATATGGCTGTTCAGGCACAGCGGGTTCGGGCGTATAAGCCTGATACGGCTGTTGCGGCTCGCTGGCAGGCTCAGACGGATGATACGATTGCTGACACTGTTCCTGCTGCACAGGAATATAGCTTTCAGGCTCCGGCGCAATGGTCGGTTCAGGCGTATGGACGCCTGGCGCAGTCTGCCAGTCCACCTGCGGTTGCTGGATCGCGGACTCCGGTGCCGGAACAGGCGAGGACGGCATCACGGCTTCAACAGGCGCAACATGGGCCTGCGCAGCCGTCGTTGCGGCGGCAGCAGCGGCTACCGGTTCAGTCACGGAATGACCATGCAACAGCGGATCGTATTCGTCATACTCACCCGGCGTAGCTCGATGACCAGAGAACAACACATCATCAGGATCGACGGCCGCACCGCGATACTCAATCTGCTCGTCTTCATCCATACGTTTGCCGGAGAAAAGCGCGGCATCCGTTTTACGGCCTAACGGGTTAGCGAATTTTTCAGCAACGCGCTGGCGGCGTGCCAGAGCACCGCGCAGAATACGGGCACGGCGGGATTCACGACGCTGCACAGGTGCCTCGTCTTCCTCTTCGTATTCATCTTCATATTCGTCTTCATCGACCCACGTATCATCACGACGGGTACGATTGCTGGCAAACGTCAGCAGAGTCAGAATAAAGCTGCCGATTTTTTCGGCAATGCTCACCCAGGACCAGCCGGTAAACAGCGTCAGGCCCGCCACCCAGATGCAGAGCAGCGCCAGCGTGCCGCCGCTGCTGTGAAGCATCGGTTGCAGCGCGGAGCTCAACAGGCTGCCAATCACACCGCCGGAGGCGAAATACCAGATGTCATCGGCATTGATCGCCGCCAGTCCGCAGGAGGTGAGGATCAGCGCCAGGGCGCCAATCAGGCGCAGCGAAACGGCAAAATAATCGATGTAGTCGTCGTTCTGTCGATGACGCCAGGCAAACCAGCATCCGCCAATAATGATGACGGGAAGGGTATAGGCCATCACACCGAAAATGAAGAAGAGCGTGTCCGCAAGCCAGGCGCCGGGAACGCCACCCAAATTATGGATAGGCTCATGCCATGCGGTTTGCGACCAGCTGGGATCTGAGGGGTTGAAACTGAGTAAGGCAGCCATCAGCCAGACGGCAAAAAGGGCAATAACAATCAGTAACGCCTCAAGGAGACGACGTCCGCTGCTTAGCTTAGATAATGTGACTTCTTTGTCTTCAGTGTATTCCTGGCTCAAGAAAGGCTCTCCAGGTATCAGGCATGTCCTGCCTGTGTGCTAAAACGGACAACAGCGCCGGGACTCCCCGGCACTGTTGCTGTATGGATTAACAGGAGTGTAATCAAACTACACTGATTTTGCACCTGTTCCGTGTTAGCGCGTCTTAATAACCAGACGATTGCTCTGTTTGACCTCTTCCATCACCACATAAGTACGGGTGTCGTTCACGCCTGGCAGACGCAGCAGGGTTTCCCCCAGCAGCTTACGGTAGGCGGACATATCAGGCACACGGGTTTTTAACAGGTAGTCAAAATCACCGGAAACCAGATGACACTCTTGAATTTCTTCAAGTTTTTGTACAGCGGCGTTAAATTGCTCAAACACATCTGGTGCACCACGATTCAGAGTAATCTCAACAAATACCAGAAGTGAGGCATCCAGATAATGCGGGTTCAGCAGAGCCGTATAGCCCTGAATAAAACCCTGTCTTTCCAGTCGACGCACACGCTCAAGGCACGGCGTCGGGGAAAGTCCCACACGTTTTGAAAGCTCGACGTTGGAAATACGCCCATCCTTTTGCAATTCATTAAGAATGTTACGATCGATACGGTCGAGATCTTTGCCAGGGCGCTTCTTGCTATCTACCATTATTATTGTCTCTCTGTATTCCTTCCCTACTCCTGCCTGGACCCTGTGCACATCACTGTTCAGAGCCTGTACCCGTTATTCATCACATCGCCTGGTTATGTATTAGACGCGATGTGGATTCGGGTTCTGCGGTAAGAAGACCGTTGCCCGAAAGCAGTCACAGACATCACGTATGGCGTCTGTCCACACCATGCGTAGATTTCACTGACCCGGTAAAAATGGCATTTCCGTGCATGTCTATGCGGCATGCAGTTCGTGCGTCTTTTTTTCTTCCTTGAATGTTTTCGCAAAAGCGCAGGGGATTGTCAAAGCAAAACATCGATTTTTAGTACAAGATGCCGGATATTCATTACGGAGGGGTATTAATCCTCATTTTATTGCCTTATAAACGCGCTGTTTTCAGTAGCAGACGTGATGTGACCGCCTCTGACCCATAGGGCGCGTCTATTGCATATATCGGAAGCAAAACTGCCGTGCTCTTTTTTTACGGCAACAAATTCCCTACAATCCAGCCCATTGCCTGCCAACAACAATGGGGATCTCATGGGCACGACCAAACACAGTAAGCTGCTAATCCTTGGATCTGGACCTGCGGGTTATACCGCAGCGGTCTATGCTGCACGCGCTAACCTGCAACCGGTACTGATCACCGGGATGGAAAAAGGCGGTCAGTTGACCACCACCACGGAAGTGGAAAACTGGCCGGGCGACCCGAACGACCTGACCGGGCCGCTGCTGATGGAGCGCATGCACGAGCATGCCGCCAAATTCGAAACCGAAATCCTGTTCGACCACATCAATAAAGTGGATTTGCAGAACCGTCCGTTCCGCCTGACGGGTGACAGCGGCGAATACACCTGCGATGCGCTGATCATCGCCACCGGCGCCTCTGCCCGCTATCTCGGTCTGCCGTCTGAAGAAGCGTTCAAAGGCCGCGGCGTGTCAGCATGCGCGACCTGCGACGGTTTCTTCTATCGCAACCAGAAAGTTGCGGTGATCGGCGGTGGTAATACTGCGGTCGAAGAAGCGCTGTATCTGGCAAATATTGCCTCAGAAGTACACCTGATCCACCGTCGCGACACCTTCCGCGCGGAGAAGATCCTGATCAAACGCCTGATGGACAAAGTGGCGAGCGGTAACATTGTGCTGCATACCAACCGTACGCTGGAAGAAGTAACTGGCGATCAGATGGGCGTGGCGGGGCTGCGTATCCGTGATACCCAGAACACCGATAACGTCGAAACGCTGGAAGTGGCAGGCCTGTTTGTGGCAATCGGTCACAGCCCGAACACGGCTATCTTTGAAGGTCAGCTGGAGCTGGAGAACGGCTACATTAAAGTGCAGTCTGGCATTCACGGTAACGCCACCCAGACCAGCGTTCCGGGTGTCTTCGCAGCTGGTGACGTGATGGACCATATTTATCGTCAGGCGATCACCTCTGCGGGCACCGGTTGTATGGCCGCGCTGGACGCAGAACGCTACCTGGACGGGCTGGCTGAACAAGGTAAATAATCTTTACAAGTCAGTAACAAACGTAAATAAAGGCGGCCACTGGTCGCCTTTATTTTTGCTCACGTGTAACATGCAGATGTCTAATTTCTTATAACGTCACCTGCAAAGTACGCAATGGAAAAAACCCGTCAACAAGAGTTAACCCGCTGGCTGAAACAGCAAAGCGTTCTGTCCCGCCGCTGGCTTATGATTTCCCGCGTTCTGGGATTTATCAGCGGTCTGTTGATTGTTGCCCAGGCATGGCTGCTGGCCCGCATTCTCAACCATATGATCATGGAGAATATCCCGCGCGAAGCGCTGCTGTTGCCGTTTATCGTTCTGGTGCTGGTTTTCGTTCTGCGTGCGTGGGTGGTCTGGCTGCGCGAGCGGGTTGGGTTCCATGCCGGGCAGCACATCCGCTATGAGATCCGCCGCAAGGTGCTCGATCGGCTTTCAGAAGCCGGGCCTGCGTGGATCCAGGGCAAGCCGGCCGGTAGCTGGGCGACGCTGATCCTTGAGCAAATCGACGATATGCACGATTACTACGCGCGTTATCTTCCGCAGATGGCGCTGGCGGTGTTTGTGCCTCTGATGATTGTTATCGCCATCTTCCCGGTTAACTGGGTGGCGGCGCTGATCCTGCTGGGGACCGCCCCGCTTATCCCGCTGTTTATGGCGATGGTCGGCATGGGCGCGGCTGATGCTAACCGCCGCAACTTCCTGGCGCTGGGTCGGTTAAGCGGCCATTTCCTGGACCGGCTGCGCGGCATGGAAACCCTGCGGATCTTTGGTCGTGGTGAAGCGGAAACCGAAAACATTCGCCTGGCGTCGCAGGATTTTCGTCAGCGCACCATGGAAGTGTTGCGCATGGCCTTTCTCTCTTCTGGCGTACTTGAATTTTTCACCTCCCTGTCGATTGCGCTGGTGGCGGTTTACTTTGGTTTCTCCTACCTCGGCGCGCTGGACTTTGGTCACTACGGTACGGCGGTTACGCTTTCCGCCGGGTTCCTGGCGCTGATCCTGGCCCCGGAATTTTTCCAGCCGCTTCGCGATCTCGGCACCTTTTACCATGCCAAAGCGCAGGCGGTGGGTGCTGCCGACAGCCTGAAAACCTTCATGGAAACGCCGCTGGCGCATCCGGAGCGTGGTGAGGTAACGCTGAATACGAACGATCCGGTGACCATTGAAGCACAGGATTTTTCTGTTCTGTCGCCTGAAGGCAAAGTACTGGCCGGTCCGCTGAACTTTACCCTGTCTGCCGGGCAACGTGTGGTGCTGGTGGGTACCAGCGGCTCAGGTAAAAGCTCATTGTTGAATGCGCTTTCAGGTTTTATGGCGTACACCGGATCGCTGCGTATCAACAAAACGGAGCTGCGTGAGCTCGATCCTGATGCCTGGCGTAAACAGCTAAGCTGGGTGGGGCAAAACCCGCAGCTGCCAGCTCCGACGCTTCGCGAGAATGTGCTGCTGGCACGCCCGGATGCGCGTGACGATGAGCTGCAATCGGTCCTCGACCGCGCCTGGGTCAGCGAGTTTCTGCCGCTGCTTGCGCAGGGTGTCGATACCGTCATTGGCGATCAGTCTGCCGGGCTGTCAGTAGGCCAGGCACAGCGCGTCGCGGTTGCCCGTGCGCTGCTGAACCCCTCTTCGCTAATGCTGCTGGACGAACCCGCCGCCAGCCTGGACGCTCACAGCGAGCAGCGCGTGATGGATGCGCTTAACGCAGCCTCACGCCAGCAAACCACCCTGATGGTGACTCACCAGCTGGAAGGTATTGCCGACTGGGATCAGATCTGGGTGATGGAAAACGGACACATTGTTGAGCAAGGCGATTACGCCGCGCTTGTTGCCGCGCAGGGGCCGTTTGCGACCCTGCTGGCGAACCGTCAGGAGGATATCTGATGCGCGCCCTGCTTCCGTATCTTGCACTGTATAAACGCCACAAATGGATGCTGACGCTCGGGATCGTGCTGGCGATCGTCACTCTGCTGGCCAGCATCGGTCTGCTTACGCTTTCCGGCTGGTTCCTCTCCGCGTCTGCGGCCGCAGGCTTTGCCGGGCTATACAGCTTTAACTACATGCTGCCTGCCGCCGGGGTGCGCGGTACGGCGATTACGCGAACTGCCGGGCGCTACTTCGAGCGTCTGGTCAGCCACGACGCGACCTTCCGCGTGCTGCAACACCTGCGTATTTATACGTTCAGCAAACTGCTACCCCTCTCCCCTGCCGGGCTGGCACGTTTTCGACAGGGCGAATTACTCAACCGCGTGGTCGCAGATGTGGATACGCTGGATCACCTCTATCTGCGCGTCATTTCACCCATGGTGGGCGCGTTTGTGGTGATTGTCGTGGTCACGCTGGGGTTGAGTTTCCTGGATGTTCCCATCGCACTGACGCTCGGCGGCATCATGCTGATGACGCTGATTATTCTGCCACCCCTGTTTTATCGTGCAGGTAAAACCACCGGGGAAAACCTGACGCGCCTGCGCGGGGAATACCGCCAGCAGCTCACCGCCTGGTTGCAGGGACAGGCCGAGCTCACCCTTTTTGGCGCCAGCAAGCGCTACCGCGCCCGCATGGAAAATACGGAGCTGAACTGGCATGAAGCCCAGCGTCGCCAGTCTGAACTGACCGCTTTCTCCCAGGCGCTGATGATGTTAATTGGTGGGATTGCCGTAATCGCCATGCTCTGGATGGCCTCCGGTGGCGTGGGCGATAACGCGCAGCCTGGCCCGCTAATTGCGCTGTTTGTTTTCTGTGCCCTGGCAGCCTTTGAAACCTTAGCCCCGGTTACGGGCGCCTTTCAGCATCTCGGCCAGGTGATTGCCTCTGCGCTGCGCATTACGGATATTGCCGAGCAGGAGCCGGAAGTGAAGTTCAGCGCGGGTCAAACCGCTGTGCCGGAGCAGGTCGCGCTGACGCTCAGCAATGTCACTTTCGCCTACGACAAGCCGGCGCAAAACGCGCTGGAAGACATCACCCTTTCTGTTGATGCCGGGCAGCGCATTGCGATCCTTGGCCGTACGGGATGTGGAAAATCGACACTTCTGCAACTTCTCACGCGCGCGTGGGACCCACAGCAGGGCGAGATTCGGTTTAACGACGTTCCGCTGTCTGGTTTTAGCGAAGCGGCCTTGCGTAAAACGGTCAGCGTCGTGCCCCAGCGGGTGCATCTGTTCAGCGCTACGCTGCGCGATAATCTTCTTCTGGCGGCACCAGACGCCTCCGACGATACGCTACGGGCAATGCTGGAGCAGGTTGGGCTGCACAAGCTGCTTGAAGACGATGGCTTGAACAGCTGGCTGGGTGAAGGGGGTCGACAGCTTTCCGGCGGCGAACTGCGTCGTCTGGCCATTGCGCGTGCGCTGCTGCACGATGCGCCGCTGATGCTGCTGGATGAACCGACAGAAGGACTGGATGCCACGACAGAGAGCCAAATCCTTGATTTACTGGCGAATGTGATGAAAGGTAAAACCGTACTGATGGTCACGCACCGTCTGCGCGGGCTGGTGAATTTCGATCAGATAATTGTGATGGACAACGGACACATAATTGAGCAAGGTAGTCACGCAGAGCTGCTGGCAAAACAGGGTCGCTACTACCAGTTTAAACAGCGCCTGTAGACTATATTTGTAGCGTCCTCTCTCGCGTACTGGAGTTCTGTTGTCATGCGCCTGGTGCAGCTTTCTCGCCATAATATTGCGTTCCCTTCACCTGAGGGGGCGCTGCGTGAACCTAACGGCTTGCTGGCTCTGGGCGGCGATCTCAGCCCGGCACGGCTCTTAATGGCTTACCAGCGCGGCATCTTCCCGTGGTTTTCGCCTGGCGACCCGATCTTATGGTGGTCTCCCGATCCGCGAGCCGTGCTGTGGCCTGGGCAGTTTCACCTGAGCCGCAGCATGAAGCGGTTTCATGCAAAATCACCCTTTCGCGTCACGCTCAATCACGCCTTCGGCCAGGTTATCGAAGGCTGCGCTGAAGATCGTCATGAAGGCACCTGGATAACCCGCGATATCATTATCGCCTACCACCAGCTTCATGAGCTGGGCTACGCGCACTCTATTGAAGTATGGAAAGAGGATAACCTCGTCGGTGGAATGTACGGCGTGGCGCAGGGCACGCTGTTCTGCGGTGAGTCGATGTTCTCCCGTGCCACGAATGCGTCAAAAACCGCGCTGCTGGTGTTTAGCGAGGAATTTGCCCGACGTGGCGGACGGCTGATGGATTGTCAGGTGCTGAATGAGCACACCGCCTCGCTCGGCGCCGTTGAAATCTCCCGCCGACACTATATCGAACATCTTGAACAATGCCGAAAAGAGACCCTTCCACGCGATTTTTGGGTTCCCAGAGCGCTCTTTATGCCCAATGCCTAAATGTTTTCCGCATATTTTTTATGAGGGTGTTATAATTATGCCGCAGAGTAGCTTCTGCCTGTTGCCCCGCCGCCGTTTGGGACCCTCGCTTCAGATAACGTCCTGACGTTTATCCTGTCGTCTCCCCTTTACGAATGCGCTTTCCGTTCGGTTGTACCGTGACGCTTGGGCAATACGCTGAGACTGTTTTGCTGCGTTTTAAACGCGCAATTCTTTACTTAATTGAGGAATTTCGGCATTATCTTGCCGGTTCAAAACTTGGTAGTGATACCCCAGAGGATTAGATGGCCAAAGAAGACAATATTGAAATGCAGGGTACCGTACTTGATACGTTGCCTAATACCATGTTTCGCGTAGAACTGGAAAACGGTCACGTGGTAACTGCGCACATCTCCGGTAAAATGCGCAAAAACTATATCCGCATTTTGACGGGCGACAAAGTGACTGTTGAACTGACCCCGTACGACCTGAGCAAAGGCCGCATTGTCTTCCGTAGTCGCTAATTGTTTTCGCCTGTAATGGCAGATGAATATTTAAAAGGTCGGGATATTCCCGGCCTTTTTTATTTATGGTCTTAGTGTGGCTGTGTCGGCAGATGTATAGTCATGCACGGGTTCATAGGTACGATTAAATCTTCAGCCATCGCGTGGGTGATGTCATGCAGCAGTCCCGTCAGGTGCGGCAGCATATCGCGGTCAACATGCGATACCAGCAGCACATGGTTTAACGCCCGGCAGTAGTCGCATTTCGTTTCGGTATCTTCCAGCAACCACTCTTTTTGTCGCGGTTGCTCCGCGTCGTCCTCAAATTCCACCACCTGAAAATCACGCATGGATTCTGCGAGTCCGGTTTTAACTACTTCCAGATAAGCCCCGAGGCAACGGCAAACGGGCTGCGTTTGTGGGAGCGAATGGCAGTCAAGCAGGATTTCGGTGAGCAGGTTGCAGCGTTCGGCAAGGGTTGGCAGATCGGGGTTGAGGGAGAGTTCGCTATATAAATGGGCCAAATTATTTTCTGTATTCATTGGGTAATTCCTTCACACACTTTGAATTTACCACCGCAGGAAACGCCAATTCGCTGGCGGCGGACGAAAAGGAATTGGCGTACCAGTGTGTGTGCTACTGGCGCTTCAAGAGAAGCTTCCGATTCGCCCGCCAGATGCAGAATTATACCCCTTTCCTTAGGGCGAACGAAGCCTTCAGCATACTGCTGCTCACACACTTTCAGGACGCCAATCCCGGCACCTGATTTTGCAGGTGCGCCGCCATTTTATTACTGTGGATTTATCCAGCAACCAACGTAGTACGAAACTGGAAAGCGCTTCGCAAAATTCCTCTGCGGTCTGTTGCCCTCACCCCAACCCTCTCCCACAGGGAGAGGGGGAAAAGCAGGCATAAAAAAACCGGGCATTCGCCCGGTTTTTAACATTAACGTTCAATTCACTCAGTGAGCCGCTTCCGGCTTGTGCTTCGCCGCACTCTGGAAATCGTACGTCAGTTCGTTCTTCGCCTGATCCAGCCCTACCGTGACCTGGCCGCCGTCCACCAGCGAGCCAAACAGCAGCTCGTTCGCCAGCGGCTTCTTCAGGTTGTCCTGAATCACGCGCGCCATCGGACGGGCACCCATCGCACGGTCGTAGCCTTTCTCAGCCAGCCAGTTGCGGGCCTCCTGGCTCACTTCCAGCGACACGCCTTTCTGATCCAGCTGAACCTGCAACTCGACGATGAACTTGTCCACCACCTGATGGATCACCTCGGTAGACAGGTGATCGAACCAGATAATGTTGTCCAGACGGTTACGGAACTCCGGCGTGAAGATCTTCTTGATCTCTTCCATCGCATCGGTGCTGTTATCCTGGTGGATCAGGCCGATGGATTTACGCTCGGTTTCCCGCACGCCCGCGTTGGTGGTCATCACCAACACCACGTTGCGGAAATCGGCCTTGCGCCCGTTGTTATCGGTCAGCGTCCCGTTGTCCATCACCTGCAGCAGGATGTTGAACACGTCCGGGTGCGCTTTCTCGATTTCATCAAGCAGCAGTACCGCGTGCGGATGCTTGATCACCGCGTCAGTGAGCAGGCCGCCCTGGTCAAAGCCCACGTATCCCGGAGGCGCACCAATCAAACGGCTGACGGTATGACGCTCCATATACTCGGACATATCAAAGCGCAGCAGCTCAATGCCCAGCGCTTTGGAGAGCTGAACCGTTACCTCGGTTTTCCCCACACCGGTCGGACCGGCGAACAGGAAGGAACCAACCGGCTTGTGGTCATGCCCCAGGCCAGCACGAGCCATCTTGATCGCTTCGGTTAAAGCCTCAATGGCTTTATCCTGACCAAAGACCAGCATTTTCAGGCGATTGCCGAGGGTGCGCAGCGTATCACGGTCGCTCTGAGAAACGCTCTTCTCAGGAATACGCGCGATGCGGGCCACCACGGACTCGATATCCGCCACGTTCACGGTTTTCTTACGCTTGCTGGCTGGCATCAGGCGCGCACGCGCACCCGCCTCATCAATCACGTCAATCGCCTTATCTGGCAGATGACGGTCGTTAATGTATTTCACCGCCAGCTCCACCGCCGCACGGACCGCTTTCGCGGTGTAACGCACGTCGTGGTGTGCTTCGTACTTGGTTTTCAGGCCGTTGATGATCTGCACCGTTTCGTCAACCGACGGCTCGGTAACGTCGATTTTCTGGAAACGACGCGCCAGCGCACGATCCTTCTCAAAGATGTTGCTGAACTCCTGGTATGTCGTGGAGCCCATCACGCGGATCTTGCCGCTGGAGAGCAGCGGTTTAATCAGGTTAGCCGCATCCACCTGGCCACCGGAGGCCGCACCTGCGCCGATAATGGTGTGGATCTCATCGATAAACAGGATGCTGTTGGTATCCTGCTCCAGCTGTTTTAACAGCGCTTTGAAGCGTTTTTCAAAATCACCGCGGTATTTAGTGCCCGCCAGCAGCGAGCCGATGTCCAGCGAGTAGATGGTGCAGTCAGCGATCACTTCCGGCACGTCGCCCTGCACGATGCGCCAGGCAAGCCCTTCGGCAATCGCGGTTTTACCCACGCCAGATTCCCCCACCAGCAGCGGGTTGTTCTTGCGTCGACGGCACAGCACCTGGATGGCACGCTCCAGCTCTTTGTCGCGACCAATCAGCGGGTCGATACCGCCAACGCGTGCAAGCTGGTTAAGGTTGGTGGTGAAGTTTTCCATACGATCCTCCCCGCCTGCTTGCTCTTCACTGTTGTTGATCTGTCCGCTGGGATCCGATGCCTGGTTAGGCTCGTCTTTTCGCGTTCCGTGAGAGATGAAGTTGACCACGTCGAGCCGGCTGACTTCGTGTTTGCGCAGCAGGTAGGCCGCCTGGGACTCCTGTTCGCTGAAGATGGCGACTAAGACATTGGCACCAGTCACTTCGCTACGTCCGGAAGACTGGACGTGGAAAACCGCGCGCTGCAACACGCGCTGGAAGCTGAGCGTCGGCTGCGTGTCGCGCTCTTCTTCACTGGCTGGCAGCACCGGTGTGGTTTGTTCGATGAAGGCTTCGAGTTCCTGACGTAGCGCCACCAGATCCACGGAGCAGGCTTCCAGCGCTTCGCGGGCAGATGGGTTGCTAAGCAGTGCGAGCAGCAGGTGCTCGACGGTCATAAACTCATGTCGGTGCTCACGCGCTCTGGCGAAAGCCATGTTTAAACTGAGTTCCAGTTCTTGATTGAGCATAGGCACCTCCCCCAATTTTATGCCTTATCAGGCCTTTTCCAGCGTACACAGCAACGGATGCTCGTTCTCCCTCGCATAGTCGTTCACCATCGCTACTTTGGTTTCCGCGACTTCGGCAGTGAAGATGCCGCAGATCGCTTTGCCACGATAATGAACGGTAAGCATCAGTTGCGTTGCACGTTCAACATCATAAGAAAAGAACTTTTGTAGCACGTCAATAACAAATTCCATTGGCGTGTAATCATCGTTCATTAACATAACTTTATACATAGATGGCGGTTTTAGCGCGTCGCGCACTTTATCTTCCGCCAGCTGGTCAAAATCCAGCCAATCGTTGGTCTTACCCATTATGCATAACCACTTTGAATCTACCTCAGATGTTAGATAACAATCATCTATTACTGTCATCCGCGATGTCTGTCACAAACTGTTGCAATAGCGTTAACTGCCTCAAATTTTGGTTGATTATTGTCCCAACTCCAGCGCCAAACGCTTGACGGCTTCTTCCGTTTCTCTAAATTGTACAAGCGTGAGTTGGCGAGGTTTTGAACAGCCCCCACTCCACCACCGGTTCATTCCATCTTAATTTATAAGATTTACGAAGGATGTCGAAGCATGGAAATGGGTACTGTTAAGTGGTTCAACAACGCCAAGGGGTTTGGCTTCATTTGCCCCGAAGGCGGCGGCGAGGATATCTTCGCTCACTATTCCACCATTCAGATGGATGGTTACAGGACGCTCAAAGCCGGGCAGTCCGTCCGGTTCGATGTACACCAGGGGCCAAAAGGCAATCACGCCAGTCTTATCGTGCCCGTTGAAGCAGAAACGGTTGCATAGCTCTCTGATTCATTGTGTACACCCCGCAGGCAAAATGCCAGCCCGATCGGCTGGCATTTTTATTTTCGGGCTATTCCCGCGCCAGCGCATCCACCGGATCGAGCCGCGCCGCGTTTCGCGCTGGCAGCCAGCCGAAAAGAATACCGGTGAAGGTGGAACATAAAAACGCCGTCAGGATCGCCATCGGCGAGAAGCCAATTTCCCAGCCCGGTAAGAAGAGCTGGAGCGCGAAGGCGATCATCATCGAAAGCGCAATCCCCATCGCGCCTCCCACCAGACACACCAGCACCGCTTCAATCAAAAACTGCTGGAGCACGTCGCTGGCCCTGGCCCCGACCGCCATGCGGATGCCAATCTCCCGGGTGCGTTCAGTTACCGACACCAGCATGATATTCATCACCCCGATACCGCCAACGACCAGCGAGATCACCGCGACCAGCGTCAGGAACAGCTGAAGAGTACGTGTGGTCTTTTCCGCCGTTTTCAAGAGGCCGTCCATATTCCAGGTGAAGAAATCCTTCTTCCCGTGGCGCAACGTTAACAGCCGTTCCAGCTGCTGTTCCGCCAGCGCACTGTCATAGCCCTCCTTCACGCGCACGGTGATGGAGTTAAGCCACGACTGGCCCATAATCCGCCCGGAGATGGTGGTATACGGCAGCCAGACGCGCAGGATCTTGCTGCTGCCGAACATCGACTGCTTCTCTTCCGCCACGCCAATGACCGTGGCAGGCATGTTACCCACCAGGATCACTTCCCCCACTACACGGGTTTTATTGGGGAAAAGCTGTCTGCGCGAGTTCGCGTCCAGCACCACCACCTGCGCCCTGCCCGCCAGCTGCTCCGCGTTGAAGGTCGCCCCTTCGCTAAAGGTCATGCCGTAGACGTTGAAGTAATCTCCGCTGACGCCGTTAGCGCTGGCCGCCACGTCAATGTTGCCGTAGCGCAGACGCAGGTTTTGCGACACGGCAGGCGTGGCGGAGTTCACCCACGGCTGCTTCTGAATAGCCGCCAGATCGTCATATTTCAGCGCCTGCTGATACTGCGGCTCGTCGTCGCCAAAATCTTTGCCGGGGTAAACGTCGATGGTGTTAGTCCCGATGGCCCGAATATCCGCCAGCACCAGCTGTTTCGCCGCATCGCCCACCACCACAATCGACACCACCGAGGCAATACCGATAATGATGCCGAGCATGGTCAGCAGAGTGCGCATTTTGTTGGCCGCCATCGCCAGCCAGGCCATGGTCAGCGCCTCGCGGAAACCGCTGGAAAACTGGCCCCAGCCGGTGGACACAGGCAAAGCTTCTTTCGCCGCCGCCGCTCTGGACTGACGCGGCGGCGGGTTGCTGACCAGCTCGCCGTCGTGGATCTCGATAATGCGTTCCGCCTGCGCCGCCACCTGCGGATCGTGGGTGACGATAATCACCGTATGCCCCTGATCGCGCAGTTGATGCAGGATCGCCATCACCTCTTCACCGGAATGGCTGTCGAGCGCACCGGTTGGCTCATCGGCGAGGATCACCTGTCCGCCGTTCATCAGCGCGCGGGCAATACTCACGCGCTGCTGCTGACCGCCGGAAAGCTGCGAAGGCTGATAATCAACACGCTCCGCCAGCCCAAGACGCGTTAACAGCGCCTTCGCGCGTTCAAGGCGTTTTTTGCGCTCGACGCCCGCATACACCGCCGGCACTTCCACATTCTGCGCCGCGCTCAGGTGTGAAAGCAGATGGTAACGCTGAAAGATAAAGCCAAAATGCTCGCGACGCAGCTTCGCCAGCGCGTCGCCGTCCAGGGTGGAAACATCCGTCCCGGCCACGCGATAGGTGCCGCTGGTGGGCTTATCCAGACAGCCAAGAATGTTCATCAGCGTTGATTTACCCGAGCCCGACGCCCCGACAATCGCCACCATTTCACCGGCTTCAACGCGCAGGGAGATGCCCTTCAGCACCTCCACCGGCCCGTCGCCGGACGGATAGCTGCGACGAATGTCATTCAGCTCAAGCAGCGCCGTCATTGCGCGGCTCCGGGCAGGGTTTCGCTGGTGACCACTTCTTCACCCTCTTCCAGCCCTTTTACCACCACCACGTCGGTGTCGTTACGCGCGCCAATCACTACTTCCCGCTCGCGGGTTTCGCCGTTGCGCAGCACTTTCACCTTGTAGCGATTGTCCCCGGCGGATTCGCCCAGCGCGGAGAGCGGAACCGTCAGCACGTTTTTCACGCCGGTCAGCTGGATATGCACCTGGGCGGTCATGTCCAGACGCAGCACGCCCTGCGGGTTTGGCACCTCGAAACGCGCGTAGTAGAAGATGGCGTCGTTGACCTTTTCCGGCGTCGGCAGGATATCTTTCAGCACGCCCTCATAGCGGGTTTGTGGATCGCCCAGCACCGTAAACCAGGCTTTCTGCCCCGGCTTAAGGTGAATGACGTCCGCTTCGGATACCTGGGCTTTCACCAGCATGGTGCTCATATCCGCCAGGGTCAGGATGTTTGGCGCCTGCTGCGCGGCGATGACCGTCTGGCCTTGCAGGGTGGTTATCTGCGTCACTTCCCCGGCCATTGGCGCAACGATTTGCGTGTAATCGAGGTTGGTTTTCGCCGTATCCAGCGAGGCCTGATTCCGTTTGATTTGCGCATCGATGGTGCCAATCTGCGCCTGCTTCACCGCCAGCTCCGTGGCGGCTGTGTCCAGATCCTGTTTCGAGATGGCCTGCGTTTTCGCCAGCGCCTGCTGGCGCGTCAGGGTGACCTGAGCGAGATTACGCTCCGCCTGAGCCTGCGCGCGCTGCGCGCGCAGCTCCATCAGCGTCGCTTCCACTTCGCGGATCTGGTTTTGCGCCTGCTCAGGATCGATCACGCCCAGCAGCTGGCCTTTTTTAACCTTATCGCCAATCTCAACTGACAGGGTTTTAAGCTGACCGCTGACCTGCGCGCCCACGTCAACCTTACGCAGGGCATCCAGTTTCCCCGTCGCCAGCACGTTTTGTTGTAGCTCGCCCGGACGAACAATCAGCGTTTGATACTGTGGTACCGGCGCGTTCAGTACCTTCCATAACCAGAATCCGCCCGCTAACACCACTACCGCCAGCAGCAGAAACAGCTTTCTGCGTTTTCCCTTCAGGTTCATAAATATTCCAAATAGTTGTTCTGGCTATCATCACCGTTGATTTTATCTAAACCACTCCTCAACGAAACCCCCGATCCCCGTAATCGTCGGGAATTGTTTACCCGATGTTGATAAAGCGCCTGCTGAAATAGCGATATTCCACCAGAAGCAGGATCTAACATGTCTTCCATCGTCGATACACCTTATTCAACGCTGCCCCAGCCTAAATCGGGCTGGCAACTGTTTAAAAGCCTGACATCGGGTTCCCTCACGCCGGGGCTGGCGTGGCAAAATCCGGCCTATCGACGTAAGTTTATGTTGCGCTCGCTGGCAACGCCGTTCACCACTGCGCGCCTGCTCGGAAACCTTGCAAAACAGCCCCGTCTGATGCAGATCCTGCGCGTGCAGCCCGGCCTGCCGTGCCGCCTGCACCGGCCGTGGCTGACCATCAATATGGGTCGTCAGAATACGCTGGACGCATTGAACGATCACTATCAGATGATGAGCCGCCATCTTCCGGCGTCGCTGCTCAACGGCTACCTCTCCAGCCAGGGCATCACGCTGGTGACGTTAACGGGCAAAGAGGAACAGCAGTTTAGCGTTCGCCTGAGCGCGGATGCGTTTCTGGACAAAGAAGGGGAAGCGACCCTCACTTTTTGCGACCACCAGAACACGGTGCTGGCCGAGCTGACCTTTACGCTGTGCAAATACCAGGGCAAGACAACGCTCTTCATCGGCGGAATGCAGGGGGCGAAAGCGCATGTCCCGCACGAGCACATTCAGCTGGCGACCAAAGCCTGTCACGGACTGTTCCCAAAACGTCTGCTGGTTGAAGCGGTCATGACGCTGGCAGGCGCCTTCCCGGTCGAGCAGATCCTCGCGGTGAGTAACGCCACCCACATCTACCGCAGCTGGCGCTATCGCAAGAAAAAAGAGGGAAAATTGCTGGCTGACTATGACAGCTTCTGGCGCTCCCTTGGCGGACAGCAGCAGGATAACGGCAACTTTGCCCTGCCACTGACCATGCCACGCAAACCGATGGAAGAGATTGCGAGTAAAAAACGGTCCGAATACCGCCGCCGCTATACCCTGCTTGATAGCCTGATCCAACAGGTTTCGCAGGCGACTGACCGCTAATCGGCCCTCCCGCGAGCCAGCCAGAGGACGCGGGAGAACATTTTACGCAGCAGCGTGGGCACCGACTCCACGCCTCGCCTGCCGGCTTCCGTCGCGACTTCAATGGCCAAATCCGGTTTTGACGACCGATGGATAGCTTTGGCAATCACCCGACGCATGTTCATGGGTACATCCACCGGGATCATCGCCACGCGGTGAAAGACGTCGTCAAATCCCTGACGGTACATAAAGTGCTCCATGTCCATCGCAGGCAGCGCGGTCAGATGTTCCCGCTCCTCTTCACGATCGTTATTGAGCAGGCTGCGCACGGTCGCCGCATATTTTTTACCCGCCTCATCGCCATCCACCAGCACGTGCCACTCTATCCCCATCCGGCGCGCAAATTTGATCAGCGGTTTTAAGCCAGACTGAGCAAATTCGATCACTTTGATCCCTTCGGCATCAAAGTGGTGCCCGCACTGGCGAGCCAGCTCGTTTATCACCCAGGTTTCCGTTTCCCCTTCCACCAGCAACCAGCAGCGGGCAAACAGGGAAGAGGCACGGTTAAAACGGATATGAAACGCAATCCGTCGGCCATCTTCGGCATTTAACCCGCCGGGCCCGAGCCGGTAGGCGGTGACCCGCGACGATTCACGCACCAGGCGGCAGACATACTCTACCGGCGTCAGAGAGAGCAGCTCTCCGGAATTCGTGGTGGTGACTCGCTGCAACGGCAGCAGATTAAGAAGATGCCACGCCACGGAAAGCATAATCGGGTGGAGCCGCGTTTCCGGATCTTCCACCAGCAGCAGCGGGCGCGCGTCCCGATCCAGGCGCACCGTCCCTTTCGCCTGTAAAAGCGTGGAGAATAAACCCAGCAGGATCACCCGATGCGTACGCCCGCCGGGGCGGTCGATCATGCGGTTGATAATATCGAGATAGCGCCAGCTTCGTTGTTCATCGTGCGAGCGGCGACGCATCAGACGGTGGCGCGCCTGCCCCGTTCCCTGCTCGGAGAAGTAGTGCTCCAGCAGTTGTACCATGGCAGACAGTCCCTGACGGATCTGGCCGTCGGTGAGGTTCTGCGGCCGTGAGACCAGTTCACGGGCGAGGAAATCCAGTTCGCGGGCGGTTACTTCTACCTCGGGCATATTCGGCACGGTGCCGTTACGGATCCGCCGCATAAAACGCGCGTCGCGTAAGCGCAATACGGGGGAGAGGCGGATAAGATGTCGGGCAAGCTCGTCAATATTATCGAGCGGGATCGGATTCCCCTTCTCATCAAGAAATTCACGCAGGGTTAATACCCCGTCGTTTTGCGCCATTTCGCCCTCAAGGCGATAGAAAATACGCTGGAACCCATCTTCACAGGGCACCCAGCAGGCCGACATAGGGCGAAAACGACGCACGCGATGGCGACCGGGCTCGGATTCGCGGAAGGTCAGAATGATATGCAGGTGTTTCTCGCGCCCGTTGACATCCCCCGGCGGAAACCAGAAGTCATCATGAACGAAGTGGTACAAGTTCTCTTCGGGCGAAAGCAGCAGCGTCAGGGCATCCAGCAGGCTGGATTTACCCCAGGCGTTTTCGCCTATCAGGACGTTGTTCTGTTCCAGTTGCAGCGACAGACGGTTAATCCCGCGAAACCCGACAATCTCCACACGTTCGAGTAGCATACATCCCCCGCAATTCGGCCACTTTTTCCTTCAAGTTATCAGCAGTATAGCGGCAGGCTGTGGGTCACGACAGCAGAATATACGCCTCCTTAATTATTGGGCTATGCTCTAATTACCTCCGTTCTGAACAAGGATTAACATCACATTGCCTTAAATCAAATTTAGTGAATTTATTTGAGTGGCGAAGGGATGTTGATGGTTTCAAAATACTGGCTCTTTGAGTCGTCATCCCTTTATGGCGATATAACCCGCGCGCAGGAATGGGCGCGGACGTTTATTATTGAGGTGGTTATGTTCAGAAAATTAGCGGCAGAATGCTTTGGCACATTCTGGCTGGTGTTTGGTGGCTGCGGTAGCGCAGTACTGGCAGCCGCATTTCCGGAATTAGGTATTGGATTTGTCGGCGTCGCGCTGGCATTCGGTTTAACCGTATTAACCATGGCATTCGCCGTGGGGCATATTTCCGGCGGTCATTTCAACCCGGCCGTCACATTAGGTTTATGGGCGGGCGGACGTTTCCCGGCGAAAGATATTATTGGCTATATTATTGCCCAGGTTATTGGCGGTATTATTGCCGCGGCGGTGCTGTACGTAATTGCCAGCGGAAAAGCCGGGTTTGACGCCGCGGCCAGCGGATTTGCGTCGAACGGCTTCGGCGAACACTCGCCAGGCGGCTACTCAATGCTGTCTGCTATCGTGATTGAAATTGTGCTCACCGCAGGTTTCCTGTTGGTGATCCACGGCGCAACGGACAAATACGCGCCTGCGGGCTTTGCCCCCATCGCTATTGGTCTGGCGCTGACGCTGATCCACCTCATCTCCATCCCGGTGACCAACACCTCCGTTAACCCGGCGCGCAGCACCGCGGTGGCTATTTTCCAGGGCGGCTGGGCGCTTGAACAGCTGTGGCTATTCTGGGTGATGCCAATTATCGGCGGTATTCTGGGCGGCGTGCTGTATCGCACCCTGCTGGAAAAACGCGATTAATGGTTTTCCCCCCTCTCCCTGTGGGAGAGGGCCGGGGTGAGGGCATCAGGCCGCACCACCCCAAATAGACAAGCCGGGTAAGGCGTAGCCGCCACCCGGCTTTTTTTGTAGCTTTACCTCACAGCCTTTATTGGGTAGTGTCTCTGGCGCTTAACTGATACTCAAAAGGACCGGCTGTTCATGTTCTCAGGACTCCTCATCATTCTTCTGCCCCTGATTGCGGGCTACCTTATTCCGCTGCGTCATGAATCGGCCTTAAAGCTTATTAATCGTTTTCTCAGCTGGATTGTTTACGTCATTCTGTTCTTTATGGGGATCAGCCTGGCCTTCCTGGATAATCTGGCGACGAACTTGCTTTCCATCCTGCATTATTCTGCGGTTACGGTAGTGGTTATTCTGCTGTGCAATATTGCCGCGCTGTTCTGGTTGGAACGCACTATTCCCTGGGAAAATCACCATCATCAGGAAAAGCTTCCCTCCCGTATTGCGATGGCGCTGGAATCATTAAAGCTGTGCGGCGTGGTGGTACTCGGTTTTTTACTGGGTCTGACCGGCTGGGCATTTTTACAGCACGCAACGGAAGCCAGCGAATATACGCTTATTTTCCTGCTCTTCCTGATTGGTATTCAGCTGCGAAATAATGGCATGACGCTGAAACAGATTGTCCTTAACCGCCGGGGCATGATGGTTGCCGTTATCGTTGTGGCCAGCTCACTGGCGGGGGGAGTGATTAACGCCTTTATTCTCGATCTGCCGCTGAAAACCAGCCTGGCGATGGCGTCCGGTTTCGGCTGGTATTCGCTCTCAGGTATTCTGCTGACCGAATCGTTTGGTCCGGTGATCGGCAGCGCCGCCTTCTTTAACGATCTGGCGCGCGAGCTGTTAGCCATCATGCTGATCCCCGGCCTGGTAAGCCGCAGCCGCTCTACTGCGCTGGGCCTGTGCGGGGCCACTTCAATGGACTTTACCCTGCCGGTGTTACAGCGCTCGGGAGGGCTGGAGATGGTTCCTGCCGCCATCGTACACGGCTTTATTCTGAGCCTGCTGGTACCCATTCTGATGGCGTTCTTCTCAGCCTAATACTGCTTTGGCGGTAGTGAACCTGCCGCCAAAATTGCGCTAAATCAATAACCCTCCACTTAGTATAAGAAAGCACTTTTCTCTGCTGTGGCACAGGCATAACCTTAAACATGTATCTCAAATATAACTTTAACAGGTGTGATTATGTTTTGTGTGCAATGTGAACAAACCATCCGTACCCCAGCAGGCAACGGCTGCTCTTACGCGCAGGGTATGTGCGGCAAAACCGCAGAAACGTCCGATCTCCAGGATCTGCTGATTGCGGCGCTGCAAGGCTTGTCCGCCTGGGCCTTCAAAGCCCGTGAATATGGCATTGTCGATCACTATGTCGACAGCTTTGCGCCGCGCGCATTTTTCTCCACGCTGACCAACGTTAACTTCGATTCTCCACGCATTGTGGGCTATGCCCGCGAAGCGATTGCCCTGCGTGAAGCCCTGAAAGCGCAGTGCCTGAATGCCGACGCCAGCGCCCGCGTGGACAACCCGATGGCGGAGCTACAGCTGGTGAGCGACGACCTGGGCGAGCTACAGCGTCAGGCCGCAGAATTCACCCCAAATAAGGACAAAGCGGCAATTGGCGAGAACATCCTCGGCCTGCGCCTGCTGTGCCTGTATGGTCTGAAAGGTGCTGCGGCCTATATGGAGCACGCGCACGTACTCGGCCAGTACGATAACGCTATTTACGCCCAGTACCACAAAATCATGGCATGGCTGGGCACCTGGCCTTCCGACATGAACGCCCTGCTGGAATGCTCGATGGAAATCGGCCAGATGAACTTCAAAGTGATGAGTATTCTGGATGCCGGTGAAACCAGCACCTACGGCCACCCAACGCCAACGCAGGTCAACGTCAAAGCGACCGAAGGCAAATGCATCCTGATCTCCGGTCATGACCTGAAAGATCTCTACAACCTGCTGAAGCAGACCGAAGGCACCGGCGTTAACGTTTATACCCACGGCGAAATGCTGCCCGCGCACGGCTACCCGGAGCTGCGTAAATTTAAGCATCTGATCGGTAACTACGGCAGCGGCTGGCAGAACCAGCAGGTGGAGTTCGCCCGCTTCCCTGGCCCAATTGTTATGACCTCTAACTGCATCATCGACCCGACCGTCGGCGCGTATGACGACCGTATCTGGACCCGCAGCATCGTCGGCTGGCCGGGCGTGAGCCACCTTGAAGGCGACGATTTCGGTCCGGTTATCGCTCAGGCGCAGCAGATGGCAGGCTTCCCGTACAGCGAAATCCCGCACCTCATCACCGTCGGTTTTGGCCGTGAAACCCTGCTGGGTGCGGCGGATTCCCTGATTGACCTCGTCAGCCGTGAAAAACTGCGTCACATCTTCCTGATCGGCGGCTGTGACGGCGCGCGCGGGGAACGTAACTACTTCACCGATTTCGCCACCCGCGTACCGGAAGACTGCCTGATCCTGACCCTGGCCTGCGGTAAGTACCGTTTCAACAAGCTGGACTTCGGCAACATCGAAGGTCTGCCACGCCTGGTGGATGCGGGTCAGTGTAACGATGCGTATTCAGCCATCATTCTGGCGGTCACGCTGGCAGAGAAACTGGGCTGCGGCGTGAACGACCTGCCGCTGTCGCTGGTGCTCTCCTGGTTCGAGCAGAAAGCGATCGTTATTCTGTTGACCCTGCTCTCTCTCGGCGTGACCAACATCGTCACCGGGCCGACTGCGCCAGGCTTCCTGACGCCGGACCTGCTGGCCATCCTGAACGAGAAATTTGGTCTGCGTTCCGTGACCAACGTTGAAGATGATATGAAGCAACTGCTGAGCGCGTAAGGAGTAACTCATGACCATGCCAACCTCACAATGTCCGTGGCGGATGCAGGTTCATCACATCCATCAGGAGACGCCGGATGTGTGGACGCTGTCGCTGCTGTGCCATGACTACTACCCGTACCGCCCAGGTCAGTATGCGCTGGTTAGCGTGCGTAATTCGGCGGATACCCTGCGCGCCTACACCCTCTCCTCCACGCCGGGCGTGAGCGAATACATTACGCTCACCGTCCGTCGTATTGATGACGGCGCAGGATCCGAGTGGCTGACCCGGGACGTGAAGCGCGGGGATTACATCTGGCTGTCTGACGCGCAGGGCGAGTTTACCTGTGACGACAAGACGGAAGATAAATTCCTGCTGCTGGCGGCAGGCTGTGGCGTGACGCCGATTATGTCGATGCGTCGCTGGCTGGCGAAATACCGTCCTCAGGCCGACGTGCAGGTGATTTTCAGCGTGCGTTCCCCGGAAGATGTGATTTTTGCCGAAGAATGGCGCAACTATCCGGCGACGCTGGTGGCTGAGCACAACGCGACGCACGGTTTTGTCGCGGGGCGCCTGAGCCGCGAGCTGCTGCAAAGCGTGCCGGATATTGCGAACCGCATCGTGATGACCTGCGGCCCGGCGCCTTATATGGAGATCGTGGAGAAAGAAGTGAAAGCGCTCGGCGTGACCCGCTTCTTCAAAGAGCAGTTCTTCACGCCTGTAGCGGCAGCGGCGACCAGCGGGATGAAGTTCACGAAGCTGCAACCGGCGCAGACCTTCTTTGGCCGCGTGGGCACCACGCTGCTTGAAGCGCTGGAAAGCAACAACGTACCGGTGGCAGCGGCCTGTCGCGCCGGGGTGTGCGGTTGCTGTAAGACCAAAGTGGTTTCCGGTGAGTACACGGTCACCAGCACCATGACGCTGACCGACGCGGAAATTGCCGAGGGCTATGTGCTGGCATGTTCGTGCCATCCGAAGGGCGATCTTGTGCTCGCATAATCTGTCGTGGTTCACCTGTAGGCCCGGTAAGCGTCAGCGCCACCGGGCTTTTTGCCGGGTGGCACTACGTTTACCCGGCCTATTTTGTGCCTACTGCCTGTACGGCAGCCCGTTATTTGTTTGACTTTGCCAGGCGCGTCGCGCAGAAAAACCACCTGTACTTAAAGAGGACTGAGCAGGCAATACAGCGACTTTCTTCTAAGCTTGTAAGCGATATCACAAAAAGGAGACGGACAACCATGAAACAAACCGTGGCTGCATACATAGCAAAAACCCTTGAGCAGGCTGGCGTAAAGCGTATCTGGGGCGTCACCGGCGACTCTCTGAACGGACTCAGCGATAGCCTTAACAAGATGAAGACCATTGAGTGGATGCCCACCCGCCATGAAGAGGTCGCCGCCTTTGCCGCCGGTGCCGAAGCGCAGCTTACGGGTGAACTCGCCGTCTGTGCGGGTTCCTGCGGACCGGGAAACCTGCACCTCATCAACGGTCTGTTCGACTGTCACCGCAACCATGTTCCGGTGCTGGCGATTGCGGCTCACATTCCGTCATCTGAAATCGGTAGCGGCTATTTTCAGGAGACGCATCCGCAGGAGCTGTTCCGTGAATGCAGCCACTATTGCGAGCTGGTCTCATCACCGGAGCAGATCCCACAGGTGCTGGCGATAGCCATGCGTAAGGCGATCCTGAATCGCGGGGTTTCGGTGGTTGTGCTGCCGGGGGACGTGGCGCTGAAGGCCGCACCTGAAACCGCCACCACCCACTGGTACTCTGCGCCACAGCCAACCATTACCCCTGCCGAAGAAGAGCTGAAAAAGCTGGCGCAACTGCTGCGATACTCCAGCAATATCGCCCTGATGTGCGGCAGCGGCTGCGCCGGTGCGCATAAAGAGCTGGTGGAATTTGCCGGCAAGCTCAAGGCGCCAGTGGTGCATGCCCTGCGCGGGAAAGAGCACGTTGAATACGATAATCCGTACGATGTCGGCATGACCGGGCTGATCGGTTTTTCCAGCGGCTTCCACACCATGATGAACGCCGACACGCTGATCCTGCTCGGCACTCAGTTCCCGTACCGCGCGTTCTACCCGACGGATGCCAAAATTATCCAGATCGACATTAATCCCGGCAGCATCGGTGCGCACAGCAAGGTGGATATGGCGCTTATCGGCGATATCAAATCCACCCTCGCCGCCCTGCTGCCTCTACTGGAAGAAAAAACGGACCGCAAATTCCTGGATAAAGCCCTGAGCGACTATCGCGATGCGCGTAAGGGGCTGGACGATCTCGCCAAACCGAGCGAAAAAGCGATCCACCCGCAGTATCTGGCGCAGCAGATCAGCCACTTCGCCGACGACGATGCCATCTTCACCTGCGACGTGGGAACGCCCACCGTCTGGGCAGCACGCTACCTGAAAATGAACGGCAAACGACGCCTGCTTGGGTCGTTCAACCATGGCTCAATGGCCAACGCCATGCCGCAGGCGCTGGGCGCAAAAGCGACGGCACCGGAACGTCAGGTGGTGGCGATGTGTGGCGACGGCGGGTTCAGTATGCTGATGGGGGATTTCCTGTCGGTGGCGCAGATGAAGCTTCCGCTGAAAATCGTGGTCTTTAACAACAGCGTGCTGGGCTTCGTGGCGATGGAGATGAAGGCCGGAGGCTACCTCACGGACGGCACCGAGCTGCACGACACCAACTTCGCCCGCATCGCCGAAGCCTGCGGTATCACCGGTATTCGGGTGGAGAAAGCCTCAGAGGTGGACGACGCCCTGCAACGCGCCTTCGCCATCGACGGCCCGGTGCTGGTGGATGTGGTGGTCGCCAAAGAAGAGCTGGCGATCCCGCCTCAAATCAAGCTGGAACAGGCCAAAGGATTTAGCCTCTACATGCTGCGCGCCATCATCAGCGGGCGCGGTGACGAGGTGATCGAACTGGCAAAAACCAACTGGCTCAGGTAAAACATCTGGCATCGCCTTTTTAAATATAAGGACATGCCATGATTGATTTACGTAGTGATACCGTTACCCGTCCGGGCCGCGCCATGCTCGAAGAGATGATGGCCGCCCCGGTCGGGGACGACGTCTACGGCGATGACCCGACGGTCAACGAACTCCAGCGCTATGCGGCCGAGCTGAGCGGTAAAGAGGCTGCTCTGTTCCTGCCCACCGGCACGCAGGCTAACCTGGTGGCGCTGCTCAGCCACTGCGAGCGCGGCGAGGAGTATATCGTCGGCCAGGGGGCGCATAACTACCTGTACGAAGCTGGCGGCGCGGCGGTGCTCGGCAGCATCCAGCCGCAGCCGATCGATGCTGCGCCGGACGGTACGCTGCCGCTGGACAAAGTCGCGGCGAAAATCAAAGCCGACGATATTCACTTCGCCCGCACTAAACTGCTAAGCCTCGAAAACACCCATAACGGTAAAGTCCTGCCGCGCGAATACCTGAAAGCGGCATGGGATTTTACCCGCGAGCGCAAGCTCGGCCTCCACGTCGACGGCGCACGTATCTTCAACGCCGTGGTGGAGTACGGCTGCGAGCTGAAAGAGATCACCCAATATTGCGACTCGTTCACCATTTGCCTCTCTAAAGGGCTGGGCACGCCGGTAGGTTCCCTGCTGGTTGGCAGCGCAGACTACATCAGACGCACCAACCGGTGGCGCAAAATGACCGGCGGCGGGATGCGTCAGGCGGGTATTCTGGCGGCTGCCGGACTGTACGCGCTGAAAAATAACGTGTCACGCCTGAAAGACGATCACGACAATGCGGCGTGGATGGCAGCGCAGCTGCGTGAAATCGGCGCTGATGTCATGCGACACGACACCAACATGCTGTTTGTCCGCGTCGGCGATGAGCATGCTGCCGCGCTGGGCGACTTTTTGAAAGCCCGAGGCGTGCTGATCAACGCCTCCCCGGTCGTGCGACTGGTGATGCATCTTGACGTTAACCGCGAGCAGTTGACCGAGGTGGTGAAACACTGGCAGGCGTTTTTAAAGCGTTAAGGAGCATACCGTGCCGCAACGTATTCTGGTGCTCGGCGCCAGCGGGTATATCGGTCAGCATCTGACCACTGCGTTAAGCCAGCAGGGCCACCAGGTGCTGGCAGCGGCACGCAACACGGAACGCCTGCAAAAGCTACATTTGCCTGGCGTGACGTGTCACAACGTTGACCTTAACTGGCCGAAAGCGTTTCCTGCGCTGCTGGAAGGGGTCGATACGCTTTACTACCTTGTCCACAGCATGGGCGAAGGCGGCGATTTTATCGCCCACGAGCGTCAGGTGGCGATGAACGTTCGTGAAGCGCTGCGGCAAACGCCGGTGAAGCAGGTGATTTTTTTAAGCTCACTCCAGGCGCCTGAGAACGAGCAGTCAGATCATCTGCGCGCCCGACAGCTGACGGCAGAAACGCTGCGAAGCGCCCGTATCCCCGTCACCGAACTCCGGGCAGGGATCATCGTCGGCGCGGGTTCCGCCGCGTTCGAAGTGATGCGCGATATGGTCTACAACCTGCCTGTGCTGACGCCGCCGCGCTGGGTACGCTCGCGCACCACGCCCATTGCGCTGGAGAATTTACTCCACTATCTGGTGGCATTGCTGGATCACCCGGCGGAGCAGCATCGCGTGCTGGAGGCGGCAGGCCCGGAAGTGCTGAGCTATCAGGCGCAGTTCGAACATTTTATGCGGGTGAGCGGCCGCCGCCGCTGGCTGATCCCCATCCCCTTCCCGACCCGCTGGATTTCGGTGTGGTTTTTGAATGTGATCACCTCCGTGCCGCCGACGACTGCCAAAGCGCTTATACAGGGACTGAAGCACGATCTGCTGGCGGACGATCGTGAACTGCGTGCCTTGATCCCTCAGGAATTGATCCCCTTCGACGATGCCGTACGCAATACGCTGAAAGAAGAAGAGAAGCTGGTGAACTCCAGCGACTGGGGCTACGACGCGCAGGCGTTTGCCCGCTGGCGGCCCGAGTACGGCTATTATCCGAAACAGGCGGGCTGTACGGTCAAAACCACGGCCAGCCTGGCAGCGCTGTGGGAAGTTGTGAACCAGATTGGCGGCAAAGAGCGCTATTTCTTCGGCAATATTCTGTGGCAAACGCGCGGCGCGCTGGATCTGCTGGTCGGTCACCGGCTGGCAAAAGGGCGCCCTGCCCATCCCTGGCTGAAGGTGGGCGATACCGTCGACAGCTGGAAGGTGATTATCGTTGAGCCGGAAAAACAGCTGGCGCTGCTGTTTGGCATGAAGGCGCCGGGGCTGGGGCGGCTCTGCTTCACCCTGAAGGACAAGGGCGACCATCGTGAACTGGACGTTCGGGCATGGTGGCATCCGCACGGAATGCCGGGTCTGTTTTACTGGTTGCTGATGATCCCGGCACACCTGTTTATCTTCCGCGGAATGGCGAAACGGATTGCGCTACTGGCAGAAGAAAAGCGGGAAAATAACTAAATAAAACTCTTAATCTTTCACCTTTCCCATTGCAACACATCGTAATTCACGAAAGAATGCGCACGAAATTCTTTTCAACACAGTGGATTGTTATGAAGGTACTGGTTACCGGGGCGACCAGCGGCTTAGGCCGAAATGCGGTCGAGTTTCTGCGCAACAAAGGCATCAGCGTGAGGGCCACTGGTCGCAATGAGGCGATGGGTAAGCTCCTGCAAAAAATGGGCGCTGAATTTGTCCATGCCGATCTGACGGAGCTGGTCTCCTCTCAGGCCAAGGTGATGCTCGCCGGTATCGATACGCTGTGGCACTGCTCCAGTTTTACCTCCCCGTGGGGTACCCAGGAAGCCTTTGATCTCGCCAACGTGCGCGCCACGCGCCGTCTGGGTGAATGGGCCGTCGCCTGGGGCGTGCGTAACTTTATTCATATTTCCTCTCCATCGCTCTATTTCGACTATCACCACCATCGTGATATTCAGGAAAATTTCCGCCCGGCGCGCTTTGCCTGTGAGTTTGCCCGCAGTAAAGCGGCGGGCGAAGAGGTGATCGACCTGCTGGCCCAGTCAAACCCGCACACCCGCTTTACCGTGCTGCGTCCGCAGAGCCTGTTTGGGCCGCACGACAAAGTCTTCATCCCGCGACTGGCCCAGATGATGCATCACTACGGCAGCGTGCTGTTACCGCGCGGCGGCGATGCGCTGGTGGACATGACCTATTACGAAAATGCCGTTCACGCCATGTGGCTGGCGAGCCAGCCGGAATGCGATAAGCTGGTGTCGGGGCGCGCGTATAACATCACCAACGGCGAACCCTGTACCCTGCGCAGCATTGTGCAAAGGCTGATTGACGAATTAAAAATCGACTGCCGGATCCGTTCCGTTCCCTACCCAATGCTGGACATGATTGCCCGCAGCATGGAGCGTTTTGGCAGCAAATCGGCGAAAGAGCCTGCGCTGACGCATTACGGTGTGTCGAAGCTCAACTTTGATTTTACGCTGGATATTTCTCGGGCGGAGAACGAGCTGGGATATAAACCGATTGTCTCGCTGGATGAAGGGATAGTGCGTACGGCGGCGTGGTTACGGGATCACGGGAAGTTGCACCGGTAAGCGTTCCTGCCTCATGTAGGCCGGGTAAGCGCAGCGCCACCCGGCAAAAAACAGAGAGTGCGGACTGATGCCCTCACCCCGGCCCTCTCCCACAGGGAGAGGGTGCAGACACTAAAACGGCAACCCTGGGGGTTGCCGTTTGCTTTTACAGAGCCGTCCAGGCTTCAGCCCATGCCAGACCTGCGCCTGGTTCATAGTACGTTGGAGAGTTGTTACACCAGCCGCTGTACGGGAACGGTTTGCACTGGAACAGTTTACCGTGGTTGTTCACGATATCACCGGCGTTGTACTTGCTGTTCGCGCTCCATGCCGGGTAAGACGTATCTTCTCCGGATGGCGTTGCCGCTTTCGCTTTCACGTTCAGCAGGTAAGACGTGGTGCTGCTCAGCTCGCCATCGCTGACGGTCAGGCTCACTTCATACTGCTGCGCCGTCGCAGACTCTGGCGCTGTGAAGGTCACAACCGCTTTGTCCTGGCCGGTAACAGTCTGACCATCCTGGGAACGCCAGGTATACGTCAGTTTGTTGCCATCAGGATCGGTGGAGCCTTCCGCACTCAGAGAAACCTGCGCACCTGCTTCCACTGCACCGATCGGACCGGCAATCTGCGCAACCGGCGCGTGGTTCACCACAACAGGTTCGACCGGGGTTTCATCCGGCGTTGGTGTTGGCGCTGGCGTTTCATCGCCAGATGGCGTCGGTGTTGGCGTGACCGGGGTTTCGTCCGGGGTAACGGAAGAACCATCATCGTTAACGATTTTCACGTTAAAGAACTTCTGCACGCACTTGCTGTAGTCACCTTCTTTAAAGGCGCTGAACGGAGTCTGGTAGCCCACCAGCTGGCAAGAGTAGGTCTTGCCGTCCGGGGTATCCGCGCTCCATCCCCAGTCCTGTTCCCAGTAAATCTTCAGGGCGCCTGCGCCACCTTCGTCGAACTGCTTCATGTTGGCGCAACCCAACACTTCATTCGCCGGAACAGGCACTTTCAGGTAGTTTGCAAACTCTTTGTAGTATTTGATACGGTTCTGAGACTGCGCAATTTCAGTCGGGCCGCCGCACTCAACGCCGCCGTTGATGATCTGGGTGGTCACACCAAAGCCCGGAACCAGACCGTTGGCTTTATCGTGGTCGTTCGGCTGCCATGTACCGTCGATCACCTGCAACATGCTTGGTTTTGGCGGCTGCGGATAGGCGAAGAAGAAGATCGCACTCGCCAGGTTCAGCCAGGTGTCCGCCACCAGCTCAGGTTTGTCGAGCAGCGTACGCACGTCGCCGTACATCGCTTCAGAGAATGGACCGTAGTTGTAGTTGTAAGACAACTGTTTCGCACCGCGTCCGAAATAGCTCAGGAAATCGCCGTCTTTATCTTTACCGCAAGGCCAGGTCTGTCCTTGCCAGACGTCCGGGTTACATTCGCCGTTATAACCGCCCTTCTGCCCTTCGCTCCAGCCCATTTCACGTACGTGGACCAGCGCCTGACGCCATTCGGCTTCCGGACGCCAGCTTTCGTGGCCGCCAGTTTCCTGGGCAAAGTGGGCAAACATGGTGGCCAGCTCTTTGCGACAGATGGCGTCGCTGTCACGACCGTCATTATAGGTTTTACACAGCGCCGGGAATTTACCCACGGCTTTCAGGAAGTTGCTGTAGGTATAGGCCTGGGCGCGCAGCGGGAAGAGATATTCCCAGTCGCTGGCTTTCACAATCCCTTCAACGCGTTTAACGTTGTCCGGGTTCGCCGCCCGGCCTGGCTCAATCAGTTCGACCTGCGCGTTATCCAGCGTCTGGATGGTCTCTTTAACCGAAGCCATCAGCGGGAAGTCCGTCAGTTCCTTCTCTTTCTTCGCCAGATCGCTGGCTTTGATGGTGTACGGCTCAATGCTGGTCTCCTTCAGATTCGCAGCCTGGGCCATGAATGGCGCCACGCAGGCTCCCGCAATGAGTACACTCAGTAACGTCCTTTTGTTCATTTCAGTTTTCCTGTTCGTTTCAAATTAAATGTTAATATCCCGGCTTAGGTATTACTCCGTTAATACATAAACCACATTCAGCTGTTTTCACTTTTCGAAGAACACCTTCAGGAATTCTTCAAAAATAAAAAACGTTAATAACGTGCCGCTAATTTCAGTTGCTGATATTTGGCCCAGACCTTATGGGCATATTTCATCCTCTGCGGATAATTTTCTTTTTTCAGTCCGGCGTTATACGCGCCAACGGCTTCCCAGTTGTAGCCATACACCCTGATCATCCCGGAAAGGATAGAAGCCCCGACCATGATCGAAGTACACGGCTCAGTGATTAATCGATATTCGTCGATGCCTCTGCTTTCCAGCGCGGTAAAATGCGAACTGTTGATTTGCATCAGCCCGACATCCCGCGTGCCATCGCGGTTTTGCCCAACCACATACGGATTCATACCGGATTCCACATTCGCTATCGCGTACAGTAAATAAGGATCGACATGATAATAATGCGCCGCTTTATCCCAACAATTTGCCAGTGCGCTTTGGCTTATTATCAATAACAACAAAATTAACTTTTTCATTTTTACCTGCTGACAGTTTCGGTTATTTCTCCTTACCAACATCCTGTAAAATGAATTTTGAATCACTCCCCCTCTAAAGGGGGAGTGATTAATGGGTTAGATTATTTGCAATCTGTTGATGCGCCTTCTTTTACCCATACGTCGCTGTTGGCTGGGTTATCACCACGGGTCCACCATTTCGCACGGTAAACGTTACCTTCATAGGTGGTAGTGTCGCCGCCGTTGTAGACCAGGTCAGAACGCCAGTTCATCTTCACGTTGCTCACCAGCTCCCATGCATCCACACCGAAGCCAGGCTGATTGCCCTGAGTCCAGTACTTCGCTTTCCACACCAGATGGTCGAAGCTTACGGTATCGCCACCGTTGTAGATTTTGCTGGATTCCCACGCCGCGTATTTGCTGGCGTTAGCATCCACAGGTGCATCGCAGCTTCCTTTGTCAGACGGAGGAGTCACATCATCAGCCGGAGGGGTAACGTCATCCGCCGGGTTAGTGTCTTCGTCAGCAGGTACCGGTGCAGGCGCCGCTTTCGGATTCACGGTAACCTGGACGTTAGACTGCACGCTGGTCTTACCGTCGCTCACTACCACGCTCAGGGTGTAGGTAGACGTCGAGCTCACTTCCGGCGCCGTGATATTCACGTTCGCGGAGTCAGTTCCGGTGGCGTGCATATCTGCTGGTACGCTCCAGGCGTAGGTCAGCGCATCACCGTCTGGGTCCGCAGCCTGGGCATGCAGCGCATAGGTTTCACCAGATTCAAGCGTGATCGCTTCCATTGGGTTTAAAACCGGTGCCTGGTTAGCTTTCGGTGCCTTGTTCACCACCTGGACATCAATCGCGTTGCTCAGGCCTTTTGCATCGGTCACCGTCAGGCGGAACGTCATGGTCTGGTCGGTGGTCGCTGCCGCAACATTGAAGGTCGCTTTCGCTTTGGTGCTGTTGTTGATGGTGACAGACGGACCAGAGACCTGAGTCCATTTGTAGGTAATCGCATCGCCATCAGGATCGCTGGAAGCAGAGCCATCGAGCGTGACGGTTGCCGGGCCAGACACGTTCTGATCGGCAGAGGACGCGATTGGCGCGTGGTTGGTGACCACCGGATCAACCGGAGTCGAGTCGCCGCCCAGCAGGCTTTCGTTCATCGCATTCAGAATGTCGCCGGTATCAGAGTCGATAGACCACGCGAACAGACCGCCCAGTTTATTGGCCAGAACATACTTGCCTTTCGCCGTGGTTGAACGCGCATCTTCATACGAGATCAGGTCGCCGGTGGATTTGTTGAAGACGTAAGGGGCTTCAGCGGTCGTGTCGTAGCCGTATTCCCAGCCCGGTTTGCCTTTGTATTCGTTCACGATCTGACGGTAGTCAACCACGCCCGGTTCCCAGGTGCCTTTCACCATGCCGGTTGCCGTACCGGTGAATGGATTGTCACCGGTGTAGCCATGCACGCCGGTCCAGCCGCGGCCATACATGCCCGCACCCACCACGATCTTGCCTGGCTGTACACCCTGCGCAAGCAGCGCGTTAACGCCGTTTTCAGTGGTGTAATCAGTGTCCGGACGCCATGCTGGCGCACGCAGCGCAGCCTGGTGGCCGAGAACGGTGTTGCTCCAGCCGCCGTAGAAGTCGTAGCTCATCAGGAAGATGTGGTCGAGATACTGCTGAGCCGTAGTGTAATCCACGTCTTCGATCTTATCGCGACCTGCACCGATGGCGCTGGTCAGTTCATAGGTACGGCCCGTCTGTGCAGACAGCTCGTTCAGCATGGTGCGCAGGTCGTGCATCAGTGCGGTATAGGTCGCTTTATCCTGCTGCGGGTTACCCAGGTTTTCGGTTACACCGCCACCGCCCGGGAATTCCCAGTCGATATCCACGCCGTCAAAGAATTTCCACGTCTGGAGGAAATCTTTCACAGAAGAGACAAAGCGTGCTCGGATAGCCGGGTCGCCCATGTGGAAGAACGGATCGGAAAGCGTCCAGCCGCCGATAGATGGCAGCACTTTCAGGCCTGGATGCGCTTTTTTCAGCGCCATCAGCTGGCCAAAGTTACCTTTGTACGGATCATCCCAGTTGGAGACGCCAGCCTGTGGTTTTTGCAGCGCAGCCCATGGGTCGTGGATCGCCACGGTAAAGTCAGGACGGCCCTTACAGTCGTTCTGAAGCACGCGGAAGCTGTTACCACCTTCAATGGTTTTCAGGCCGTCGTTGATGCCGTCACCGCCACAGATTGGAATGAAGCCGTACAGAATGTGGTTGAGGTTTGCCGCAGGGATCTTATCAACCGGGAAGTTACGGTCGTAAACGCCCCATTCCGGGAAGTAGGCCGCAACCACTTTATCGGTATGCTTCGCGAACGCTTTGTTGTTCTCCTGGAGAGACGTATTCAGCGGCAGCAGGTGGCTACCGTCGGTGTCAGCCACAATAATCAGCTTACTGGCGCTTTTCGCACAGCCGCTGGCATTACAGACTTCAACCTGTTCCTGATAACGCCCGCCTTTTTTCACTTTAAACGTTGCAGAGCCCGTCGCACCGGCTGCGCCGGTCCATACGGTCTGTCCGTCCAGCAGAACTTTCGCAGAAGTTGGCGCATCACCACTCCAGACGTTCCACTCAACTTTTACATCCACGCCATCGTTATGCACTTTGACAAGATTGTTATAATCCTGTGCAGCCTGATCCACTTCCACCAGGGCAAATTTGTCATTGCCATAGCCGATCGTCGGTGCACCTGGCGCTGCTGCAAATGCGGAGCTGGTTGCCGCCGCAATAAAGAGCGCCAGATATTTTGGCTTCATAAATTTCATTTTTATTTCCTGATAAATTTATTTATAACGTAGTAACCCATGTCTTCCGTGAGATCATGGATGCGTTTCGCGTAATGCGTATTTAACCAACGTGAGTGCCGTGAACAAAAAATTGTTGCTGCGTTGTATTCCTCCATTAAAAGATACAAGCCAAATCCCGTGTAGCTTATATCTCTTACGATACACTGAGCGTAAAGGATCGTCCTTTCCTTCCTCCATCAAAAAGATTTATAAAAAATCTTGACCTGTATATTTAAAATGTGAAAGCAATTTGCTGACTAATAAAAACCCCTATTCCAGCAAAGGCGAGATAAGGACCAAAAGAAATAGTGAGGTTATTTTTATTTAAATTATTTACGGCGAAATAACCGACAATACCGCTTAACGCTGCCGCCAGTTCAATAGAGGGCAACGCCTGCCAGCCGCACCAGGCGCCCAGCGCTGCCAGTAGCTTAAAATCCCCGTAACCCAGACCTTCTCGTCCCGTGATCAGACGAAAAGCCCAGTAGAGCAGCCAGAGCGACAGATAGCCCGCCACCGCGCCGAACAGCGCATCGCGTAGCGGCAACGTGTGGTCAAACACATGAAGCAAGAGACCTGCCCACAGCAGCGGCTGGGTCAGGCAGTCCGGAAGCAGCTGGTGCTGCCAGTCGATCATGGCCAGCGGCAGTAAAAAAGCCGCCAGTAACCACAAAGAGAACAGCGCCTGAACGTCCGGCATGCACCAGGCCGTGATGCCAAAAAACAAGGCGGAGATCAGTTCGACCAGAAAGAGTCGCAGCGGGATCGCGCTGCCGCACTGGTGGCAGCGCCCCCGTAATAAAAGCCAGCTGAGCAGCGGGATGTTTTCCCACGCGGCGAGCGCGTGCTGGCACACCGGACAGTGCGAGGCCGGAATGAGCAGATTACCGCTCCCCTCCTCATCCATCACCATCCCCGGTACGCGTTCGGCGACAACGCCAAGAAAACTGCCCACAATGCCGCCCAGGATCGCACTCATTATCGGGAACCCTACCGGAAAGGCATCCCGCATCAGCGCGAAGGTATTCATGCGTTTTTTGCCCAGGTGAGTTGCACCTGCGCTTTCACATCGCTGAGGTGGTCAACCGGCGTGAGGTTTATTTTTTGCAATCTCACACCGGTGGTCTGATTAATTTCACGCAGCCAGCTTTTTAATTCATACACATTAACCCGATTCACCACGAACGATAAAGTTTGCCCCTCCTGGCGCACATCCGTCAGCGAAAGGTTAATTTCATGGGCGCTATTCTCGACCACCGTACGCGGATTATCCGTTTTGACTAACTGGATCTGAAGATGATTTTTATCAATTTCACTGCGCATCCAGTTAAGCGTCTCTTTTTGTCTTTTAAGTGTCGATTTACTATTTTTAATCATATTATCCAAGGGGATCACTCCTGTGTAATACACCGCTGCCCCCACAATGGCAACGGCACATATTTTTAAAATGATTTTTTCCCGGGCGCTGTAATTCTGATAGCGCGCTTTCAGCTGTGCGATTCGCTCTTTCATTTATGTTTCCCTGCGATCATGGCGGTATACGGTTCGGTTGTTGAAACAGGCTGTAAGGTAAAATCAAAATTCTCACTGGTCTGGTTAACAAACGCCTGCAACGCGGGCTGGTTTTGCGCGCTGACGCTCAGCGTCAGGGTGTTTTGCTGCGCATCGTATTCCAGCAGATCGATCTCCATCGCAGGGACTGACTGCCGGGCTTTCTCCAGCTCCTCAAGCTGAAGAAAGAACCCCTTGCTCTGTTTTTTCAGGCTTTGGCCAAAGTGATATTTGATATTGGTCTGCTGGCGCATGCTGGGGAAATGGTGCTGATAAACCTGGACGATCTCCTGCTGCACCCGATTTTCCTGCTGCACCAGCATCCAGGCCATCGCAATGCGTGGCCCCAGCAGCAGACCAACAGACAGCACGCCCGCCGCCACCATCGCGGCTTTCATCCTTTTCGCCGCCCGCCCATGACCGGCCTTAAGGCTGAATTCACCGTGAAGCAGGTTAACGCGACAGGTTTGCCACTGCGGCTGGATCAGCGCCAGCGGATGCTGCCAGGCATGCTGCACGTCAACGTGCACCTTCGCAGGCGCATCGCCGTAACACCACACTTCCCCGACCCCGGCTTTCTGCATTAACAGCGGCAGCAGGGTTGCCTCCATTTCACCCGCCACATGGGGCGATAAACGCAGCCAGTAGCCATCATCCTGCGCGACCAGCGTGCTGCCCCCTGCCGTCACGGGCAGGAGCCAGGCATCAGGCAGGGCCTGAATCACGTTTAATCCGGCCTCCTGACAGCGGGTTAATGTTGCGCGCAGGCGGTCGGCGTCAATGGCCACGGCGTCGACGTCGGCGCCTTTTTTGTGGAGTACCGTCCAGTGGAGGTTGTCCACGTCGCCAATCAGCGTCTCTTCTGCCATCCACGAGAAGGCCATTCCCTGAGAAGCCACCTTTTTCGCTAGCCTAAAATGGCGGAAAATCATGTCGCTGGCGGGTAACAGGAGACAAACGCGCGTAGCCAGGGGGTGTTCGGCCAGCATCTCCAGGCTGTCGACCACCTCGACGCGCTCGCTGCCGGACTCACACCACATTATTTTCCCGCGCTCGCGGCTGTCGGGACGAACAAAAAGTACCTGTTTCATAACGTTCTACTTTTCTTATTCAATCATTCGGTAACGACGCTGCCACGTCACGATCTCACCGGCTTCGTTATTCACCTGAAACTGGCTGACCACGCGAAGCGTTAATTCATCGGTATTGCCGGTGTAATTCACGCGGAAGTACCGGCTGTTTATAGAAAATTGATCTACCACCTGCGGGAGATCGTCTTTTAACTGCGGGAAGGCCTGCTCCAGCGCTTTGCTGAACGCTTCCATATTTTCCCAGCCCGATTCCGGACGCGAATCCAGCAGGCGAACGGCGTCATCCCGCGTGAGTTTTCCCGGGAACATGGCCGCCAGCACGGCGGCCTGTTCCGGTTGCAGGGTGTTCACGTCCACCTTGCTGGCGGCGTCCGGCAGCGCGCATAACAGCTTGCTCACCTTTGGATATGCCGTAACAGGGAACGCCGGCAGCAGTTTGATTTCCGCGATGCTGCGCATCATCTGATTTGCCGGTTGCCGCGCGGGCACGACGCCAGCCCACGCATCGCTTTCGGCCCCCTCCTTCGCCGTGGTGCTGTCACCATCGAGATAATCCACCAGCTGGAAATAGACCGCCTCCGCCGTGCCCGGACTGAGCCCACTTTCCGTCAGAAGTTGTTCTACAATCCGCGCTTTAAGCGGTGTTTCCGCCACCGCGGGAGCGCTTTGCCCCTGGGGTGCGATGTCGGCGGTCAACAGGTTATTGACGTTAAAGCAGTCCTGCGCATCTTCCACCTGGCTCACGACCGTGTAATCTTCACCCTGCGTCTCCAGCGGCTGATGCCAGTCGCCGTCCAGCGCCAGCGGCTTGCTCTCGCCACTGGTGTCGGTCTGTAACCGGTCCTTCACCACTTTTTCCTGGGCCTGCATCGCCCAGCGCAGCTGCTGCTGGCTTACCTGATAATGCGTTTTCTGCAAATTACGGCAGAACTGCTGGCTGATTTTGGCGGCCAGCGCCGACATCATCACCAGCAAAATCAGCACCACCAGCAGGGCTACGCCCTGTTGTTGACGCATCCGCTTCATGGTCTGGTCTCCGGCGAAGGGGCAGGCGCAGGGGCTGCATCCGGGGGCGTCCCAGGCGCGTCGGCGGCTTTCTCTGGCGCCGCGGCAGCGGCCACCTCCTGCATATCACCCGGCGTGGTGAATACCCAGCGCCAGGTATCCCCGTTTTCCATCGTCAACGTAACCTCCACGCCGTCCGGCAGATGGGCGGCGTCGCTCCAGCTTTTCAGCCAGCCCTGACGATAAAACCGCCACTGCAATGATTTAACGCCGCTGACAATCGGCACTTCGTCAGGCTTAACGTCCGCCGGGCCGTCAATGACCGGCCAGACGTCGCGATACAAACGCCCCTCTTCCAGCCGCCAGCGCACGCGCTCCAGCTGGACCGTTCCGCTCACGCCATTCAGGGTGGTCAGTTCAAGGGCATCGCCCGCCTGACGAAACAGCTCCGGCTCATTACGCGGGGCGCGCGCCTGAAGCTGGAAAAAATCACGCTCCATCAGACTCCAGGCGCGCTGAAGCTGGTTGAGCTTTGCGGCGCTGGCATCCGTCGCCGAGCTGGTACGCATCGCGCCGTCCAGAATTTGCCAGGCCAGGGTGCGGATCACCGCGAAGATAGTCAGCGCAATCATGATCTCCAGCAGGGTAAATCCGCGCTGGCGTCGCGTTTTCTTCACTTGCTCTCTCCCGGCGGAATGATATGCAGGGAAATAACCGGCTGGCTCTCATCGCCTTCCGCATACACGCGTATTGTATTCGCCCAGACGTTGTCGGCGGTTTTCACCCGCTGCTTACGCCAGTTCCAGCTGCGCCCGCCCATGATTTCCGTCCCCTGCTGTTCAGCATCCGGGAAGTCGGTTTTCGTGAGCTGTGCTTCCGCCAGCTGGTTTTCCGCCACCCAACTGGCCTGCAAGGTATCGGCCAGGCCATGGGTAAAACGCACGTTCAGGGAGACCGAGTTCATCAGCGCCAGCGCGGCGGTGGAGAAAATCACCAGAGCGACCATCACCTCCAGCAGCGTCATCCCCTTTTGCTTTTTGTTGCCGTTAGCCATCGTTTTCTACCGATAACGGCGCCGCACCTTGCGACACCACGCGGAAATGGTGCTGTTTGTCATAACTTTGCAGCGTCAGCGTAAAGCGGCTGATTTCACCGTCCGGTAAAAAGATCACCTGCGGCTCGGACGTCACCGTCGCGGCCAGGCGCTGCGGCGAGAGCGACACATGCATCTCTTCCGGAAAATCACCTTTGGTGGTAATGCGTCCGGCAGATAATGGCACCCAGTGACGCTCGCCATTTTCATCGGCGATCGTCACCAGCTGATATTTATCGGTGGCGATCACCAGCCCGACAATATTTCCGTCCATCACCGCACGGTCTGAACCATAATCAACAAGCGCTTTTAATTGCTGGCCAAATATATCCGCGCCGCTGCGCGAAGGAATGGTGGACACCACCATCATGGCGCAACTGGCAAATATCACCAGCGCCAGAATAATTTCCAGCAACGTAAAGCCGCGTTGATTTTTCATTATTTCTCTTTCTTATCCAGAGACCAGTTGGTAATGTCATCGGCGGTATTGGCTTCGCCGTCCGGACCGGCTGAGAAGACGTCCACCGCGCCGTGTTCACCCGGGCTCACCAGAAGATAATCATTGCCCCAGGGGTCCTGCGGCAGGCGACGGATATAGCCGTCCGTGCGGTAGCCGTTCGGGATTGGCGCGATTTCAGGTTTGGTCACCAGCGCCTGCAAACCCTGCTCTGTGGTCGGGTAGCGGTGGTTATCCAGCTTGTACATATCCAGCGAGCCTTCGAGCGCGACAATATCGCTGGTTGCTTTTTGCGTATCGGCTTTTTCCTTATTGCCCATTAAATTTGGCACTACCATACTCGCCAGTACGCCGAGAATAACAATGACCACCATTAATTCGAGCAATGTGAAGCCCGCCTGGCGAGCCAGGTTTTTACGTTTTAAAGCCATGATTTAACCTACCATATTATTAAGTTGCAGAAGCGGTTGTAATATTGAAAGCACGATGAATAAAACAATCGTCGCCATGGATACCACCAGCGCCGGTTCAAAGACCGACAGCGTTAATGTAATTCGATGTTGTAAGGCCGATTCCTGATTTTCCGCCGCGCGATCCATTAAATTACCTAATTCCCCGCTCTCTTCACCGGAGGCAACCATATACAGCATGGTGGGCGGGAATAATTTCGCCTGTTCCAGCGCCGCATACAGCGACGCCCCCTGGCGCACGGTGTCGGCGGCCTGCTCCAGCACCTGCCGGGCATAGCGGTTTTCGATACCGTCCATCGCGATATACATTCCCTCCAGCAGCGGCACGCTACTGGCCTGCAAAATACTCAGGGTACGGATATAGCGGGCGCTGTTGATGGCGCAGACCAGCTTTTTAATCGGCGAGCCGTTCACCAGCCAGCTGTGCCAGCGAAAACGGTTTTTGGCATTCCTCAGCCAGGTTTTGAAGCCGATAAAGCCCCCCCCCAGAATGCCCACAATATAAATGCCCCAGGCTTGCAGGAAATCACTTACCGCAATCAGCGTCCGGGTGGTGATCGGCAGCTGCTGCTTCATGTGAGTGAACTGCTCGATCACCTGCGGCACCACCGCCACTAGCAGTATGCTGATGACCGCGATGGCGACCACGGTGAGGGTTATCGGGTAGACCATCGCCTGCGTCAGCTTACTTTTCATTTTCTGGCGCTGCTCGTTGTACTCCGCCAGCTTCTCCAGCACGTCGCCCAGGTGACCGGTTTTCTCCCCGGCCATCACCAGCGTGCAGTAAAGCTTGTCGAAGGTGCGCGGGAACTGGCTGAAGGCATCGAACAGGGTGTGGCCTTCCACCACCTTCTCGCGGATCTCCACCACCATCGCCGCCAGCTTTTTGTCTTCCGTCTGCTTCGAGATCGCTTTCAGCGCGCTCTCCAGCGGCAGCGCGGCGTTGACCAGCGTCGAAAGCTGACGGGTAAACATCGACAGCACCGGAGTGGAGAGCTTCACCCCGGTTTTCGCTTTCCCGCCAGCCGCCGTTTCGCGGGTTTCGGTAATGCTGACGGGCATCAGTTTTTGCTCGCGAAGCCACTGGCGAACCTGCTTCTGCCCCTCGGCCTGTAACGTCCCGCGCTGGGTTTTCCCCGCGGCATCCGTCGCTGTCCAGGCGTAGAAAGCCATTATGCATCCCCCCCACGCTCGGCGGTGACGCGCATGACCTCTTCCAGAGACGTCACGCCGCCGATCACCTTCAGCAGCCCGTTTTCACGCAGGCTGTAGGCCTGCTTAAAGAGCTGCGTTTCGAGGGACATTTCGTCCTTATCTTCATGGATGGCGCGGCGCATGGCGCTGTCCACCACCAGAAATTCATGAATACCGGCGCGGCCCTGATAGCCGCTCTGACGGCAGTGTTCGCACCCCACCGCGCGGTAAATCGCTTCTGGCGGCGCGTCCATAAAGCTGAACAGCGCTTTTTCATTGGCGTCCAGCGGACTGGTGGTCCGGCAGTGCGTACACAGCCGACGCACCAGACGCTGGGCAATGACACCGAGCAACGATGAACCGATTAAGAAGGACTCCAGCCCCATATCCCGCAGACGGGTTATCGCCCCTGCGGCACTGTTGGTGTGCAGCGTCGACATCACCAGGTGACCGGTCAGCGACGCCTGCACCGCAATCTGGGCGGTCTCACCGTCACGAATTTCCCCGATCATTACCACGTCCGGGTCCTGACGCAGAATGGCGCGCAGCCCGCGGGCAAAGGTCATGTCCACGCGCGGGTTAACCTGCGTCTGCCCCACCCCTTCCAGCTCGTACTCAATCGGATCTTCCACGGTCAGAATGTTGCGTTCGTGGCCGTTCAGCGCTGAAAGAATGGCGTACAGCGTGGTGCTTTTACCGGAACCCGTCGGGCCGGTAACGAGGATGATCCCGTGCGGGCGTTCGATCAGCCCTTTCAGCTTCTCCAGTTCTTCATCAATCAGCCCCAGCTTGTTGATGTCGGGCTTGAGATTGCTTTTATCGAGCAGACGCATCACCACGCGCTCGCCGTACTGGGACGGAATGGTCGACACACGCACGTCGATCGCCTTGCGACCGATGCGCAGGGAGATACGGCCATCCTGGGGTAAACGTTTCTCGGCGATGTCGAGTTTCGACATCACCTTGATTCGCGATACCAGCAGCGGGGCGAGCTTACGCGCCGGTTGCAGCACCGGGCGCAGCACGCCGTCAACGCGAAAGCGAATGCTCAGGGTGCGCTCGAAGGTTTCGATATGAATATCCGACGCGCCGTCCTTCACCGCCTCGCCGAGAATGGCGTTGATCAGGCGGATCACCGGCGAGTTTTCGTCGTTATCGAGCAGATCTTCGTTATCCGGGATCTCCTCGGTTAACGCCATCAGATCGATATCCGCGTCCATGTCATCCACCAGCTGCTGCGACACGCCGCTGCTCTGCTGCCAGATTTTGGCCAGCATCTCGTCAAACGCTTCCGGCGCCAGAGTGATCGGGACGAACGCGCGTCCAAGCACCCGGCGCACCTCCAGCAGTGCTAACGCCGGGGTGTCCTCACGGATATAGACGTCATTGTTGTAAAGCAGAACGCCGTTATCTTTTGCGTAGTTGCTGCTACACAGGGATTTACTCAGTTCGTCCACGGTATCCCTCCGCCTTACTCTTTAAACGGATTGCGTGCCGCGGAGGTTTTCACCGGTGCGACGTGAGGGCTTGCTGAAGGAAACGCGGGCAGGACGGCGTTGTCGCTCGGCTCAACAATACCGAGCTTTTTCTCTTCCACGCGCTGCATCTGGCGCACCCGGATCTGGTCATATTTCTCTTTCGAGGCTGCGCTGTAGTTGTCGTCGTCACGCAGGACGGTGGTATGAATAAACACCATCAGGTTGCGTTTAGAGGTATCCTGCGAGGTGTAGCGGAACAGCTGCCCGACCAGCGGGATATCGCCGAGCAGCGGCACTTTGGAGACGGACTGTTTGGTCACATTTTCCATCAGGCCGCCGAGCACCACCGTCTGGCCACTGTGAACCATCACTTCGTTATTGATCGTGCGCGTGTTGAAGGTTGGGCCGAGGCTGGAATCTTCCGTCGCGCTGTTGTCAACGCTGGACACTTCCTGCTCAATCTTCAGGTGGATCATGTCGCCATCGTTGATTTGCGGCACAATCTTCAGCTTGGTACCGACGGTTTTACGCTCAACGGAGTTAAACACGTTGTCGCCGCTGGTGGTTTGCGAACCGGAAAGCACCGGCACATCCTGACCGACGTTGAATGACGCTTCTTTGTTATCCAGCGTGACCACGCTTGGCGTGGAGAGGATGTCGTTTTTGCCGTTGGTGGAGAGCGCGGTCATCAGCGCACCGAAATCACCGTTAAAGAAGCCGGTCGCAAGGCCCGTGAAGCTCGCCCCTTTCATGGTGCCATTTTTAATCTGGCTGATTGGCAGGCCGGTAGCGCCAAACTGCACGCCGCCGTGCTTGCTGGTCCACTGCACCCCAAGATCCAGGCCGTTGCCGTCCTGCACTTCGGCAATGATCGCTTCCACCAGCACCTGCGGACGGCGAATATCCAGCTTGTCGATCACCTTCTCCAGGGAGTTCATCACATTAGGCTGCGCAGTGATCACCAGGGAGTTGGTTGACTCGTCGGCGGTGATATTCAGATCGGTTGAGGCGCTCGCGGTTTTCGCTTTGGCCGCGCCCGGCTTGTCTTTCAGCTGCTCGCCAATCCCGGTCAGCACCGGCACCACTTTGGTGGCGCTGGCATATTTGAGGTAGAAGACGCGGGTGTTCCCCTCGTTATTCTGCTCGCGATCCAGCTGATGGATAAGGGAACGGGTACGCGCGCGCGCATCTTCCGAACCGCTGATCACCAGGCTGTTGGTTTCGTCATCCGCCACCACCTTGGTCGCCAGCTGTGGCGCGTTCTGCCCTTTCTGCTCTTCGTTGTTGAGGTTGTTCAACATATCCGAAAGTTCTTTGGCAGAGGCAAAGCGCAGCGGGATGATTTCGCGGCGCTGAATACCGTCTTTATCGACGCGCTGCACCAGATCCACCAGGCGGTTCACCACCGAGGCTTTACCGGTTAACAGCAGGACGTTGGACGGCTCAAAGTGCACCACGTTCCCGATGCCAGTGGCATCGTTGAGCTGACGCAGCAGCGGGGCCAGCTCGCGAACGGGTACGTTTTCCATGCGCACCACGCGGGTGATGATCTCATCACCTTTGCCCGGGTTCTTGCTGTCTGCCAGCGGCGCACCGGCGGTACGCGCCACGCTTGAGCGCACCACTTTGACCATGCCGTTGTCCAACGGGATCACCGACAGGCCGTAGAGATCCAGCACGCTCAGAAAGAATTGGTAGTACTCATCTTCCGTCAGCACGTTGTAGGTTCGGACCGAGACGGTGCCCTGGACGGACGGGTCGACCAGAATGGTTTTGTTGAGATTGCGGCCTACCGTATCGATAAACTCGCGAATATCAGTATTTTTAAAACTCGCGCTAAAGTTAGCTGCAAGCAGCGAACTGGAATATAACGACAATGCGGTCAGCGCCACGCACGCCCAGGGAAATTTTTTCATGTCTGCACACTTGTTAATTGTTTAGAACATTAACCCGAATATTTTCAAGGTGAGCGTGACGCCGCACGACGACATCCGCTTCTTTCATTTTCGACCAGTTGGCAATAATGCTTTTCGCTTTTGCTTCATCGGTCATATCGACAGAGTTAACCTGAACCGCCACATCGCCTTTTTCCAGACCTGACTGACTGTAAAAGGCGGAGGCATTCCTTGGATTTATCCTGTAGCCTTCCAGTCGGCCTTTTTCAATGATGGGTTTTAACACCAGATAATCATCAAGATGCAAACTTTAGCGCCAGCATCTTTCGTCGATTTTGTAACCGGGCCGCTATCCACGCCCCCCTTAAAATAGTCCGGTTTATTTAACGCCAGTACCTGCGTAGCACCTTCATAATTAACCACCACATTATCTTTGTTTATTTCCTGAATAAATGCGTCGTTAAATCCGGCGAGAGGTTCACCCTCACGGTAGCTTCGCTGACCGCCTGGGGTTTTGATAACAGCAAAGGAGAGCCAGGCGTCATCACTGCGCACAATGCCCTCTATCTCCGCTGCCAGCGGGGCTTTTGCCGCATCCGCTAAGTTCTCCTGACGGACGGCAGCCGTAAAAAGCGTGAAGGGTTTATCTTCGTGCGTTTTTTTCAGCGGCTGTAGATCAGCTTTAGCCAACTTATTCGTAACTTTTTTATAATCTTTTAAGGTGAGATACCCTTGCTGGCCGCTAAAAATGAGCAGCACAAACATAAGACAAGGCGTTATCCACCGTGACAGAAATGAGAACCTCATTTTTTATCCGGCCTATAGCAAAGCAAAAATAAGCAGCGTCATACTGCGCCAATATGGAGGAAAATAGTAATAAGCTGTTGCAAATACGACCACTGACTTCGCCACCAACTTTCATACAGAAAAATATTGACCGTATAAAATCCAGATGTTAGGCGCGGCCAGCTGGATATTTTTACCCTGTCTGCAAATTGACCGCTCAGGGGCATTACCTTACTTTCTGCTGCTGTTGCTATTCCTAATCAGAGACGGTCAGTCGTTATGTATCAGAGCCACTTTAATTTTAAAAATCCGCCATTCAGGACAATCACCCGTTTATCCGGTGATTTTCTGGTGCCTTATCATCAGGACGTGTTCAACCTGCTGAAAGAGAAAACCCAGCTGGCGGGTATTATCGGGCTTTTTTGCGACGACGCTCCGCTTCTGAGCCACTTCATCGACGCGCTGAAAGCCAGCAGCAATACCGTTATTGCCATCAACGCGTTTCCCAAACTGAGTGCCAGTAGCCTGCTGTACAAACTCAACCCGGGAACGAAAGCGATTAAAGATCGCATGCAGGCGGTGGATGCCGTCCTGCGCCAGTGGCAGGAGGGGAAAGCAAAATCCAGAGTGCTGACCATCGCCCATTCCGAAGCCATGAAGGAGAGCTGCCGTGAAGTCCTGGGAACGCTGCTCAAGCGCGCCCAGGAGCTGAACTTCCGGCTCGCCGTGGTGCTGACGGGTGCTGCGGAGCAGGAACGCCTGCTAAAGCAACCTGAACTGCGCGAATATACGCACACACATCATGTCCTGCGCCCCCTCACCTGCCGCGAATACCTGAGCTATGTGCAGGCGCAGTGCGAAGAACACGACTGTGAACATTCGCCGTTGCCGCCTGCCCGCGTGCGCAAAATGCACACGCTGACCAAAGGCAACATCAGCAAACTGAACGCGCTGGCACACCTGTCAATGCTCGCCGCCTGGACGGAACGCGCGGCACAGGTCAGCCCACGCCATTTACGTCTGGCGGCGGGAGAGATCCTGCCCGCCAAAAAACACGGTAAGCGCCTGGCAACCGTGGGGCTGTTTGCGTCCGTGCTGTTTGCCGCCTGCGGCTGGTATTTTACCTCGTCGATCGGCGCGCGCCTGCCGATCCAGCTGCCGGTGCCCGTCAGCTGGAAACAGCAGACGCCAAAACCTGAGGCAGCCGTAGTGCCGGTTATCGACAACGAAATAGTTAATCAGCCGGATGCGATGCATCAGCTTTATCTCATGTGGGGGTATGACGCCTCGGCCGACGATGCGCTGTGCCAGAACGCCGCTAAAGTGAACCTGATGTGTAAACAGGGGAACGCGTCCCCGCAGACGCTGGCGCAGGAAGGGTATCCGTGGGTCAGTGAGCTGAAAACCAGCGGTCACCTTAACTATGCAGTGGTCGCCAGGGTCGGAGATACATCAATTGACTTGTTAATGAATAACCGGACCTGGCAGGTAAGCCGCAGCTGGTTTAACCGGCATGCGACCGGCAACTTCACCCAGTTGCACCGCCTGACACCGGAAGGAAAAGACGCGATCGGCACGGCCAGCGACAGCAAAGACATGGTCTGGCTCGATCAGCAGTTAAGCATCGCGTTGAGCCAGCCCGAAACGCATGCCCGGATCTGGACCGCAGAAATGATGAAACGCACCCGCGAGTTCCAGCAAAAAATGCATCTGCACGTGGATGGCATCCCCGGTGAAGAAACGCTGATGCAGCTGATGCGCGTGACCAACAGCACGCCGGGCGTACTGATTCAGGCAACCCGCACCACCCCGGACGCAAAAATGCAGGAGAAGAAAGCCTAATGTCGACCATCTGCCTTGCGGCCCAGCGCAGCTATACAACCGGGGAAGCGGTCTGGTTTTCGTACCGCCTCCCCAGCCTGAAAAACGTATTCGGCAAAACAGCGTTATGGCTGGTCGGGTTTTGCGCCATGCTGGTTGTCGGCCTGTATATGCACGTCTACTGGAACCTGCGCCACCCGGCACCTGAACCGGTCAACGCCAGCGTTGCCAAACCGGAAACGCAGCTTTCGGAAATGCATTACGTGTACGTGAGTAAACCGTTCCCGCATCCGCAGCCTAAAGTTGCGCCAGTGCATGTTGATGTTCCACCGATGCAGGATCTGCCGATCAGCAGTGATGATGCCGACTGGCAGCAGGCGCCCGAGGGCGCGGTGCCGCACGATACCTCGCGGGATACCTTACCCGGAACCGAGGCGCATGAGCACGATATCGCCCCCGCCAGCACGAGCAGTGAAGAGTCATCATTAACGGAATTATTTAAGCAGGCATTAAAAGAGCAGGAGCAGGATTATTCTCAAGGAAAAATTCCCGCGCCGCCGGTTGACGAAACGCAGGATAATTCACAAGCGAGTGTAAAAAACAGTGGAAATAGCCGTTCTCCTTTGAGTGAGAAAGGAGAACGGCGGGAGTAGGTGTTAATATTTTTCAGGCAGTGCGGTGAGATTAAGCAATCGACCTTTTTCCACCACAATATATTGACCTTTTTTCAGATCGGAGAGGATTTTGATAATAGTACTACGTGCGAGGTTAGTGTATTCCTGAATGTAATCATAAACGTTAATATCACGTTGCTGATGAACAGTCAGATCGTTAATCTCATATAAAAATTCACGAACAACAGAATACGCACTGCGGGCAACCAGAACATCATCACGTTTGCTCATCACGCATATGTACCAGGAAAGGACTTTGGTCAGGTCAGGCCACAGATTTTTTTCGGTCATCAGCTGGGCGAAGACCTCTTTCTTGATCGAGCGAACGACCGTATTCGTCCGGACAAGGCCGTACATATGGGTGGCGTTGTAATACATTGACGATAGGCCGAAAAGGCATTGTCCGGTGACAGTAAACATGCACAGTTCGTCAGATTCACGTCGAAATTCGACTTCGCCGCTGACGATGACATGAATGTAACCGGAATCAGTAGTGGAAATTTTCTGCCATTTCTTTAACGTTTTTTCTTCAACGCCTGCGGTTGCAGAAATAATTCTTTCCATTTCATATTGTGGACGTAATTTTTTTCCATAGATGCTTAACATTGTTATACCCGATTTAAGATGTGATTTTTTAAAATAAGATGGCCGCGGCATTTACGCCGAACCATAAATTTTTACCTGATGAAAATCTCAAGAATAAAAATAAAAGAGTAAAGTTTTTGATTAATTCGCTACATTACTTAGCGCGCTATGTGTCCATCTTAAATCGGGATAATTTTAAGTCAATTAACTAAAAATGAAATGAGTTTGTACTTAGGATTAATCTGATAGAAACTTAAGAAAATATACTCACTCGGGGGTAATCCGAAGGTTTACCCCTGCCCGTATTTCTCTAAAAGTGCTTCGGCAATCGCCATGGTTTCCACATCCGCTACGCCATTCCATAACTGCGGGCGGAAATGCATCTGGAAAACCATGATGATGCGTTTTTGCTGTGCGGGCGTGCTGTTTTCTGGCACCTCGTAACCGTAGCGCGCCAGCAGATCGAGCAGCGCTGCGGTATCAACCTGCTGATAATGCGGTCGGCCGTTGATATAAAAACTCACCCGCGCCGGATCGGGCCAGGCCCCGATACCCTGCTGCGCCAGCTCGCGCCACGGAAACATCGGGCCAGGATCGTCTTTGCGCTGCGGGGCGATATCCGAGTGTGCCACCACGTTCTGCGGTTTTATGTCGTAGCGGGCGATGATGTCTCTGGCAAGCGGGATCAGCGCCGCAATTTGCCCCGGTTCGAAGGGGGTAAAGGTTTTCACGCCATCGGTTTGCCGCCAGCCGCGGTTTTCCAGCTCAATGCCGACGGAGGTATCATTTATGCGGTTGGTGCCACGCCAGAAGCTGATGCCCGCATGCCAGGCCAGCTCGCTCTCCGGGACCAGCTGCCAGATACGCGGTTTGCCCTGTGGTGCTGGGGGCTTTGCGGGAATGAGATAGTGAGAGCTGACGTTTTTATCGGTCAGGGTCGCAAGCGAGGTGTCGAAATCGTCGGCGGTGTAGTGAATAACCAGCACCTTTATACGCGGGTAGGCCGCCTGCGCCTGATGGCGCGTATCCAGCTCGTACGCGCCTTTATCAACGATGCCCTCTTCCGAGGCGCATCCTGCCAGCAATATCGCCAGCAGGAGGGTTGAGAGCGAACGCTTCATCGACGGGTTTTCACCGCCGTACCGCTTACGCTCACCATCAGCATGCTGGCATCTTTCCCGACCGTTTCGTAGTCGATATCAATACCTACCACCGCATCCGCGCCCAGCGCTTTGGCCTGCTCGCCCAGCTCCTTAAACGCAATGTCACGCGCTTTACGCAGCTCTTTCTCGTACGCGCCGGAGCGACCCCCGACGATATCCCGAATGCCGGCAAAGAAGTCCCGGAATATGTTCGCGCCCAGAATCGCCTCACCGGTGACCACGCCGCAGTACTCGGTAATCGGTTGACCTTCCAGGGTTGGCGTTGTTGAAAACTGCATACTTTCTCTCCTTCTTTAGCGTTCAATGCGTTAGCAACTGCATTATCGGTTCGTTACGCTATGATTGAAAGGATAGTTAATAAATAAGGAAATCAACATGCGCTACTCTGCTTTAACGCTTTTAGTGCCATGCGCGCTGGTGCTCAGCGCCTGCACAACGCCGGTCACGCCAGCCTTTAAGGATATCGGAACCCGCAGCGGCCCTTGTATTGAGGGTGGCCCGGACGCCGTGGCGCAACAATTTTATGATTACCGTATTCAGCATCGCGGTAATGACCTGACCGTCCTGCGCCCGTACCTGAGCGATAATCTGGCGAAACTGCTCACCGACGCTTCGCGCGATCCGCAGCATAACGCCCTGCTGTCATCCGATCCGTTCTCAAGCCGCGCCACGCTGCCGGACAGCGCCGACGTCGCCAGCGCATCCACCATTCCAAATACTGACGCACGCAATATTCCCCTGCGCGTGAAGCTAACCCAGGGGACGCAAACCTGGCAGGATGAGGTGCTGATGATCCGTGAAGGCCAGTGCTGGGCAGTAGATGATGTACGCTACATTGGCGGCAGCGTTCATGCCCCGGCAGGCACCCTTCGCCAGTCGATTGAGAACCGCTAACGCATCCGTTAAATAAACGTTAACCCCGTAAAATGTCCGGCATTTCAGGCGGAATGCCGACATTTATACTCGCCCCCCTTTCCCGTCGCTATTTTGTGCTATGTTTAAGAGTAAACACGGGTTATATTTAACTTTTAACGCATAAATATTGCATAACTATTCTGTCAACGGTACTATCTGCGGCCTCAATTGCTATAGTTTGCCTGGATGAGTAAAGACTGCCCCGATGAGTATTAAACTAAACGGCATTAACTGCTTCTACGGCGCACACCAGGCGCTGTTCGACATTACGCTGAGTTGCCCGGAGGGCGAAACGCTGGTTTTGCTTGGCCCAAGCGGCGCGGGAAAAAGCTCCCTTCTGCGTGTTTTAAATCTGCTTGAAATGCCCCGTTCGGGAACGCTGGCCATCGCCGGTAACCATTTTGACTTCGCGAAAACCCCTTCTGATAAAGCGATTCGTGAACTGCGTCAAAACGTGGGCATGGTTTTCCAGCAATACAATCTCTGGCCGCATCTGACGGTGGTGCAAAACCTGATTGAAGCCCCGTGCCGCGTGCTTGGCTTAAGCAAAGACCAGGCGATGGCGCGTGCTGAAAAGCTGCTGGAACGTCTGCGTCTGAAACCGTACAGCGACCGTTATCCTTTGCATCTCTCTGGTGGTCAGCAACAGCGTGTGGCGATCGCCCGTGCGCTGATGATGGAGCCAGCGGTGCTGCTGTTCGATGAGCCGACCGCGGCGCTGGATCCGGAAATTACTGCCCAGATCGTGAGTATCATTCGTGAGCTGGCGGAAACCAACATTACCCAGGTCATCGTGACCCACGAGGTGGAAGTGGCACGCAAAACCGCCAGCCGCGTGGTCTATATGGAAAACGGGTATATCGTTGAGCAGGGTGACGCGAGCTGCTTCACTAACCCGCAAACCGATGCCTTCAAAAACTACTTATCACACTGATGTGTTAGGGAAATTATAATGAAAAAAGTATTGATTGCCGCGCTGCTTGCTAGCGTCAGCCTTTCCGCTACCGCAGCCCAGACCATCCGTTTCGCCACTGAAGCGTCCTACCCTCCGTTTGAATCCATTGATGCGAACAACAAGATTGTTGGCTTCGACGTGGACCTGGCAAATGCCCTGTGTAAAGAGATCGACGCGACCTGTACCTTCAGCAACCAGGCGTTCGACAGCCTGATCCCAAGCCTGAAGTTCCGCCGTATTGACGCCGTAATGGCCGGTATGGACATCACTCCGGAGCGTGAGAAGCAGGTTCTGTTCACCACCCCTTACTACGACAACTCGGCGCTGTTCATCGGTCAGAAAGGTAAATACGCCTCCGTTGACCTGCTGAAAGGCAAGAAAGTCGGCGTGCAGAACGGCACCACGCACCAGAAATTCATCATGGATAAGCACCCGGAAATCACCACCGTGCCGTATGACAGCTACCAGAATGCGAAACTGGACCTGCAAAACGGTCGTATCGATGCGGTGTTCGGGGATACGGCTGTCGTGACTGAATGGCTGAAAGCGAACGACAAGCTGGCTGCCGTGGGTGACAAGGTGACCGATAAAGACTACTTCGGTACAGGTCTGGGTATTGCCGTACGTCAGGGCAACACCGAGTTGCAGCAGAAATTCAACGCTGCGCTGGAAAAAGTGAAGAAAGACGGCACCTACGAAACCATCTACAAAAAATGGTTCCAGAAGTAATTCCTGATGAATGAAATTTTTCCTTTAGCAAGCGCCGCCGGGATGACCGTCGGCCTTGCCGTTTGTGCACTGATTATCGGCCTCGTACTGGCGATGTTCTTTGCGGTGTGGGAATCCGTTAAGTGGCGCCCTGTCGCATGGCTCGGTTCAGCGCTGGTGACTGTGCTGCGTGGACTCCCGGAAATTCTGGTGGTCCTGTTTATCTATTTCGGCTCCTCACAGCTGCTGTTAACGCTGTCGGACGGCTTCACGATTAATCTCGGCTTTGCGCAAATCCCGGTGCAGATGCAGATCGAGAACTTCGACGTCAGCCCGTTCCTGTGCGGCGTGATTGCGCTCTCCCTGCTCTATTCAGCCTATGCGTCACAAACGCTGCGCGGCGCGCTGAAAGCGGTGCCACAGGGTCAGTGGGAATCCGGTCAGGCGCTGGGCCTGTCGAAAGCGGCGATCTTCTTCCGCCTGGTGATGCCGCAGATGTGGCGTCATGCCCTGCCAGGGCTGGGTAATCAGTGGCTGGTACTGCTGAAAGATACCGCGCTGGTAAGCCTGATCAGCGTGAACGATTTGATGCTGCAAACCAAAAGTATCGCCACCCGTACGCAGGAGCCGTTTACCTGGTACATCGTCGCGGCGGCAATCTACCTGGTGATCACGTTGCTGAGCCAGTACGTTCTGAAGCGTATTGACCTGCGCGCAACGCGTTTTGAACGGAGACCAGGCTGATGCTGGATTATTTACCCGAACTGATGAAAGGGCTGCACACCAGCCTGACGCTGACCGTCGCGTCTATCATCGTGGCGCTGATCCTGGCGCTGATCTTCACCATCGTCCTGACGCTGAAAACGCCAGTGCTGGTGTGGATTGTACGTGGCTACATTACGCTCTTTACCGGTACGCCGCTGCTGGTGCAAATCTTCCTGATTTACTACGGCCCGGGGCAGTTCCCGTCGTTACAGGAATACCCGGTGATCTGGCACCTGCTCTCTGAACCGTGGCTCTGCGCCCTGATTGCCCTCTCGCTGAACAGCGCCGCCTACACCACGCAGCTGTTCTACGGTGCCATTCGCGCGATCCCGGAAGGCCAGTGGCAGTCCTGCGGAGCGCTGGGCATGAGCAAGAAGGATACGCTGGCGATCCTGCTGCCCTATGCCTTTAAGCGCGCGCTCTCTTCCTATTCCAACGAAGTCGTTCTGGTGTTCAAAAGCACCTCACTGGCCTACACCATCACCCTGATGGAAGTGATGGGCCACGGACAGCTGCTGTACGGACGCACCTACGACGTAATGGTGTTCGGTGCGGCGGGTCTGGTCTATCTGGTGGTCAACGGTCTGCTGACGCTGATGATGCGTCTTATCGAGCGTAAGGCGTTAGCGTTTGAGCGCAGGAATTAACCACGCAAATGCATAAAACGGTATTCATGGAGCGGGTAACCTGATGGGTTATCCGCTTTTTTTTGTGATTAAAATAATACTTAATCATTTTTATTGCATATAAATTCATTAACTGGCATTGTACATCCAGGCCGCAGACACGGCGCATCAATAAGACAGACGGGAGCATTACAATGAAAAAGTTAGTTCTGGCCGCATTACTCGCAACCTTCGCCGCTGGCGCATCCGCCGCCGATAAAATCAATTTTGGCGTTTCTGCCACCTATCCGCCGTTTGAATCGCTGGATGCCAGCAACCAGATCGTCGGTTTCGACATTGACCTGGCGAAAGCGCTGTGCAAACAGATGCAGGCCGACTGCACCTTTACTAACCACGCATTTGACAGCCTGATCCCGTCCCTGAAATTTAAAAAATACCATGCGGTGATTTCCGGCATGGACATTACGCCAGAGCGCAGCAAGCAGGTCGCGTTCACCGACCCGTACTACGCGAACTCTGCGGTGGTGATTGCGAAGAAAGGAGCTTATAAATCTTTCGACGAGCTGAAAGGCAAGCGCATCGGCATGGAGAACGGCACCACGCACCAGAAATACCTCCAGGACAAGCATCCTGAAGTGAAAACCGTGGCCTACGACAGCTACCAGAATGCCATTATCGACCTGAAAAATGGCCGTATCGATGGCGTATTTGGCGACACCGCAGTCGTGAATGAGTGGCTGAAAACCAACCCGCAGCTGAGTACAGCGACGGAGAAAGTGACCGATCCGCAGTATTTCGGCACTGGCCTCGGTATTGCCGTGCGTCCGGATAACAAGGCTCTGCTTGAGAAACTGAACGGCGCGCTGAAAGCGATCAAAGCTGACGGTACGTACCAGAAAATCAGCGAGCAGTGGTTCCCTCAGTAATCTCTTTTTGCCGGGTGGTCTGGCCTGCGGGGGTGGTCTGTAGGCCGGATAAGCGCAGCGCCACCCGGCAATTTCTCATAGCGGTACAAAGAACCTGAACCGCGCCCCGCTCACGGACTCCATCAGCCTGATCCCACCGCCGTGCAGCTCCAGCATTCTCTTCACGATTAACAGCCCTAATCCCCCACGGTTCTCTCGCGACGCCTGAGGATTTAACGCTGAAGGCCGCTGGAACAAATCGTCGCGCAGCGAGGCATCTACGCCCGTACCATTGTCTGCCACTTCGACCTGAAGTCGTTCATTCTCCTGCCAGACCGCCAGACGAATTTCTCCGCCGCTCGGCGTATGACGGATGGCGTTATCCAGAAGGTTAGTGACCACGCGCTCGATCATCGACACGTCGGCGTTCACCAGCGGCAATCGCCCCGGCACATCAATACGCAGGTTCACCTCGCGCGTGCGGGCGGTAAGCTCAAACTTCTGCGCCACGTCGGAAATCAGTTCAGCCATGGCAAAACGCTCGCGCTGGGGCTTGATGCCGCCGTGCTCAAGACGCGCCAGCTCGAACAACTGCTGCGACAGATGGCGTACCTTTTGCCCCTGACGCAGCGCGGTAGCGAGGTACTGCTGATGCTCCTGCGGCGACAGCGTGGCGGATTTGAGCGACAGCGTTTCCAGATAACCCAGCAGCGACGTCAGCGGGGTGCGTAAGTCGTGCGAAATGTTGGCGATAAACTCCCGGCGCTGGCGGTCGCTGTCGGCCAGCCGATCCCACTGAGAGGTGATTTTGCGCGCCAGCTCGATAAAGGTATTGCGCAGGATCGCCACTTCATCCTGGCCGGCAGGCTCAAGCGGCTGGGCCGCCAGCTGCTTAATCGCGCTGATGCTGTCCTGCTCCAGCCCGGCCACGTCCAGCGTGAGCTCTTTAACCGGGCGCGTCACCCAGTACCAGAGCAGCACCCCCGCCAGCAGACCAAACAGCGCCACCAGCAGCATCGACCACAGCGCCGTACTCCAGAGCGCTTTGTGCCAGGCCATCTCCGCCAGCGCGTTGGACTCTTCCCCCTGTAAAATAATGTACAGATACCCCTTCAGCTCGCCGTCCTGCCGCAGCGGGGTGGCGCTGAAGACTTTCTTATTCTGGCTTCGGGGATCGTCGCCAAACACCGGCATCACCGTCCCGCTCAGGAAATTCTGTATCGGCGCGAGGTCAATTTTTTGCCGCTGAATGTGCCCCGGCGGGGCAGCATCGGCCAGGATATCGCCATCAGGCGAGACAACATACAGCTCGACGCTCGGATTAAAGGTCATCAGCCGGTCGAACAGCGGTTTTAAGGCGCTGCGATCCACCCTGCCCTGCGAATCCAGAATCGCTTCCCGCTGCACAATCTGCTGCGCCAGCCCGCCGGAGAGCCGCTGCACCATCGCGTTGCCGTACTGCATGCTACTGTAGAGCTGCACCGCACAGGCGACGGTGGCGCAGAGCAGCAGTAACACCGTAAACAGCAGCGTCAGGCGCTGGCTCAGGCTAAAGCGACGCATCATGATTCTGCTCCGCAAATTTGTAGCCTTTGCCCCAGACGGTGCGAACGATCTCCGGCTCGGCGGCATCTTTTTCTATTTTGATGCGCAGGCGGTTAATATGGGTGTTGACGGTGTGTTCGTAGCCTTCGTGCTGATACCCCCACACCTGCTCCAGCAATGCCAGCCGTGAAAAGACCTCTCCAGGATGGCGAGCAAAAAAATAGAGCAGTTCAAATTCACGCGGAGTGAGATCGACGTGTTGACCGTTAAGACGCACGGTGCGCGCCAGCGGATCGATAGTCAGACCGTGCGCCTGAATAATGCCGTCCGTCTGCGCCTGGCCCATCGCCTGCTGTCGGCGGAACAGCGCCTTAATGCGGGCAATCAGCTCCTGCACCGAGAAAGGTTTTGCCAGATAATCATCCGCCCCGGTTTCCAGGCCGGTAATACGGTCAGTTTCACTGCTGCGGGCGCTAATGATGATAATGGGCAGGTAGCGGGTCATCTGGCGGATACGGCGGCAAATCTCCAGACCATCAACATTCGGCAGCATCAGATCGAGGATCACCGCGTCCCACGGCTGTGTTTCAAGACGCTGTAAGGCGTTGCCCCCGTCGGGCTCGTGGGTAATGGCGTAGCCTTCATCTTCCAGGTTAAGACGCAGGAGTGCCGCGATATCGTGGTCATCTTCTACCAGCAGGATCTGCTTCATGGGTAAGCCTTTATTTGTTTCTCATGGCTTAAGCTTACCCGATTTCACCGGGGGGAAGAGTTCACATTTTGTTGAACATTGTGTGGGGTTTATGCCGGGGGGCGGCTTCGCCTTACCCGGCCTACGCTTTGGTTAACAACGTCAACACTTCATAATGGGCGGTATGCGGGAACATATCGAAAAGCTGAACGCGCGCGATGCGGTAGCCCGGCAGGCTGGCGATATCCTTCGCCATGGTCTGCGCGTTACAGCTGGAGTAGACGATGTACTCCGGCGCCATCTGGCTCAGGTAGTCGCAGAGCGCCTGGCCGATGCCCCGGCGCGGCGGGTTCACCAGCACCAGCTCAGGCACGTTGCCCTGCCCGGTCGCGAACTGCGTGGAGTCCAGCGCCTGGAAGTGCAGATTCGTCAGCCCCAGCTCCGCGGCGGACTGCTTCGCGCAGGCAATCGCTTCGGCGGAGATCTCAATGCCGGTGAGCTGCATGTCTGGCGTGGCACAGTGCAGGCCAAAGCCGCCGACGCCGCAGAACAGATCCCACATGTGATGAACCTGTAACGCACGCACCCAGTCGCGCGCGGTGGTGTACAGCGCGCTGGCGACGGTGGGGTTAGTCTGAAAGAAGCTTTGCGGACGGATCCACAGCGGCACGCCGTTAAAACGCTCCTCCAGCGCATGCTGTTCGGTGAAGAAGATCTCTTTCTCCCCTTCCATGATCGCCATATGCACCGGCTGAATATTTGCGGTGATAACCTTGAGCTGCGGAAGCTGTTGCTGCAATCCCGGAAGTGCCGCGCGCAGCTGCTCCAGTTTGGTTTCCGAACGCAGCACAAAGCGCAGCATCATCCCGCCGTCGATCTGGCTTTCGGTCAGCAGAAGGTATTTCAGCTCGCCGCGCCTGCGGGCAACGTTATAGGGCGTTAACCCCGCCCGGGCGATAAACGGTTTCAGAGCGCTAAACACCGGCTCAAACGAGGCGGGATACAGCGGGCAGTCGGTTAAATCTTCCGGCGTACCGTCGCGGTGCAGCATCCCCAGCAGCGGCTTTTCAACGCTGCCGCTGACCACCATTTTGGCTTTATTGCGAAAGCCCTGCTCCGGGCCGCTGACGGGTGCGCACCACTCGCCCACCGCGTGTGCTGCCAGCAGCTGTTGCAGGTTGGCCATTTTGGCGGTGAGTTGTTGAGAGACCGGCTGTTCTATCCACTGACAGGAGCGGCAGCGTCCGGCGTCGTAGAGTGCGCACTGCATATGAAAACCTTAAGAAACACGAGGGCTGCGATTATACACATTATTGCAGGCGGAAGAACCGCCGGCTCGAAGCTGGTGCAAATAGCAGGAACAGAACCAGCATATCCGGCAGTTTTTGCATCACCAGTGAATGGAAAATCTCACGTCGCGACTCACCGGGTATGCTGAACAGCTCCGGATAGCCATAGCCCAGCGAGGCGGCCCACAGGTAGCCTGCGGCGGTGATCTGCGTCAGCAGATACACCCAGCGCGCCCAGTTACGGCCTTTCACCAGCGAGAACGCACAGTAGATCTCAATAAACACCAGCATCAGGCTGCTGAGAAACACCAGCGTCAGATTCCACGTCTGCGCGCTGCGGTGAATAAATTCCCCCATTCCGCGCGGACCCAGCGTGTTCATTATCATCAGCACATCCAGACAGCGGATCATAATAATGGCGAGCGCCGCCACCTGCACCAGTGCAGGGACGTTCGGACGGGCGTGCGAATGACGTGTTTTTTGTAAGAATCCCAATGTTTTTACTTCCCTGAAAAACAGTGCCGCGTCATACGCGGCACATCACTGGAAATAGTAATTCCTTCAGCCGCGTCTTGCACGCTGGATATCGCGCACACGCTGTTTTTCCGCGCGCGCCATCAAATACCAGGCGATAAATCCGACAATTCCGACCACGCCAAGGATGATGGAGGCCAGGGCGTTGATCTCCGGATTCACCCCCATCCGCACGCTGGAGAAGACCAGCATCGGCAGCGTCGTCGCGCCCGGTCCCGACACAAAGCTGGCGATAACCAGATCGTCGAGCGAGAGCGTGAACGCCAGCAGCCAGCCGGAGATCACCGCCGGCATAATCATCGGCAGCGTGATGATGAAAAAGACCTTCAGCGGCGTGGCGCCGAGATCCATCGCCGCCTCTTCAATGGAGCGATCCAGCTCGCGCAGCCGCGAGGAGATGACCACCGCCACATATGCCGTACAGAAGGTGACGTGCGCCAGCCAGATGGTGAGCATCCCGCGATCCGCTGGCCAGCCGATGGCGTGCGCCAGCGCGACAAACAGCAGCAGCAGCGACAGTCCGGTGATCACGTCCGGCATGACCAGCGGGGCGGTGATCATAAACGCAAAACCATTTGCCCCGCGGAAACGGCCAAAGCGCACCATCACCAGCGCGGCAATCGTGCCCAGCACGCAGGCCATCGTCGCCGCCAGCGCCGCAATGGTCAGGCTCAGCCCCACCGCGCTCATCATCGCATCATCGTGGAACAGCTCGCTGTACCAGCGCGTCGACCAGCCCGCCCAGACGGTGACCAGCTTAGAGCTGTTGAACGAGTAGATCACCAGCATCAGCATCGGCGCATACAGGAAGGTAAAGCCGATAATCAGGATCGCAATTCGCCACGGGGAGCGTACTACCGGTAAGTTGTTCATCCGTGGTCTCCCATCTGTTTCTGCTGATGTTTATGGAACCACATGATCGGCACGATCAGCAGCAGTAACATGACGATCGCCACAGCCGAGGCCACCGGCCAGTCGCGGTTATTGAAGAACTCCTGCCACAGCACGCGGCCAATCATGATGCTGTCCGGGCCGCCGAGCAGTTCCGGGATCACAAACTCCCCGACAGCCGGGATAAACACCAGCATCGATCCGGCGATGATTCCGCCTTTGGTGAGAGGGACAATGACGCTGAAGAAAGTCTTCAATGGGCGTGCGCCGAGATCCAGCGAGGCTTCCACCAGCGAGTAATCAATACGCGTCAGCGCCGTATAGATCGGCAGCACCATAAACGGCAGATAGGCATAGACAATCCCGATATACACCGCAAGGTTGGTATGCAGGATCGTCAGCGGCTGGTCGATCACCCCAAGCCACAGCAGGAAGTTATTCAGTATGCCGTTATTCTTCAGGATCCCCATCCACGCGTACACGCGGATCAGGAACGACGTCCACGACGGTAAAATGACCAACAGCAGTAAAATATTTCGCGTCGACGGCTTGCTGTGCGCCACTGCCCACGCCAGCGGGTAGCCCATCAACAAGCAGCAGATCGTAGAAATAGCCGCAACCTGTAACGACTGCAAATAGGCTTCGAAATAGAGCGGATCGTCGGTCAGTTGCAGGAAATTACCGAGGTTTACGGTCAGCGTCAGCTGCCCGTCGGCCCACTCCCACAGATCGGTATACGGTGGGATCGCCCGCGCCATCTCCGCCAGGCTGATCTTAAAGACGATCAGGAACGGCAGCAGAAACAGCAGGATCAGCCAGATATAGGGCATGGCGATGACCAGCTTGCGGCCATGCGCCATCTGTATGCGCGCCAGCCAGAGCGCGAAACCGCCCGGTTTTTTGACGCGGGCTGGAGGTTCAAGTGTACTCATGACCGCTCCTTATACCGTCAGGACTACGCAACTGTCCGCATCCCAGCAGAGGCTCACTTCGTCGCCCCAGGTTGGCTGTCCCTTGCGATACCGGTGTTCGTTCTGTAACTGGGCGCTGAGCATCTGGCCGCTTTTCAGGCGGACATGGTAAATCGACAGATCGCCGAGATAGGCAATGTGTACCACTTCGCCCACGGCAAAGTTATAGCCATCGGCGGGTGGCTCATCGCATAGCATGATTTTTTCCGGGCGCAGGGCAACGTAAACCGGCACGTTGTCCACCACGGAGTTATCAGAATCAACCTTCAGCGGGTGCACCAGCCCCGGCGATTCAATCACCAGACCGTCGTCCTGGCGTTCCTTCAGCAGCCCTTCGAAGACGTTCACCGAGCCGATGAACTCCGCGCTGTAGCGGGTTGTCGGGTGTTCGTAAATCTCTTCCGGCTCGCCGATCTGCACGAACTTACCGCGATTCATGATCGCAATGCGCCCGGCCATGGTCATCGCCTCTTCCTGGTCGTGAGTCACCATCACGCAGGTCACCCCCACGCGCTCGAGGATATCCACCACTTCCAGCTGCATCCGGTCGCGCAGCTTTTTATCCAGCGCGCCCATCGGCTCGTCGAGCAGTAATAATTTTGGACGCTTCGCCAGACTTCTTGCCAGCGCCACGCGCTGACGCTGGCCGCCGGAAAGCTGATGCGGCTTACGCTTCGCAAACTCCTGCATATGCACCAGGCTCAGCATCTCCGCCACGCGCGCGGTGATTTCGGCTTTCGGCAGTTTGTCCTGCTTCAGGCCGAAGGCGATGTTCTGCTCGACGGTCATGTGTGGGAACAGGGCATAGGACTGGAACATCATGTTGATGGGCCGCTGGTACGGCGGCACGCTGGAGAGGTCTACCCCATCCAGCACGATCTGCCCGGCGGTGGGCTGTTCAAACCCGGCCAGCATGCGCAGCAGGGTCGATTTACCGCAGCCGGATGCGCCAAGCAAAGCAAAAATTTCACCTTTGTAGATCGTCAGGCTGACATCGTCCACGGCATGCTGGCCGTCGAAGGATTTGGTGAGGTTACGAATTTCAAGAAGCGGGGTCAGCGCTTTACGGACTTTCGCCTGCGGGCGGGGGATCGCGTCATTCACGGGGTGCTCTCCGGCATAGATCAACACTGGTGCAAACGCACCGTCAGGGTGCGCATCGCCGGGCGGCGCTAACGCTTGCCCGGCCTACGGGATTTGTCGGCCCGGTAAGCGACGGCGCCACCGGGCAACGATATCAAACGCCGTTACTTACCACTTTTCACCTTGGTCCACGCGCGGGTACGCACACGGTCAATTTTTGGTTCCTGCACTTTCAGGGTGAAGAGCTTGGCAAACACATCGGCTGGCGGGTAGATCGCCGGATTATTGCGGATTTCTTCGCTCACCAGCGGCACGGAGGCCTTGTTACCATTGGCGTAGTAGACGTGGTCGCTGATGTGAGCAATCACGTCCGGACGCATCAGGTAGTTGAGGAACTGATACGCTTCCTCTTTGTTTTTCGCATCAGCCGGCATCGCGAAGACGTCGAAGAACGCCAGCGCCCCCTCCTTCGGAATGAAGTAGGAAACATTCACGCCGTTTTTTGCCTCTTTCGCGCGGTTCGCCGCCTGCCAGACGTCGCCCGCCCAGCCGATGGCCACGCAGATATCCCCGTTCGCCAGGTCGTTGATGTACTGAGAGGAGTGGAAGTAGCGAATATTTGGACGCAGCTTTAATAGCAGGTCGGTCGCCGGACCGGTGTAGTCGTCGGCCTTGCTGCTGTTTGGATCTTTGCCGAGATAGTTAAGCACGGTGGCGAAAATCTCTTCCGGCGCATCGAGGAAAGAGACGCCGCAGCTTTTCAGCTTCTCGAGGTTTTCCGGCTTCAGCACCACGTCCCAGCTGTCCAGCTTGACGTCCGGGCCCAGCGCCGCTTTGACTTTATCCACGTTATAGCCAATACCGGTGGTCGCCCACAGGTAAGACATCGCGTATTTGTTGTCCGGATCGTGCTTCGCCACCAGCTTCAGCACGTCCGGATCGAGGTTTTTCCAGTTCGGTAATTTGCTCTTGTCCAGCGGCTGGAAGACACCGGCGGTCAGCTGACGCTCCAGGAAGCTTGCCGACGGCACCACCAGGTCGAAACCGGTGCTGCCCGCCATCAGTTTGCCTTCCAGCACTTCGTTGGAATCGAATACGTCGTAGACAACCTTAATGCCGGTCTCTTTTTCAAAATTGGCGACGGTATCCGGCGCAATATAGTCAGACCAGTTATAGACGTGCAGCGTTTTTTGTTCCGCAGCGAGCGTGCCGGCAGAGACGGCCATCAGAGCACCCGCAACCAGACCCGATAACCATTTTTTATTCAAGGCGATCATATTGTTATTCCTTCTGAAAGTTCGTTAACAAACGAACCAAAACTGTGCAGCCTGAAGATATGCAATAATCATGCATAGTTTGTCGCTCTGCCCGAAATAAAATACCCCCCTCTTCCCGGCAGGTTCCGCTCGCTTTTTTAAGCACCGCAAGAATAACTGTAGCCCGTGTCTCCGGCTATAGCCCAGACGAAAAAACGCCTTTTATCAATTTTTTATGCAGATTATGTCTACGTGATAAGCCGAAACGGCCGGAGAGGAGGTGAAAAATTCTTTAAAGAAAGGTTAAAAGCAGCAGAAAAAACGGTGTTATGCAGCCGCTCTGGCAGCGACTGCGCAAAAGTCAGACAGGCTTAGTGGAGAAAATTGGGAGATGCATCATTATTCTCGGCGTCATCTTCCGCGCTATACAGCAGGTGATGTGCGTTGGCTTCCATCATGACCATGGAAATTTGCTCTTCGCTCAGGCGCATAAACCAGGCGAACTGCTTGAAGGAGAGCCCCGCGCCGGAGAATAAAGACTGGCAAACCACCAGCTTTGGCAGATTATCATCCTGTATGTCGAGAAACGCTTTCACCGTCAAAGAACTGGCGTTGATCGCTGACAGATCGGATGCCAGCGCCAGCAGCGCGGACGGCTTTACTTCAGCCAGCGCCGAGAAAAGGATCACGTCGTTAATCAGATCGATTTTGGCATCGAAAATGCCGTCGAAATTTTGCATGTGAGGCAGATGCAGCGCCTGGCAGGAGTCGCATTCGAAGAAAGTAATACCGGCATCATCGAGCCATTGACGTAACGTATCCAGTGTAGGTACGACCTGTAAATCCATCGCAGTGCAGCCTCTTAAATAAAAACGTTGTCCAGATTACGCAAAAAGTGCGCGCCGATCCATTTAACCGCCCGTTTTCAGGCAAAATCCCGGCGTTGCATGGCATTCAATCCATGCGATCATTTTACCTGCAATATCGACGCCTGTGGTTTTTTCCACCCCTTCCAGCCCCGGCGAGGCGTTAACTTCCATCACCAACGGCCCGCGGTCGGCACGCAGCAGATCGACCCCCGCCACGTCCAGGCCCAGCGTCTGCGCCGCTTTCACCGCAATCTCACGCTCGCGCTCGCTGATAAGGGCCACCCGTGCGATACCGCCGCGGTGAAGGTTAGAGCGAAAATCGCCCTCTTTCGCCTGCCGCTCTATGGCGGCCACCACTTCATTGCCCACCACAAAGCAGCGGATGTCGCACCCTTTAGCCTCTTTAATATACTCCTGCACCAGAATATGGGCATTCAGACCGCGAAACGCATCGATCACGCTTTCCGCCGCCTGACGCGTCTCCGCCAGTACCACTCCAATACCCTGCGTACCTTCCACCAGCTTAATGACCAGCGGCGCACCGCCCACCATATCGATTAAATCGCTGGTGTCGTCCGGGGAGTGAGCAATCCCGGTGACGGGCAGATCGATCCCCTGGCGCGCCAGCAGTTGCAGCGAGCGCAGCTTATCGCGGGCGCGGGAAATCGCCACGGATTCATTGAGCGGATAGCTTCCCAGCATTTCAAACTGGCGCAGCGCGGCCGTGCCGTAATAGGTGATCTGGGAGCCAATACGGGGAATTACCGCATCAAAATGCGGCAATTTGCGGCCTTTGTAATGAATCGACGACGCCGCAGGGTCGATGTTCATATAGCAGGACATCGGATCGAGGATTTCAACCTGATGTCCGCGTTTCGCCGCCGCTTCTCGCAGGCGTTTACATGAATAGAGCGTTCCATCCCGGGACAATATGGCAATTTTCACCCTGCACCTCTCTAAAGACATGGTAAAAGCCTGCCTATCATACACGAGGCGCAGGAGGAATGGACTACCGCGTTGCCCAGCCCTGTTTGTGCAGGTAGTCGAGAATGAACGGGCGGTTCTCCTTGATGATGGTGCGACGAATATGGTCGCTCCAGGTGTCGCGGCGGTTGTTGCTGTCACGCGTCAGATAGTAGTTCGCCAGCTCTTCATCGTATTGATGCAGAACGTCCTGGTCGACCGGCTGGTAGTGGTTTTCATGCACCAGCATCGCAGCAGGAATGCGCGGCTTCAGATCCGGGTTATCCGCCGGCCAGCCGAGGCACAGACCAAACAGCGGCAGCACGTGTTTCGGCAACTTCAGCAGTTCCGTCACGCTTTCGATGTTGTTACGCAGCCCGCCAATATAGACGCCGCCAAGCCCCAGTGATTCCGCCGCCGTGAACGCGTTTTGCGCCATCAGTGCCGTATCCACAACGCCCAGCAGCAGCTGTTCCGCCAGCCCCAGCTCGGCCTCAGGGCATATTTGCAGGTGACGGTTAAAATCGGCGCAGAACACCCAGAACTCAGCCGCCTGGGCAACGTGCTTTTGTCCGCCCGTCAGCGTTACCAGCTGCTCACGCATCGCCGGATCGGTGATGCGGATAATGGAGCTGCACTGCAAAAAGCTGGAGCTGGAGGTGCCTCTTGCGCTGTCGATGATCGCGTCCCGCTGCGCCTGGGTAATTGGCTCATCGGTGAAATGGCGAATGGAACGGTGGGAACGAAGCAGGTCAATGGTTGGCGTCATTTTGTCTCTCTTTGTGTTGCGTAAAACGTATGGCAGCCAGTATAGGCAATGATCCACCTGATGTAATTGGCGAAACATAGCCTGACTGTATCAAAGTGACAGGTGAAACCTTCTTTCCATGACGGCAGGTTATCGTGCACTATAGGCGCTATTCGCCGTCAGGCTTGTTTTTTGAGGAGAGAGAAATGTTTGCAGTAATTTTTGGTCGTCCAGGATGCCCTTACTGTGTGCGCGCGAAAGAGCTGGCAGAGAAACTGACTGAAGAGCGTGATGATTTCAACTTCCGTTATGTGGATATCCACGCGGAAGGCATCACTAAAGCGGATCTGGAAAAAACCGTGGGTAAACCGGTTGAAACCGTGCCGCAGATCTTCCTCGATCAGAAACACATTGGCGGCTGCACCGATTTTGAAGCCTACGCCAAAGAACACCTGGGCCTGTTTGCGGCTCAGTAATGCGAAGACGCCCTCACCCTGAGGGCGTTTTTATTTACGGTGCTTCCGCTGTTGCAGCAGGCTGCGCGTAAATAAGAAACAGAGCGCGCCCAGCGCACACCAGAAAACGCCACTCAATAGCCACGCCATTTCCTGCCAGACGCTTCTCGACGAGAGAAACAGCACGCGCATCAGAAGCAGGCAGAGCGGAGCCGCAAGCATTGCCCCCAGCAGCGGCATCACCACCTCGCCGTTGCGCGAAAGAAAACTGGCCACTACCCCCGGCAGGATGAAAAACAACAGGCCCAGTTCGGGATGATCGGACGCTCTGAAGGCGCCTTTCACGTTAAAAGCGAGCGACATGCAAACGACCGTAAACAGCAAAAAACAGCTGATTACGCCAGCCCAGTTTCGTTTAAAGTTCAAACTATCCTCCTGACTTATCTCTATCAAATACAAAAATCGTCCGGTGGACGCCCAGTCAGATAAAGCAATGCGGCAATCCTTGCCAAAGCACGCACAGAAGTCGTGCGATAATAGGTGGCTGTCGGTAGCTATTACGATTAAACTAACCGCCTGCTAGTGTTTAGGGTATTTATCAGGAAGCAGGGAGGTGCAAAGTGATTCCCTGACTCTGAAAACAGTAGCCCAAATAGTCCTTTCATTCAACAACTTACTGGTAAACAAGAAGTTAGCCTCCGTGAATATAAACGTCGCAGACTTGTTAAATGGGAATTACATCCTGTTATTATTTGTGGTACTGGCGCTGGGCCTTTGTCTGGGTAAATTACGCCTGGGTTCAGTTCAACTTGGTAATTCCATTGGCGTTTTAGTCGTCTCCCTGTTATTAGGTCAACAACATTTCAGTATTAACACGGACGCGCTTAACTTAGGTTTCATGCTGTTTATTTTTTGCGTAGGCGTGGAAGCCGGTCCGAACTTTTTTTCCATTTTCTTCCGAGACGGCAAAAATTACCTGATGCTGGCGCTGGTGATGGTCGGCAGCGCCCTGCTGATTGCGTTAGGGCTGGGCAAGCTGTTTGGCTGGGACATCGGCTTAACGGCCGGTATGCTGGCAGGCTCGATGACCTCCACACCGGTGCTTGTCGGCGCGGGCGATACGCTTCGTCATTCTGGCATGGCCGGCACGCCGCTTTCCTCCGCGCTGGACAACCTGAGTCTGGGCTATGCCCTGACCTATCTGATTGGTCTGGTGAGCCTGATTGTTGGCGCGCGCTATCTGCCAAAACTTCAGCATCAGGATCTCCAGACCAGCGCCCAGACCATCGCCCGCGAGCGCGGCCTGGACACGGACTCCAAACGTAAAGTTTACCTGCCGGTGATCCGCGCCTACCGCGTCGGGCCGGAGCTGGTTGCCTGGACCGACGGGAAAAACCTGCGCGAGCTGGGGATCTACCGTCAGACCGGCTGCTACATCGAACGTATCCGTCGTAACGGCATTCTGGCAAACCCGGACGGTGACGCGGTGCTCCAGATGGGCGATGACATCGCCCTTGTTGGCTACCCGGACGCCCACGCGCGTCTCGATCCGAGCTTCCGCAACGGGAAAGAGGTGTTTGACCGCGACCTGCTGGACATGCGTATTGTCACCGAAGAGATTGTGGTGAAAAACCACAATGCCGTGGGCCGCCGTCTGGCACAGCTGAAGCTGACCGACCACGGTTGTTTCCTCAACCGCGTGATCCGCAGCCAGATTGAAATGCCTATCGACGATAACGTGGTGCTCAATAAAGGCGATGTGTTGCAGGTTAGCGGCGATGCCCGACGTGTTAAAACCGTTGCCGACCGTATCGGCTTTATCTCGATCCACAGCCAGGTGACGGACCTGTTAGCCTTCTGCGCCTTCTTCATTGTCGGCCTGATGATCGGGATGATCACCTTCCAGTTCAGCAACTTTAGCTTCGGCATTGGTAATGCAGCCGGTCTGCTGTTCGCCGGGATCATGCTGGGCTTCCTGCGAGCGAACCATCCCACCTTCGGCTATATCCCTCAGGGTGCGCTGAACATGGTGAAAGAGTTCGGTCTGATGGTCTTTATGGCGGGTGTCGGCTTAAGCGCCGGGAGCGGCATTGGCAACGGCCTGGGCGCGGTCGGCTGGCAAATGTTGGTTTCCGGACTTATCGTCAGCCTGGTACCGGTGGTGATCTGTTTCCTGTTCGGCGCTTACGTGCTGCGCATGAACCGCGCCCTGCTCTTCGGGGCAATGATGGGCGCGCGCACCTGCGCACCGGCGATGGAGATCATCAGCGACACCGCGCGCAGCAACATCCCGGCGCTGGGCTATGCAGGCACCTACGCCATCGCAAACGTGCTGCTGACGCTGGCAGGTACGCTGATCATCATTATCTGGCCAGGACTCGGATAAATCTCAAGTTTGCGAGTGGCGCAAAAAATTTTCGTTACGCGCAGAACTTTTTACGCAGGGTGCAGTCATAACTAGTGCCACTGCTTTTCTTTGATGTCCCCAATTTGTGGAGCCCATCAACCCCGCCATTTTTGGTTCAAGGTTGATGGGTTTTTTGTTGCCTGCTATTATAACCCTTTCTAATCAATCAGTTAGGAACTAACAATTGCGACTGTGGCGGCAAAGTGGCGACAGCGCTCTACTTCCCGTTCCTTAGGCCTGTATCATGTCATCAAAAAATCAATCCCAGTATTTTTCAATTGCTGTATACATCCCTGAGGAGTTGAAGCAGACTTTTGTAGAAGAATGCAGTATTGTCGGCATTGACGCCAAAAGAGTACAATGTTTCTCCTCCAATCCAGGCATACGTGAATATCTGAGCATTTTAGTTGAACGTGGGCAGAAGTTTGCGCCATACCTTCTTAAGGTACTGAACTTGTTGCAGTCAAAATCCAAAATAAGAATTGAAGTCGCAGCCGATAGAAAAATCATAGACTTACAAGGTGTAAGTGTTGATGATGCTCTAAAGTTGATTCAAGCTGCTGATGCCATTCGGGTAATTGACCAGCAAGAACCGGAAGATATGAACAGTGATTCCGCAAAACACACAATCTGACTAATTGAGAATTCCAGTGAACTATATAGATCAATTTATCAATTTTGTTTCTACCTTGTACACTCCTAGAAGAGCCTGCACAACATTATTTATGATATGTGGTGGAGTCCTATCCTTATGTAAAATATTACCGCTTCTACATTTATGGCTAACGACTGCAATAAAACCGATAGCACAAAACTATGAAACTTATATTTTATTAATTTCACTTGTAATAGGTGTTTCATTAGGAATTGTTGTTTTCAGCATAGTTGATTTGATTGTATTAACAATCTATGAACACCTCATTTCTAAAAAGAAAAAATCCCAAAGTGAATTAAAAGCGATTAAGGAAAAGAATATACGTGACGAAGTAATATTTTCAAATTTTAAAACTGCTTACTTCCATCTCAGTATTGATAAGATTAATATTATTAGAAGCTTAATCACATTCCGGTAATGACTCCAACTTACTGATAGTGTTTTATGTTCAGATAATGCCCGATGACCTTGTCATGCAGCTCCAGCGATTTTGA
>NZ_JBMKIC010000023.1:0-71340 GCF_049238665.1 Enterobacter cloacae complex sp. IR5450
CGAAAATACATGCTGAGCGATGACGGGGAGATCGTCAAAATGAAAGGGGAGCCGATGGATGTGCCGGTGAACAGCTGGATCGACGTTCGCCTCGACATGCCTGAAAACAGTGTATGGAATCAACGACAGGAAGAAGCTTTGGAAGCTGCGGAGAATGAATCTGGTTCGTAATTAAATGTTGGCAGCCAGATAAATGATGGCTGCCAGATTTTGTCACATACCCACCTGGCGAACTGTCGGAAACTCAGACACAAGCCACATGTCGGATTCATCAAACATTTCCTCCAGCATGCGGTTCAGCTTTTCACGATCACTTTTGCTGGCATCGCTATTCAGGCCGTTTGCCTGCATCGGCTTCACCTTCACTTCGGCATCAGGGAAAATCTGGTGCACCCGCTTCGTCAGTTCGGCCAGAATAATTTCTCTGGCCCCTTCAAGCCCCTCTACATTGCGTTTGTCATAAACCAGTTCAACAAACATTATGTGCTCCATTGTTTACTGTTTGGATATACAGTATTTAAGCTTCAGAGCAATGCTGCGTCAAGTAAAGGTTTAAATCGGCTTGTGTACACATATGGGTACATAATAATTGGTTTGTTGGTGTTTATATTTAATAAAATCAGTTAATTGAATTTAATGTGCACTTTAACCATTTAACTAAGGGGACGAAGCGGCAAGAGTATAGCGTTATTTACACTTTTCGTTAAGCGCATTGCCGCCTGACTGGTCAAAGAGTCACCGTTCACGCCGATTTTTCGGCAGTTTTATCCTTTTTTTCCTGAGCCTTAAGCTCGGCCTTACGCTTGTTGGACATGTCGTTACGGATTTGCGCATGGCTCAACAGCGCAAAGATAAAGGTCCCGCCACAAATGTTGCCTGCGAGGGTTGGCAGGGCGAACGGCCAGAAAAAGTCGCTCCAGTGGAGTGTGCCGTTAAATACCAGATAAAGGATTTCAACGGTTCCGACAACAATGTGCGTGGTATCGGCGAGTGCGATAAGCCAGGTCATCAGGATAATCACCACGATTTTCGCGCTGCCCGCTGAGGGGAACATCCACACCATAGTGGCGATGATCCAGCCGGAAATTATGGCATTAGAGAACATTTCAACCGGCGTGTTTTTCATCACATCCATGCCAATTTTCACAAATGCGTCGCGGGTCGGTTCATCAAATATTGGCATATACTCGAACGCCCAGGCGGCTATACCCGTACCGATGAGGTTCCCCAGCAGCACGACGCTCCACAGGCGCATCAGTAAACCGAAATTACCGAGGGTCGGATTTTGCATGACGGGCAGTACGGCAGTGACGGTATTCTCCGTAAAAAGCTGCTGTCGCGCCATAATGACGATAATAAAGCCGAACGTGTAGCCTAAATTTTCCAGCAAAAACCCGCCCGGTACGCCTTCCAGCTGAACGTGAAATATCCCTTTGGCGAGCAAAGAGGCGCCCATTGACAGACCGGCTGCAATGGCTGACCACAGCAGGGCCATCGCGTCGCGCTCCATCTCTTTTTCCCCGTCCTGGCGAATATGCTCATGAATAGCCATGGCGCGTGACGGCAGGCGATCTTCATCGACTTCTATCTCTTCTCCCCGGTCTTTCTCCTCACTTTCAATCTCAAGTTCTTCATTGTTCTCGCCAATTTTTTCTTCGTTAATGTCTTTCATAACAGCTCCTTCGGGGTAATTGCTCATTTAAGCGTAGCGGCTTTTAGCGCCTTGCCCGTGGGGATGCTCTTAAATTGCTGTAAATGGCAATAAAGGTGAGACATCTCTTTCAAAGCCAATATAAAATTGCCAGCGAAACGAATTCTGAAAGACAGGCTATGCTGAAATTAGCGTGATGACGCGAGCGGGTCGTCATTGTCCTCGTAGACATCGGTAAGCGTGCTGTTACAATCACTTGCACGTTTCAGGCGGAGCATCACCGGCTCCGTCACAGATGGCATTCAACGATAGCCATATTGAACAGGGAGAAATTTATGAAGCTTCGGCTGTCGGCGCTTGCGCTGGGCGTAACAATGCTTGTGGGCTGCGCCAGCTCTGGCGAGCAAACGGGACGCTCCGATCCTCTCGAAGGATTTAACCGTTCAATGTACAGCTTTAACTATAATGTGCTGGATCCGTATCTGGTTCGTCCGGTTGCCGTGGCATGGCGTGACTACGTTCCGCAGCCGGCGCGTAACGGGCTGAGCAACTTTACCAGTAACCTGGAAGAGCCAGCGGTTATGGTCAACTACTTCCTCCAGGGCGACCCGTATCAGGGGATGGTGCATTTCACCCGCTTCTTCCTGAACTCCCTGCTGGGTATGGGCGGCTTAATTGATGTCGCGGGCATGGCGAACCCGAAATTACAGCGTGAACAGCCGCACCGTTTCGGCAGCACGCTGGGGCATTATGGCGTAGGTTATGGGCCGTATGTGCACCTGCCATTCTACGGCAGCTTTACCGTGCGTGATGATGGCGGCGACATGGTGGATACGTTGTATCCGGTGCTGTCATGGCTCACCTGGCCGCTGTCGATTGGTAAATGGACCGTGGAAGGAATTGAAACACGTGCGCAACTGCTGGACTCTGACGGTCTGCTGCGTCAGTCTTCCGATCCGTACATCATGGTCCGCGAGGCCTACTTCCAGAACCATGACTTTATTGCCAACGGCGGTAAGCTGAAGCCGGAAGATAATCCGAACGCGAAAGCCATCGAGAACGAATTAAAAGATATCGATTCGGAATAAATAAAAAAGGTGAGCAATGCTCACCTTTTTTAATCGTGTTGGGATTAGAACGCGTAGTTGAAGTTGGTACCAAACAGCCAGGCTTTACCTTCAGAGGTAAACTCGTAAGGGCCTTCCTGGAAGGTCACTTTCTGTCCATGCATGTACGACACGCCCGCGTCGATAGAGGCATTCTCGTTGAACGCGTAGGTTGCCCCCGCACTCACCCAGAAACGGTCCTGATCCGGAATGGAGATAGAACGCTTATCTGCCGGTACCGGGCTGTCATCAAATGCCACGCCGGTACGGAACGTCCAGTTGTCATCCATATAATAGGTCGTACCAAGCGCGATACGGTAAGCATCGTGGAAGCTTTCGTCTTTATAGAACAGCGTCTGGCCGTTGCTGCCGGTGGCTTTCAGCTCCTGGAACTGGCTCCAGCTGGTATACGCGAGACTGTAGTGAATGGCCCACTGCGGCGCAACGCGGTTATAACCTGACACTTCCCACATTTCTGGCAGATGCAGTGACAGTGAACCCGGTACGGTTTGATTCGAGGTACCCCATGGAATGGTGGTGCCCGCGCCTGGGACCATACCGTTGACTGGGCTCAGGATGCCGCTTTTGTAATCGCCATCGAAGTCAATCTTCACTTCTGAGCGGTAGGTCAGACCCCAGCGGTTGTTTTTATCCAGTTCATACAGGATACCGGCGTTCCAGCCGTAGCCCCATTCATCGCCTTTCAGGCTGGCAATTTTATTGCTGTTTTTCGGCAGCGCAGCAGTTTGCTCCCCGGAATAACGCTCGATTTTTGCATCAGCGTAGACAGCATCAAAGCCCAGACCAAAGCTCCAGTTATCGTTCAGACGATATGCGCCGCTCAGGTTAAGGTTCAGGGTCGTCAGGTCGGTTTTACCGCCGTATTCCCCGGCCGGATAGTTGTTATTGAACTCCGTTGCCAGGCCATAGTTAGAGGTGACAGAGGCACCCCAACCAAACTGTTCATTGATTGGCGCAACAAAGTGCAGGTTAGGCACCCACGCGGTCGGCGCAATGTTATCCGCCTTCAGATCTGCGCCGGTGAACTGAGATTTGCCAGAAATATTGACATCAGGATCGATGTAAACCGCACCGGCAGAGAAGGTAGGGCGATCAAACATCATGATCAGCGCCGGGTTACGGCTCGCGTTGCCTGCGTCATCGGCAATCGCACCTTCCCCGGAATACGCACGGCCAAGGCCAGAGGAAGAAAATTCGTTTAACTGGAAGCCCGCTGACCAGGCGGACGTTGAGACGATTGCCACTGCAACTGCTAAAGCAGTTTGTTTGAACAGGGTTTTCTGGCTCATGACCATAACCTCATTGAGTTATTTTTATTCAATAATTGTTACATACCGTAACAGGAGCGCGAAGTGTAGGGTCTGAGGTATGACTTACAAATCAGACCAGTGGCGAGAGTATAGGTCTGACCAGCTGGGATGTTGCAAGTTTGTTTATTAATATTTTCAGATATGTTTCTTGAAACGAGATCTGGTTGGCAAAATTGTGACCAGTGCGATTCCTCTGAAAAGGGGAATTTTGTTTTAGATCATTTTTTAGTGTGATATTGCTCACTTATCCGATTTTGCGCCATTAACGGCTGGAGGGGGCTCGTCCGGGGGCGTAAAATAGACGCATCGTGTTTATCTCGCGCCCTGCGCGAATACAGAGGAAATTGAGCTATGAGTAAATGCAGTGCTGATGAAACCCCGGTTTGCTGCTGTATGGATGTTGGCACCATTATGGACAACACCGATTGCACCGCCTCTTACAGCCGCGTATTCCCTAACCGTGCTGAAGCGGAAGAGACGCTGGCCGCGCTGAGCCAGCGCGCGCGTGAAGTCGAATCCGATCCGTGTGAAATCAAATCCACCTTCACGGAAGTGGAAGGCGGCGTGCAGCTGGATATCGACTTTGTGTTCGCCTGCGAAGCAGAAACGCTGATCTTCCAGTTAGGCCTGCGTTAATACTTTTTGCACGGGCCTATGATCGTGTAGGCCGGGTAAGGCAACGCCGCAACCCGGCAACAAATCTCACAAATGCCTCTGCCATGCAGGGGCATTTTCTTTTTCTTCTCTGTGCCTTAGCTCGCAATTTTTCGCTTCCCCGATTGGCTCAATGTAAAAAAATAGTTAAGACTATTATCAGGTCAGACCACTTAATGTGCGCGCAAAATTTTTTTACAGGGGAGTGTTATGAGTCAGGCATTACCGCTTATCACCCGACACGGTGACCGCATTGCCATTATCAGCGGGTTACGTACGCCGTTTGCGCGTCAGGCAACCGCGTTTCACGGTATACCGGCTGTCGATCTGGGAAAAATGGTGGTGGGGGAGATGCTGGCTCGCAGCGAGATCCCGCCAGAGGTTATTGAGCAACTGGTTTTCGGCCAGGTGGTGCAGATGCCGGAAGCGCCCAATATCGCGCGTGAAATCGTGCTGGGTACCGGCATGAATGTTCATACCGACGCCTACAGCGTCAGCCGCGCCTGCGCCACCAGTTTCCAGGCGGTGGCGAACGTGGCGGAAAGCCTGATGGCGGGGACCATTCGCGCGGGGATCGCCGGCGGCGCGGATTCCTCCTCCGTGCTGCCCATCGGCGTCAGCAAACAGCTGGCCCGCATCCTCGTGGATGCCAACAAAGCTCGCACTACCGGTGCAAAGCTTAAACTCTTCTCGCGTTTACGCCTGCGCGACCTCATGCCCGTGCCACCTGCCGTTGCTGAATACTCCACCGGCCTGCGTATGGGCGACACTGCCGAGCAGATGGCAAAAACCTACGGTATTACCCGCGAACAGCAGGATGCACTGGCGCATCGCTCGCATCAGCTCGCTGCGAAGGCCTGGTCGGAAGGCAAACTTGCCGACGAGGTGATGACTGCTTATATCCCGCCTTTCCGCGAACCGCTGGTGGAAGATAACAATATCCGTGGCACCTCGACGCTGGAGGATTACGCAAAACTGCGCCCGGCGTTTGATCGTAAACATGGCACCGTTACGGCGGCCAACAGTACGCCACTGACGGACGGTGCCGCCGCCGTGATCCTGATGACGGAATCCCGGGCGAAAGAGCTTGGCATCACACCGCTGGGCTATTTGCGTAGCTACGCCTTTACCGCCATTGATGTCTGGCAGGACATGCTGCTCGGTCCGGCCTGGTCCACGCCCCTGGCGCTGGAGCGTGCGGGGTTGACGCTGTCTGACTTAACCCTGATCGATATGCACGAAGCCTTTGCCGCACAAACCCTGGCAAACATTCAGCTGCTGGCAAGCGAGCGCTTCGCGCGCGATGTACTGGGCCGCGCCCACGCGACCGGCGAAGTGGATCAGAGTAAGTTTAACGTGCTTGGCGGATCCATCGCCTACGGCCATCCATTTGCGGCGACCGGCGCGAGAATGATAACCCAGACTTTGCACGAGCTGCGTCGCCGCGGCGGCGGTTTTGGTCTCGTTACCGCCTGTGCGGCGGGCGGCCTGGGTGCAGCAATGGTTCTGGAGGCTGAATAATGGAAACGACATCTGCATTTAACCTGGCTGTTCGCCTTGATAACGTGGCTGTTATCACCATTGATGTACCCGACGAAAAGATGAACACCCTGAAGGCCGAGTTCGGCGTTCAGGTGCGTGCGATGCTCAGACAGATCCGCGAAAACAAAGCGATACGTGGCCTGGTATTTATCTCGGCAAAGCCGGATAACTTTATTGCCGGGGCCGATATCAACATGATTGCCCGGGCGAAAAGCGCTCAGGAAGCAGAAGACCTGGCGCGTCAAGGGCAGCAGGTAATGGCGGAGATCCATGCGCTGTCGATACCCGTTGTCGCTGCGATCCACGGGGCCTGCCTGGGCGGTGGGCTTGAGCTGGCGCTGGCCTGTCACAGCCGCATTTGTACCGACGATGCGAAAACGGTACTCGGACTGCCGGAGGTACAGCTTGGATTGCTGCCCGGTTCAGGTGGCACGCAGCGCCTGCCGCGTCTGGTGGGCGTCAGTACGGCGCTGGAGATGATTTTAACCGGTAAACAGCTGCGCGCCCGTCAGGCATTAAAGGCGGGTCTGGTTGATGAGGTCGTTCCGCACGCCATCTTGCTTGAGGCCGCCGTTGAGCGGGCGCTGAAAGGTCGTCAGGCGAAACGCCCTCTGCCGGTGCGCGAGCGTATCCTCGCCGGGCCGCTGGGGCGCACGCTGCTGTTCAATATGGTGGGTAAAAAAACCGAGCAAAAAACCAAAGGGAATTATCCGGCAGCGACGCGCATTCTGAAGGTGATTGAAACCGGTTTATCGCAGGGCAGCAGCAGCGGTTATGCTGCGGAAGCGAAAGCCTTTGGCGAGCTGGCGATGACGCCGCAGTCGCAGGCGCTGCGCGGCATTTTCTTTGCCAGCACGGAGGTTAAAAAAGATCCGGGCAGTGAAGCTGAACCGGCTCTGCTGCGCGCCGTTGGCGTTCTGGGTGGTGGGCTGATGGGCGGCGGCATCGCATTTGTCACCGCCAGCAAAGGCAAATTGCCCGTACGTATCAAAGATATCAACCCTAAGGGTATCAACCATGCGTTGCAGTACAGCTGGCAGAACCTTGATCGCAAAGTGAAACGCCGCCATATCAAGGCCAGTGAGCGCGATAAAACCCTCGCGATGATCACTGGCGCCACCGACTACAGTGGGTTTGCACACCGCGATCTGGTGATTGAAGCCGTGTTCGAAGATCTGGCCCTTAAGCAGCAGATGGTGGCGGATGTTGAACAGCACTGCGCGCCGCACACCATTTTCGCGTCAAATACCTCGTCTTTGCCGATCGGCGACATCGCGGCGAAAGCCGTGCGCCCGGAGCAGGTGATAGGGCTGCACTATTTCAGCCCTGTCGAAAAAATGCCGCTGGTGGAGGTTATCCCACATGCCACAACCAGCCCGCAAACTATTGCCACCGTGGTGAAGCTGGCGAAAAAACAGGGCAAAACCCCGATTGTGGTCGCGGACAAAGCCGGCTTCTACGTCAACCGCATTCTGGCACCGTACATTAACGAAGCGATGCGGTTGCTGACGGAAGGGGAGAAAATTGAGCACGTCGATGACGCTCTGGTGAAGTTTGGTTTCCCCGTCGGCCCAATCCAACTTTTGGATGAGGTAGGAATTGATACGGGGACTAAAATTATCCCTGTGCTGGAAGCGGCTTATGGCGATCGTTTTGCGCCGCCTGCAAACTTTGTTTCTGCAATTTTGAAGGACGATCGCAAAGGCAGAAAAAATGAACGCGGTTTCTATCTTTACGCCGCGAAAGGGCGTAAAAGCAAGAAACAGGTCGACCCTTCGGTTTATGCGCATATTCCTGTCACGGGTCAGGCAAAATTGTCGGCGGTTCAGTGTGCTGAGCGCTGCGTAATGATGATGCTCAATGAAGCGGCGCGCTGCTTTGGTGAGCAGGTGATCAAGAGCGCACGCGACGGCGACATCGGCGCCGTGTTTGGTATCGGTTTTCCGCCATTCCTTGGCGGTCCGTTCCGGTATATGGATACCCTCGGGGCGGGTGAAGTGGTTGCGATTCTGCAACGTCTGGCCTCGCAATATGGTCCACGGTTTACACCTTGTGACGAATTATTGCAGATGGCGGAACGGGGTCAGACATTCTGGCCCGTAAGGGAAACTGATTGCGTAAACTGAAGTCAAAGAAGGGTAAATCCTGAGGTGATGGAACCTGTTCTGGCGAAATTATAAACAGAGATTGACTATACTTACGCCATTGAGGTAAAAAACAGCGTTTCATTCACCGAATGGATCAGGCACAATGCCCGGCCATCGGGTTTTCTACCTCAGAGCATTAATCGCGGGTAGTTAACGCCGGTGATTCTGGTTAACAAAAGCGGTGCAATATGCAAGTTTTTATCATGCGTCACGGCGACGCGGCACTCGATGCCGCCAGTGACTCAGTACGTCCTTTAACCGTCTGTGGCTGCGACGAATCCCGTCAGATGGCAACATGGCTTAAAGGTCAAAAAGTGGACATTGAACGCGTTCTGGTGAGTCCGTTCCTGCGGGCAGAACAGACGCTGGATGTGGTAGGGGAGTGTATGAACCTGCCATCCAGTGTGGATGTGCTCCCTGAACTCACGCCGTGTGGCGATGTTGGCCTTGTCAGTGCTTACCTTCAGGCGCTGTGCAATGAAGGTGTCGCTTCCGCACTGGTCATTTCCCACCTGCCGCTGGTCGGCTATCTGGTATCTGAGCTGTGCCCGGGCGAAACGCCACCGATGTTCACAACGTCCGCCATTGCCAACGTCACCCTCGACGAAACCGGCAAAGGGGTCTTTAACTGGCAAATGAGTCCGTGCAACCTGAAGATGGCAAAAGCCATCTGACGTGACGTGCGATATGGCGGGGTGCAGCGTGCCTCCCGCCATCCTGTCAGGGCAACTCTGGCGGCTGCCACTCCTCCACTTCAATCAATACCAGCAATGCGGCATCTCCGCCGTACTCTTTGGGTGCCTGATGAAACGCCATCACGTGCGGGTGCTGAGCCAGCCACAGCGGTGTCTGTTGCTTAAGAATATGTTTGCCGTGACCGTGCATCACGCAGGCGCAAAAAACATGCTCGCGACGACATGCCGCGATCAACGCCCCCAGCTCCTGTTTCGCCTGCATCTGGGTCAACCCATGCAGATCGAGGAACAGCTCCGGCGAGTAATCTCCCCGGCGTAATTTTTTCAGTTCAAAATGGCTGACGTCTTCGCGCACGTATTTCACCGCACCCTGAGTACTGAGCAGCGGCTGAAACTCATCTGAAAAATAGTGGCTGTTATCGGCCTGCTCCTGGAGCAGACGTTTGACCGGAACCTCGCTGACTTTTTTACGCTGCGGGCGATGGACAATGGTGTCGTGCGTGATTTGACGCGTCCCGGTCATCAGCTGGCGGAAGAGAGCCTGATCCTCCTCGCTGAGCGATGTTTTCTTTTTCATTCGTCATTCTCATCTCGTATTTCCGATAGTGTACCCGACTAAACGCATTTTTTAACCTCAAGCGACACGCGTCATTGCTGATTTATCGCCGTCTTCATGGCAAACTAGCCGCCGAAAATTATGCGAGCATGCCCTGGAGGAAAGAGTGGATAAAATTTTTGTCGATGAAGCAGTAAACGAGCTGCATACCATACAGGACATGTTGCGCTGGTCGGTTAGCCGCTTCAGCGCCGCCAATATCTGGTACGGCCACGGTACGGATAACCCGTGGGATGAGGCCGTTCAGCTGGTGCTGCCGTCTCTCTATCTGCCGCTGGATATTCCGGAAGACATGCGCACCGCGCGCCTGACCTCCAGCGAAAAACACCGCATCGTTGAGCGCGTGATCCGTCGCGTGAACGAGCGCATTCCGGTGGCTTACCTGACCAACAAAGCCTGGTTCTGCGGCCATGAGTTCTATGTTGATGAACGCGTGCTGGTGCCGCGCTCGCCGATTGGCGAGCTGATCAACAACCACTTTGACGGCCTGATTAACCATCAGCCGCAGCACATTCTTGATATGTGCACTGGCAGCGGCTGCATCGCCATTGCCTGCGCGTACGCCTTCCCGGAAGCGGAAGTGGACGCCGTCGATATCTCCACCGACGCGCTGGCCGTCACCGAACACAACATTGAAGAGCACGGGCTGATTCATCACGTCACGCCTATCCGCTCTGACCTGTTCCGCGACCTGCCGACGCTGCAATACGACCTGATCGTCACCAATCCGCCGTACGTGGATGCAGAAGACATGTCCGACCTGCCGAACGAGTACCGTCACGAGCCGGAGCTGGGTCTGGCGTCCGGCTCTGACGGGCTGAAGCTGACCCGCCGCATCCTGGCCTGCGCGCCGGATTATCTGACCGACGACGGCGTTCTGATTTGTGAAGTGGGCAACAGCATGGTACATCTGATAGAGCAGTACCCGGATGTGCCGTTCACCTGGCTTGAGTTCGACAACGGCGGTGACGGCGTCTTCATGCTGACCAAGGCGCAGCTGCTTGATGCACGCGAATACTTCAGCATTTACAAAGATTAATCCAGCGGGCTTCGGCCCGTTTCACAACGCTCAAACACAAACAACAACATCGGAGCCGTGATGGCAGGAAACAGTATTGGACAGGTATTCCGTGTGACCACCTTTGGCGAGTCGCACGGTCTGGCACTGGGTTGTATCGTTGATGGCGTCCCGCCAGGCATCGAACTGACCGAAGCCGATTTACAGCATGACCTTGACCGCCGGCGTCCGGGTACCTCTCGCTACACCACGCAGCGTCGCGAGCCGGACCAGGTCAAAATTCTCTCCGGCGTATTTGAAGGCCGTACCACCGGGACCAGCATTGGTCTGCTGATTGAAAACACCGATCAGCGTTCTCAGGACTACGGCGCGATTAAAGACGTCTTCCGTCCGGGCCACGCTGATTACACCTACGAACAAAAATATGGCTTTCGCGACTATCGCGGCGGCGGACGTTCTTCCGCACGTGAAACCGCGATGCGCGTGGCGGCAGGGGCGATTGCCAAAAAATATCTCCAGCAGAAATTCGGCATCGTTATCCGCGGCTGTCTGACCCAGATGGGCGACATTCCGCTGGCTATCAAAGACTGGGAGCAGGTAGAACTTAACCCGTTCTTCTGCGCCGATGCCGACAAGCTGGACGCGCTGGATGAGCTGATGCGTGGCCTGAAAAAAGAGGGCGATTCCATTGGTGCGAAAGTCACCGTGGTGGCCGATGGCGTGCCGGCTGGCTGGGGCGAGCCGGTATTTGACCGCCTTGACGCCGACATCGCCCACGCGCTGATGAGCATCAACGCGGTGAAAGGCGTTGAAATCGGCGACGGTTTTGACGTGGTTAAGCTTCGCGGCAGCCAGAACCGCGACGAAATCACGAAGGCGGGTTTCCAGAGCAACCATGCGGGCGGCATTCTGGGCGGCATCAGCAGCGGGCAGCAAATTATTGCCAATATCGCGCTGAAGCCAACGTCCAGCATTACCGTGCCGGGCCACACGATTAACCGCGCTGGCGATGAAGTTGAGATGATCACCAAAGGGCGTCACGATCCGTGCGTGGGGATCCGCGCGGTACCGATCGCAGAAGCGATGCTGGCGATCGTGCTGATGGATCACTTCCTGCGCCAGCGCGCGCAGAATGCGGATGTGACGACCACCATTCCACGCTGGTAACTATGAAAAAAACCGCAATCGCTCTGCTGGCGCTGCTGGTCAGTGGAGCAAGCCTGGCCGCTACGCCGTGGCAGAAAATCACCCATCCGGTAGCGGGGAGCGCGCAGTCCATTGGCGCTTTCTCCAACGGGTGTATCGTCGGCGCGCAGGAACTTCCGCTGCAATCGGATACCTATCAGGTGATGCGCACCGACCAGCGCCGTTATTTCGGCCATCCTGACCTGGTGCTTTTTATTCAGCGTCTTGGCAACCAGGTGCATAATCTGGGGCTGGGCACGATGCTGATTGGCGATATGGGGATGCCTGCCGGTGGCCGCTTTAACGGCGGTCACGCCAGCCACCAGACCGGACTGGATGTGGATATCTTCCTGCAATTGCCGAAAACGCGCTGGAGCTCAGCGCAACTGCTGAAACCGCAGGCGCTGGATCTGGTCTCGGCCGACGGTAAACGTGTCGTCGCCTCGCGATGGTCGCCGGAAATTTCCAGCATGATTAAGCTGGCGGCAAAGGATAACGACGTCACGCGGATCTTTGTTAATCCGGCCATCAAGCAGCAGCTTTGCCTGGATGCGGGAACGGATCGCGACTGGTTGCGTAAAGTGCGCCCGTGGTTCCAGCATCGTGCCCATATGCATGTTCGCCTGCGCTGCCCGGCGAACAGCCTGGAATGTGAAGATCAGCCGCTGCCACCGCCTGGCGATGGTTGTGGTTACGAACTGCAAAGCTGGTTTGAACCAGCCAAGCCTGGAACCTCTAAGCCTGAGAAGAAGACACCGCCTCCGTTGCCGCCTTCCTGCCAGGCGCTACTGGATGAGCATGTACTTTAATGGATAATTTCGTCGACCTGTTCATGGTGTCACCGCTGCTGCTGGCGGTGCTCTTTTTTGTTGCAATGTTAGCCGGATTTATCGATGCCCTGGCGGGCGGCGGCGGGTTGCTCACCGTTCCGGCGTTGCTGGCGGCAGGCATGAGCCCTGCCCAGGCGCTTGCCACCAACAAACTCCAGGCATGCGGCGGTTCGCTCTCCTCGTCGCTCTATTTCATTCGGCGTAAAGTTGTGAATCTCGCCGATCAGAAGCTCAATATCCTGATGACGTTTATTGGCTCAACGGCGGGCGCGCTGCTGGTCCAGCACGTACAGTCCGACATTCTGCGCCAGATCCTGCCGCTGCTGGTTATCTGTATCGGCCTCTATTTCTTACTCATGCCAAAGCTCGGGGAAGAAGATCGACAGCGTCGCCTTCACGGCCTGCCGTTTGCGCTGATCGCCGGTGGCTGCGTCGGTTTTTACGATGGCTTCTTTGGCCCGGGGGCAGGCTCGTTTTACGCGCTGGCATTCGTGACGCTGGCCGGGTTCAACCTCGCCAAATCCACCGCCCACGCCAAAGTCCTCAACGCGACCTCCAACGTCGGCGGTCTGCTGTTGTTTATCATTGGCGGCAAGGTTATCTGGGCAACCGGGTTTGTGATGATGGCAGGGCAGTTTTTGGGCGCGCGCGCAGGCTCGCGTCTGGTATTAAGCAAAGGGCAAAAGCTGATCCGCCCGATGATTGTTGTCGTCTCGGCGGTGATGAGCGCCAAACTTCTTTATGACAGCCATGGACAGGAGATCCTCACCTGGTTGGGGATGAACTAATGAACAGTACGCATAACTACGAACAGCTGATTGAGATCTTCGATAGCTGTTTTGCTGATGATTTTAATACCCGTCTGATTAAAGGCGACGACGAACCGATCTATCTTCCAGCTGATGACGAGGTTCCGTATAACCGCATCATCTTTGCCCACGGCTTTTACGCCAGCGGTTTGCACGAAATTTCGCACTGGTGTATCGCCGGGAAAGCGCGTCGCGAGCTGGTGGACTTTGGTTACTGGTACTGCCCGGACGGGCGCGACGCCGCCACCCAGGGGCAGTTTGAAGATGTGGAGGTGAAACCCCAGGCGCTGGAATGGCTGTTCTGCGTGGCGGCGGGTTTCCCGTTCAACGTGAGCTGTGACAACCTCGAAGGCGACTTCGAGCCAGACCGTATCGTCTTCCAGCGCCGCGTTCATGCGCAGGTGATGGAATATCTTGAGAAAGGCATCCCGGCACGTCCGGCACGCCTGATCGAGGCTTTACAGAATTATTACCACACGCCGGAGATCACGGCGGAACGCTTCCCGTGGCCGGAAGATCTTTAACAGAGGAAAGAAGATGATCGCAGAATTTGAATCACGCATTCTGGCGTTAATTGATGACATGGTGGAACACGCCAGTGATGATGAGCTGTTCGCCAGCGGTTATCTGCGTGGTCACCTGACGCTGGCGGTAGCCGCGCTGGAAGCCGGGGACGATCACTCTGCCGACGCCGTTCACGCGGAAGTCACTCGCAGCCTGGAAAACGCTATTCAGGCCGGGGAACTCTCTCCGCGCGACCAGTCTTTAGTGCTGGGCATGTGGGATAATTTGTTCCAGCAGGCGAAAGCGAAGTAAGTGTATCACCGCCCTCTCCCACAGGGAGAGGGCCGGGGTGAGGGCACCAGACCGCACCCTACTTGACCATTTTCCCCTTCAGCAATTTCCGCACCCACAGTCGGTTTGGATTCAGCCCCGCGAGCGTAACCCTGTCCAGCGGAACCGGCTCGTCGCTCATTTGCGCGGCTAACGCTTCAGCCAGCAGCGGCGCGGAGCACAATCCCCGCGAGCCTAAGCCACCCAGCATAAACAGCTCGGGGTGAACGGGCGCACTTACCGCCGTTTCTTTGCTGTCTGCAAGATCCTGATAGACTTCAAGCGTGGCGTCATAGTCCGGCACGTTTCCCGCCATCGGCAGGTGATCGCGGGTCGCGCAGCGTACGCCGCAGCGCGCCTGACCCTCACTGACATCAACCTCTTTCGCCCACGACGCATCCGGAAAACAGTCGACCAGGCGCTGTCGGTTTTGCTGCTGATCCGCTTCGCTGTACTGCATATCTGTTTCACCGCGATGGTAGCTGGCGCCGATGCAGTGATGGCCGTTGGAGGGATTTTGCGGCGTCAGGTAGCCGTCGTAACACAGCACCTGACGCAGTTTGCTCAGTTCGGGCGCGGTCGGGATATGGCTCACCTGGCCGCCGACTGGATAAACCGGCAATGACGCTGTCTGGGTAAACTGAGTGATGTGATGTCCGTTGGCCAGTACAACGCTGGCATGCTGCGCCTCTTTACCGTCAGCGAAACGCAGCTTCCAGTGTGCAGTGCGGCTTAGCGATTGAACCTTATGGGCATAATGCACTGTCAACCCACGCGACTGCCCGAGGGCTATCGCCGCAGAAGTCAGTTCAGCCGGACACAGCCAGCCGCCGAGTGGATACTGAATTCCGCCGCAGCCGGTGTCGACACCAGCGGTCTCAGCAACCTGCTGAGCCGTCACTGCATGGGCGATGGTTTCCGGCAGCCCCAGCGACAGCATTTGGGTGATTTTCTGCTGGCTCTTCTCGTCCCAGCCGAGCTGCGTCACGCCGCACCAGTCGTGGTCGAACCCAACAGGCAGGCTATCGTAAAGGCGGCGAGCAAACGTAAACGCCGCCGGGAAGAACTGGAACAGTGCCGGATCGTGTGCACTTAATAAGGGATAAAGCGCGCCCTGACGGTTGCCTGATGCGCCCGTCGCCGGTGCCTCGTCAGCGCAGTAGAGCGTCACCTGCCAGCCACGGTGCAGCAGCGCCAGCGAGAGCAGGGCGCTGGCAATACCCCCGCCCACAATAGCGACCTCACGCGAGGTGCTGGCGCGGCGGGCAAACCAGGGGGCCTGCGCCGGGATCGCCAGATCCTGTTCCATCACCCCGACCAGCATGTCGCGTTTGCGGCCAAAGCCTTTGGTTTTCCGCATGGTAAACCCCGCCTCCTGCAACCCACGACGGACAAAGCCCGCGGAGGTGAAGGTAGCAAGCGTCGCGCCCGGGCGCGCCAGACGTGCCATGGCGCTGAACAGGTGCGGGCTCCACATGTCCGGGTTTTTAGCGGGCGCAAAACCGTCCAGGAACCAGGCGTCCACTTTCTGATTCATTGAGTCATCAAGCTTATCGGTCAGGTCGTTAATATCGCCCAGCCACAGGTCGAGGGTGACGCGTCCGTCATCCAGATACAGACGATGACAGCCGCCGATAGCCGGTGGCCACTGGGTCTGAAGCTGTTCCGCCCAGTGGGCAAGCTCCGGCCAGCGCTGATGGGCAAGCCGCAGATCGTGCGCGGTAAGCGGAAATTTTTCGAAACTGATGAAATGTAATCTTTGTAAGGTAGCCTCGGGGTATGCAGCGCGAAACTGATCGAACGCCTGCCAGAGGGTCAGAAAATTCAGCCCGGTGCCGAAACCGCTCTCCGCCACGACGAACAGACTGCGCGGATGCTCAGGGAAGCGGGTGCTGAGATGATTTCCGTCGAGGAAGACATAGCGCGTCTCTTCCAGTCCGTTATCATTAGAAAAGTAGACGTCATCAAAATCTCGGGAAACAGGTGTACCCTCAGCGTTGAATTCGAGGTTGGCAGGTTGTATGGCGTTTTGTTTCACGTAAGTTACTCGTCCGACAGGCAGTGGCACGATCTTAGCGATGTGAGCCCATCGGTGCAAATTTCCACAGAAAATGGCTGATCGGACTTGTTCGGCGTACAAGTGTACGCTATTGTGCGACTCGAAACTTTTTATAGTGCGACTTACAGAGGTATTGAATGAAACGTGCAGTGATTACTGGCCTGGGCATCGTTTCCAGCATCGGTAATAACCAGCAGGAAGTCCTGGCATCTCTGCGTGAAGGACGCTCCGGGATCACTTTCTCTGAAGAGTTTAAAGATTCTGGAATGCGTAGCCACGTATGGGGTAACGTTAAACTGGACACCACCGGTTTAATTGACCGTAAAGTGGTTCGTTTCATGAACGATGCCTCTATCTACGCCTATCTTTCCATGCAGGAAGCGATCAAGGATTCTGGTCTGAGCGAAGACGTTTACCAGAACAACCCACGCGTGGGCCTGATTGCAGGTTCCGGCGGTTCTTCTAAAGCTCAGGTGTTCGGTGCTGACGCCATGCGCAGCCCGCGCGGCCTGAAAGCGGTCGGTCCATATGTTGTGACCAAAGCCATGGGTTCAGCGGTTTCCGCGTGCCTGGCAACGCCGTTCAAAATCCACGGTGTGAACTACTCCATCAGCTCCGCATGTGCGACCTCCGCACACTGTATCGGTAATGCGGTTGAGCAGATCCAACTGGGCAAACAGGACATCGTATTTGCTGGCGGCGGCGAAGAGCTGGGCTGGGAAATGGCCTGTGAGTTCGACGCGATGGGCGCACTGTCCACCAAATACAACGAAACGCCAGACAAAGCGTCCCGTACTTATGATGCACACCGCGACGGTTTTGTTATCGCTGGCGGCGGCGGTATGGTTGTGGTTGAAGAGCTTGAACACGCGCTGGCGCGTGGCGCGCACATCTATGCTGAGATCGTGGGCTACGGCGCAACGTCTGACGGCGCTGACATGGTTGCTCCATCCGGTGAAGGCGCGGTGCGCTGCATGAAGATGGCGATGCACGGTGTTGATACTCCAATCGACTACCTGAACTCCCACGGCACCTCAACGCCGGTAGGCGACGTGAAAGAGCTGGGTGCGATCCGTGAAGTGTTCGGCGACAACAGCCCGGCTATCTCTGCAACCAAAGCCATGACCGGTCACTCTCTGGGCGCGGCGGGCGTGCAGGAAGCGATCTACTCTCTGCTGATGCTGGAAAACGGCTTTATCGCGCCAAGCATCAACATCGAAGAGATGGACGAGCAGGCGGCTGGCCTGAACATCGTGACCGAAACCACCGAACGTGAGCTGACGACCGTTATGTCCAACAGCTTCGGTTTCGGCGGCACCAACGCCACGCTGGTGATGCGTAAGCTGAAAGCGTAAGCGTTTGAAGGTATAGTAGAAGGGAGCCGCGCGGCTCCCTTTTTTTATGCCTGAACACGGAGTTATGCATGAAGGCTGTTACCCCTGAGAAGAGCGCTCCTTCCGGGAACCTTTCCCTTTTCCGCATCGCCTTTGCGGTGTTTCTGACCTATATGACCGTTGGCCTGCCGCTGCCGGTGATCCCCTTGTTCGTTCACCAGGAGCTGGGCTATGGCAACACCATGGTCGGTATTGCGGTGGGCATTCAGTTTTTAGCGACGGTATTAACCCGGGGCTACGCCGGTCGCCTGGCGGATCAGCACGGCGCAAAACGCTCGGCGTTGCAGGGCATGTTTGCCTGCGGGCTGGCGGGGGGAGCCTGGCTGCTGGCGGCGCTGTTGCCGATAGATGCAGCGTATAAATTCGCGCTGCTGGTGGCAGGGCGTCTGATCCTCGGCTTTGGCGAAAGCCAGCTGCTGACCGGCACCCTTACCTGGGGAATGGGGCTGGTGGGGCCTGCGCGTTCCGGAAAAGTGATGTCCTGGAACGGGATGGCGATTTACGGCGCGCTGGCGGCAGGCGCACCGCTGGGGCTGCTGATCCACAGCCAGTTTGGTTTTGCGGCGCTGGCAGGCACCACCATGGTATTGCCGCTGCTGGCGTGGGCGTTTAACGGTTCGGTGCGTAAGGTGCCCGCCCATAAAGGCGAGCGTCCTTCGCTGTGGAGCGTGGTGGGGCAAATCTGGCAGCCGGGGCTTGGGCTGGCGCTTCAGGGGGTGGGCTTCGCGGTTATTGGTACCTTTGTTTCCCTCTATTTCATGAGCCGCGGCTGGGCGATGGCGGGCTTTACGCTGACGGCCTTTGGCGGCGCGTTTGTATTGATGCGCGTGCTGTTTGGCTGGATGCCGGATCGCTTTGGCGGCGTGAAGGTGGCCGTGGCGTCACTTGTCATTGAGACCGTGGGTCTGGTACTGCTCTGGCAGGCGCCCTCTGCATCCGTTGCGCTGCTGGGTGCGGCGTTGACCGGCTGCGGCTGCTCCCTGATCTTCCCGGCGCTGGGCGTTGAAGTGGTGAAGCGCGTGGCTCCGCAGGTGCGCGGCACGGCGCTGGGCGGCTATGCGGCGTTTCAGGATATCTCATACGGGGTCACCGGGCCGCTGGCGGGGCTGCTTGCAACGTCGTTTGGCTATCCTTCCGTCTTCCTGGCCGGTGCGGTGTCAGCGGTGGTGGGAATTGTGGTGACGCTGGTGGCGTTTCGCAAGCGGTAGTATGTTGCCGGGTGGCGGCTTCGCCTTACCCGGCCTACTGTTCGAGCCGTTGTAGGCCCGGTAAGCGAAGCGCCACCGGGCAAATCCTCACGCAACTAGCCAGAAAATCGCCAGCGCAATCACCAACGCGATAAACATCAATCCCGGACGGGCAGAAAGCGTTTTGAACGTATCAACTACGGGGGCAAACAGCGGGTTGTAGATCGGCTGAATGTTTCTTACCTCCGGCACGCCGCCTTCCCGCTCGGCGCGGCGAACGAAGATCTGATTGAGCACATCCTGCACCTGCGCGGTGGTCAGCACCGTTTGCGGCGTAGCCTGCCAGCTCTGCTGAGCGTAATCCCGGATCGTATCGAACTCGTGCGGTTCCAGCGGTTGTTTCAGCGCCGCCTGTACGCTGTGCAGGGTCGGGGCGCTCTGGGTGCTGAGCGTCTGACGCGCCTGGAGCCAGGTGACCAGATGGGTAAACTGTTTTGCCGGGATCATCTCGCCCGCTTTCACACCGGAAAGTTCCAGCATGGATTGCCAGATAAGCTTTGTGGGTTCGCCGGTAGCGGCAGCCAGTTTAGTGACCATCTGCTTGAGCGTATTATGCTCCGCAGGCTGCAATGGCCGCTCTGTAGACGGGCGCTGTTGCGGCTGCGGGATAGAAAGCTGATTGCTTTGCAGCAGGGTCAACACGGTTTTCAGCTGTTCTTGCGAAAGCTGGCTCAGGGCGGTATGACCGTACTGTTGACGGATAAAATCACTCACCGCCTGGCGATTATTCCCCTGGCCCAATAGCTCGGTCAGCTGCGAGATAATCTGACGGGTAGTATGTTGCTGCTGTGCGCTGGTAAGACGCTGGTTAAGGTTTTGTTCGGCGGCAGGGAAATGGCGCGACTGTAGCGGCGCATCGTTTCTTACGCCCAAATCGTGCTTAACGCCGGCCCATACCTCTGCGTTTTGCTGTGAGGTTAACGCAATAAGACGCGTGATCAGACGCTCCAGTACGGTGCGTTGCTGCGTGGAGAGCGGTTGTTCGCCTGGCGTGTTGGGCGTTACGGGGCCTTCACCCGGAGGGCGCGGAGGCGTACCTGAAATGGGCTGCATCGTCAAAAATCCTTAAAGTCAAACTCTGCGTAACCGGGCGGAGATATATGCCCGGCGGCGAGATTATGGCACACTTGGCAGGTTTACTTCCTCTCAAACAGGTACTCAGACGTGAAAATCCTCGTTGATGAAAATATGCCTTACGCCCGTGAGCTGTTCAGCCGCCTGGGTGAGGTTAAGGCTGTCCCTGGTCGCCCGATTCCGGTCAGCGAACTGGACGATGCAGACGCCCTGATGGTGCGCTCGGTGACCAAAGTAAATGAGGCACTGCTCACCGGCAAAGGGGTTAAATTTGTCGGGACGGCAACGGCCGGGACCGATCATGTGGATGACCAGTGGCTTAAGCAGGCGGGGATTGGTTTTTCCGCGGCGCCAGGCTGTAACGCCATTGCCGTCGTGGAATATGTTTTCTCCTCGCTATTGATGCTGGCCGAGCGCGATGGTTTTGCGCTGAAAGACCGCACCGTCGGGATTGTGGGTGTGGGCAACGTGGGCGGACGTCTGCAAAAGCGTCTGGAAGCCTGGGGTATCCACACCCTGCTGTGCGATCCGCCGCGTAAGGATAACGGCGATGAAGGCGACTTCCGCACGCTGGATGAGCTGGTCGACGAGTGCGACGTCATCACCTTCCATACGCCGCTCTTTAAAGAGGGGCCGTACAAGACTCTGCACCTGGCCGACGAAAAGCTGATCCGCCGTCTGAAGGCTGGCACTATTCTGATAAATGCCTGCCGGGGACCGGTGGTGGATAACGCGGCGCTGCTGGCATGTCTGAACGAACGACAAAACCTCAGCGTGGTGCTGGACGTCTGGGAACCCGAGCCGGATCTCAACGTTGAGCTACTCAACAAGGTGGACGTGGGCACCGCGCATATCGCTGGCTACACGCTTGAAGGCAAAGCGCGCGGCACGACGCAGGTGTTTGAAGCCTACAGCGACTTTATCGGTCATACGCAGCAGGTAGCGCTGGATACCTTACTCCCCGCGCCAGAATTTGGTCGCATCACTCTGCACGGCCCGCTCGATCAGGCAACGCTGAAAAGGCTGGTGCATTTGGTGTATGATGTGCGCCGCGATGACGCGCTGCTGCGTAAAGTGGCGGGTATTCCGGGTGAGTTTGACAAGCTGCGCAAAAATTACCTTGAGCGCCGCGAGTGGTCTTCCCTGTATGTCATGTGCGATGACGCGTCAGCGGCGGGGCTGCTGCATAAACTGGGATTTAACGCCGTTCACCACCCGGCACGTTAATGTCTTCTTAATGCTCCCTGTCGGATGCTCCGGCAGGGACGCTTTTTATTTCTGGAGTAAACCACCATGTCTGAAGGCTGGAACATTGCCATTTTGGGTGCCACTGGCGCCGTGGGCGAAGCCCTGCTTGAAACCCTTGCTGAGCGTCAGTTCCCGGTGGGTGAGATTTACGCACTGGCGCGTACCGACAGCGCAGGAGAACATCTGCGTTTCGGCGGCAAATCCGTGATGGTGCAGGACGCCGCCGCGTTTGACTGGACGCAGGCTCAGCTGGCGTTTTTTGCCGCAGGTGCGGAAGCCACGGCGTCTTACATTGAAGAAGCGACAAATTCAGGCTGTCTGGTGATCGACCTGAGCGGCCTGTTCTCCCTGGAGCCGGATGTGCCGCTGGTGGTGCCAGACGTCAACCCGTTTGTGCTGGCTGACTACCGCAACCGCAACATCATTGCAGTACCGAACAGTCTCACCAGCCAGTTGCTGACCGCGCTGAAGCCGCTGATCGACGACGGTGGCCTGTCGCGTATTTCCGTGACCAGCCTGCTTTCAGCCTCCGCTAACGGTAAAAAAGCCGTAGACGCACTGGCAGGGCAGAGCGCGAAGCTGCTGAACGGTATCCCGATCGACGAAGATGATTTCTTTGGCCGCCAGCTGGCGTTCAACATGCTGCCGCTGCTGCCGGATCGTGAAGGTTCGGTGCGGGAAGAGCGTCGTATCGTCGATGAAGCACGCAAAATTTTGCAGGATGACGGGCTGATGATCTCCGCGAATGTCGTGCAGTCTCCGGTCTTTTACGGCCACGCGCAGATGGTCGGGTTTGAAGCCCTGCGTCCGCTGGCGGCTGAAGAAGCCCGCGACGCGTTTGGCCGCGGTGCGGACATTGTCCTGTCCGAAGAGAGCGAATTCCCGACGCAGGCGGGCGACGCCACCGGCAGCGCGCATCTCTCTGTGGGCTGCGTGCGTAACGATTACGGTATGCCGGAGCAGGTGCAGTTCTGGTCCGTTGCCGACAACGTGCGTTTTGGCGGCGCGCTGATGGCGGTCAAAATCGCGGAAAAACTGGTGCAGGAGTATCTGTACTGATGTCAGATGTGGAACAAAAGCCGGTCCACAGAATTGCCCTCGGCATTGAATACGATGGCAGTAAATACTATGGCTGGCAGCGGCAGAATGAGGTGTGCAGCGTCCAGGAGAAGCTGGAGAAAGCGCTCTCTCAGGTAGCGAATGAACCGATAAGCGTCTTCTGCGCGGGCCGCACCGATGCCGGCGTTCACGGCACGGGGCAGGTGGTGCATTTTGACACCACCGCCGTGCGCAAAGACGCGGCCTGGACGCTGGGTGTAAATGCGAATTTGCCTGGTGACATTGCCGTGCGTTGGGTGAAAGCTGTGCCGGATGATTTTCACGCGCGTTTCAGCGCGACGGCGCGGCGCTACCGTTATGTCATCTATAACCAGCGCCTGCGCCCGGCGGTGTTAAGCCAGGGCGTGACGCATTTTTATGAACCGCTGGATGCAGAACGTATGCAGCGTGCGGCGCAGTGTCTGATTGGAGAGAATGATTTTACGTCGTTTCGTGCGGTGCAGTGTCAGTCCCGTACGCCGTGGCGTAACGTCATGCACATTAACGTCAGTCGGTATGGCGCGTATGTGGTGGTGGATATCAAAGCCAATGCCTTTGTACATCATATGGTGCGGAATATTGTGGGCAGCCTGATGGAAGTGGGCGCCGGACACCAGCCGGAGAGCTGGATTGCAGAACTGCTTGCAGCGAAGGACAGAACGCTTGCGGCAGCAACGGCGAAAGCGGAAGGGCTGTATCTGGTTTCGGTGGATTATCCGGACCGGTTCGACCTGCCAAAACCGCCAATGGGCCCGCTGTTTTTAGCGGACTAAACAAAGGTGCAATTAGGGCTTAGACAATATGGACGTAATACGTTTTCTGATTGATTTCATCCTGCATATTGATGTTCACCTGGCGGAGCTGGTCGCGCAGTACGGCGTCTGGGTTTACGCCATTCTGTTCCTCATTCTGTTCTGTGAAACCGGCCTTGTGGTTACGCCGTTCCTGCCTGGAGATTCACTGCTGTTCGTGGCGGGCGCGTTATCCGCACTGCCAACGAATGACCTGAATGTCCATCTGATGGTCGTCCTGATGATCATCGCCGCGATTGTTGGTGATGCGGTCAACTACACCATCGGGCGGGTGTTTGGCGAGCGGTTGTTCAGTAATCCGGACTCGAAGATTTTCCGCCGCAGTTATTTAGATAAGACCCATGCGTTCTATGAGCGCCATGGCGGTAAGACCATTATCCTTGCCCGTTTTGTGCCTATTGTGCGTACATTTGCACCGTTTGTGGCGGGAATGGGTCACATGTCCTATCGTCATTTTGCCATGTACAACGTGGTGGGCGCGCTGCTGTGGGTGCTGCTGTTCACCTATGCAGGCTACCTGTTTGGCGATCTGCCGGTGGTTCAGGAAAACCTTAAGTTACTGATTGTAGCGATTATTGTGCTTTCCGTACTGCCTGGCGTCATCGAAATTATCCGTCACAAACGCGCGGCGGCAAAGCAAGCGAAGTAAATGCACGCTGGCGGTTCGACCACTTTTTTATCCAAAGTTTCGGGCTGTTATGTTTTAATGTGCAACATTCATGGTCTGTTGGAGGCAAAAATGGCATTATTCGCCTCTTACAGCAAAACTGGCATACGACCAGGTTCAGGCAGAAAGGTTATCAATGAGCTGGATTGAACGAATTAAAAGCAACATTACCCCAACGCGTAAAGCGAGCATTCCTGAAGGGGTATGGACGAAGTGTGATAGCTGCGGCCAGGTTCTGTATCGCGCAGAGCTGGAACGCAATCTTGAGGTGTGTCCGAAGTGTGACCACCATATGCGTATGTCGGCGCGCAACCGCCTGCATAGCCTGCTGGACGAAGGTTCTCTGGTAGAACTGGGCAGCGAACTGGAGCCAAAAGATGTGCTCAAGTTCCGCGACTCCAAAAAATACAAAGATCGTCTGGCCTCTGCGCAGAAAGAGACCGGCGAGAAAGACGCGCTAATCGTCATGAAAGGCACCCTGCATGAAATGCCGGTGGTTGCCGCCGCGTTTGAGTTCTCCTTTATGGGCGGCTCAATGGGCTCCGTGGTCGGCGCGCGTTTCGTGCGTGCCGTTGAGCAGGCGCTGGAAGACAACTGCCCGCTGATCTGCTTCTCCGCCTCCGGTGGCGCACGTATGCAGGAAGCGCTGATGTCCCTGATGCAGATGGCGAAAACCTCTGCGGCGCTGGCGAAAATGCAGGAGCGCGGTCTGCCGTACATTTCGGTACTGACCGACCCAACCATGGGCGGCGTTTCTGCAAGCTTCGCCATGCTGGGCGACCTGAACATCGCGGAGCCAAAAGCGCTGATCGGCTTTGCCGGTCCTCGCGTTATCGAGCAGACCGTACGTGAGAAACTGCCGCCGGGCTTCCAGCGCAGTGAGTTCCTCATTGAGAAAGGCGCTATCGATATGATCGTCCGCCGTCCGGAAATGCGCCTGAAACTGGCCAGCATTCTGGCGAAGCTGATGAATCTGCCAGCGCCTAACCCGGACGAGCCGCGCGAAGGCGTGGTGGTACCGGATCAGGAACCCGAGGCCTGATAACTGAAAAGGGCAGGGCCGAATGGCGCTGCCCTTTTGCTTTCTAAACCGTTAATGACAACCGGGCATCATGGAAAATAAAAGCATTCCTCAAGCCACGTCGCCCCTGGCCGCGTGGCTTTCTTATCTGGAAAACCTGCACAGTAAAACTATCGACATGGGCCTTGAGCGCGTAAGCCAGGTTGCCGCGCGTCTTGACGTGCTGAAACCCGCGCCTTTCGTGTTTACCGTCGCCGGCACTAACGGTAAAGGCACTACCTGCCACACGCTGGAATCTGTCCTGATGGCGGCGGGGTACAAAGTTGGCGTTTACAGCTCGCCGCATCTGGTGCGCTATACCGAGCGCGTGCGGGTGCAAAACACCGAGCTGGCGGAATCGGCCCATACGGCGTCGTTTGCCGCTATCGAAGCGGCGCGCGGCGAAACCTCATTAACCTATTTCGAATATGGCACCCTGTCGGCGCTGTGGCTGTTTAAGCAGGCGCAGCTGGACGTGGTGATCCTGGAAGTGGGGCTGGGCGGGCGTCTGGATGCCACCAATATGGTGGATGCGGATGTCGCCGTCGTCACCAGCATCGCGCTGGATCACACCGACTGGCTGGGCCCGGACCGCGAGAGCATTGGCCGTGAGAAGGCCGGTATTTTCCGGGCCAATAAGCCTGCCGTGGTAGGCGAACCGGACATGCCACATACCATCGCTGAGGTAGCGAAAGAGAAGGGCGCTCGTCTGCTGCGTCGCGGCGTGGACTGGCAGTATGAGGTGCAGGACAACGGCTGGCGCTTCAGCGATGCGCAGGGCGTGCTGGAGAGTCTGCCCCTGCCGCAGGTGCCACAGCCTAACGCGGCGACTGCGCTGGCAGCCCTGCGCGCCAGCGGATTAGCGGTAAGCGAGCAGGCAATCCGCGATGGCATTCAGAACGCACTGTTACCAGGACGTTTTCAGATTGTGAGTGAGTCACCGCGTCTGATTCTGGATGTTGCACATAACCCGCATGCGGCGGCGTACCTCGCAGGACGTCTCAAATCGTTACCAAAAACCGGGCGCGTGCTGGCGGTTATCGGTATGCTTCATGATAAAGATATCGGCGGCACGCTGGCCTGCATGGAGAGTGTGGTCGATAGCTGGTATTGTGCTCCTCTGGAAGGGCCGCGCGGCGCGACTGCTGAGCAGTTGATGGAACATCTCGGCAAAGGCGAAATCTACAGCAGTGTGGTTTCGGCCTGGCGTGCCGCGATGGCGGAGGCTAAACCAGAAGATACCGTGCTGGTGTGTGGGTCATTCCACACGGTGGCACATGTCATGGAAGTGATGGACGCGGGGAGAACCGGTGGCGAGTAAGTTTCAGAACCGTTTAACAGGAACCATTGTGCTGGTCGCGCTCGGGGTGATTATTCTCCCGGGATTGCTCGACGGGCAGAAAAAGCATTACCAGGATGAATTTGCGGCCATTCCGCTGGTACCCAAACCGGGCGATCGCGACGAGCCCGATATGTTGCCAGCGGCAACGCAGGCGCTGCCTGCCCAGCCGCCAGAAGGCGCAGCGGAAGAGGTGCGCGCAGGTGATGCAGCCGCGCCGTCGCTCGATCCCTCGCGCCTGGCGACGAACAATAACATCGAGATTGATCCGGTGCCGGTAGAACAGCCTAAGCCTGTTGAGAAGCCGAAACCGGTGGAGAAGCCGCAGCCGAAACCGCAGCGGGATAAAGCGGCCGAGCAACTGGCAGCCGCTTCAGAAACGCCACCGCAGGCAAAACAGGACGCGGCCCCTACCGGCAAAGCCTATGTCGTTCAGCTCGGTGCGTTGAAAAATGCAGATAAGGTCAATGAGATCGTGAGTAAAGTGCGCGGCGCGGGATACCGTGTTTATACTTCACCCACCACGCCGGTACAGGGTAAAATTACGCGTATCCTCGTGGGGCCGGATGCGTCGAAAGATAAGCTCAAAGGTTCGCTTGGCGAGCTGAAGCAAATCTCCGGCCTGAGCGGTGTGGTGATGAACTACAGCGCCAACTGATAGAAATTATCCCCTCACCCTGGCCCTCCCCCTAAAGGGGCGAGGGGTCGGTTTACTCCCTCTCCCTTGAGGGAGAGGGCCGAGGTGAGGGGGAGGCAGACGTTCACAGAAACGTCAAAGGTGCGGGGCGTTGAGCATTTTTTCAGCGCCTTTTTTATTTACGCGTGGGAAGGAAATCCCTACGCAAACGTTTTCTTTTTCTGTTAGAATTCGCCCCGAACTGGATGACAGGGCGTTAAATCGTGGGACACATATGGTCTGGATTGATTACGCCATCATTGCGGTGATTGGTTTTTCCTGTCTGGTTAGCCTGATCCGTGGCTTTGTTCGTGAAGCGTTATCGCTGGTAACCTGGGGTTGTGCTTTCTTTGTTGCCAGTCATTACTACACTTACCTGTCTGTCTGGTTCACGGGCTTTGAAGATGAACTGGTCCGAAACGGAATCGCCATCGCGGTGCTGTTTATCGCGACGCTGATTGTCGGCGCTATCGTCAATTACGTGATAGGTCAGCTGGTCGAGAAAACCGGTCTGTCAGGAACGGACAGGGTGCTCGGCATCTGTTTCGGCGCGTTGCGAGGCGTGCTCATTGTGGCCGCGATCCTGTTCTTCCTGGATACCTTTACCGGGTTCTCCAAAAGTGAAGACTGGCAAAAATCGCAGCTCATTCCGGAGTTCAGCTTCATCATCAGATGGTTCTTTGACTATCTGCAAAGCTCGTCGAGTTTCTTGCCCAGGGCATAAACCCTGAGATGTGGCTTAACGAGGAAAAGACGAATGTGCGGTATTGTCGGTATCGCCGGTTTCATGCCGGTAAACCAGTCGATTTATGACGCGTTAACGGTGCTTCAGCACCGTGGGCAGGATGCTGCGGGTATCATCACCATTGATGCAAACAACTGCTTCCGTTTACGCAAGGCGAACGGCCTGGTAAACGATGTATTTGAAGCCCGCCATATGCAGCGTCTGCAAGGTAATATGGGGATCGGTCACGTTCGTTATCCTACTGCTGGCAGTTCCAGCGCCTCTGAGGCTCAGCCTTTTTACGTTAACTCCCCGTATGGCATCACGCTTGCCCACAATGGCAATCTGACCAATGCCCACGAGCTGCGTAAAAAGCTGTTTGAAGAGAAACGTCGCCACATTAACACCACCTCTGATTCTGAAATCCTGCTCAATATCTTTGCCAGCGAGCTGGATAACTTCCGCCATTATCCGCTGGAAGCAGACAACATTTTTGCTGCCGTTGCCGCGACTAATCGCCAGATCCGTGGCGCGTATGCTTGCGTGGCGATGATCATCGGTCATGGCATGGTAGCCTTCCGCGATCCAAACGGCATTCGCCCGCTGGTGCTCGGCAAACGTGATCTCGGCGATGGCCGTTCCGAGTACATGGTTGCCTCCGAAAGCGTGGCGCTGGATACTCTGGGCTTCGAATTCCTGCGTGATGTCGCGCCAGGCGAAGCGGTCTACATCACTGAGAAGGGCCAGCTGTTTACCCGTCAGTGCGCCGACAATCCGGTGAGCAACCCGTGCCTGTTCGAATACGTTTACTTCGCGCGTCCGGACTCGTTCATCGACAAGATTTCCGTTTACAGCGCGCGCGTCAATATGGGGACGAAGCTGGGCGAGAAGATTGCCCGCGAGTGGGACGATCTCGACATCGACGTCGTCATCCCAATCCCTGAAACCTCCTGTGATATCGCGCTGGAGATTGCCCGTATTCTGGACAAGCCGTACCGTCAGGGCTTCGTGAAAAACCGCTACGTGGGCCGCACCTTTATCATGCCGGGCCAGCAGCTGCGTCGTAAGTCAGTACGTCGTAAGCTGAACGCTAACCGCGCCGAGTTCCGCGACAAGAACGTGCTGCTGGTGGACGACTCTATTGTGCGCGGCACGACGTCTGAGCAGATCATCGAGATGGCGCGTGAGGCCGGGGCGAAGAAAGTGTATCTTGCCTCCGCAGCGCCGGAAATTCGTTTCCCGAACGTGTATGGCATTGATATGCCAACCGCTAACGAGCTGATTGCTCACGGTCGTGAAGTAGACGAAATCCGGCAGATCATCGGTGCCGACGGTCTGATTTTCCAGGATCTGAACGATCTGATCGACGCGGTGCGCGCCGAGAACCCGGATATTCAGCAGTTCGAATGCTCGGTATTCAATGGGATCTACGTGACGAAAGACGTTGACCAGCAGTATCTCGACTATCTGGATTCTCTGCGTAACGACGATGCGAAAGCCGTCCAGCTGCAAAACGATCTCGAAAGCTTAGAGATGCACAACGAAGGTTGATGCGTATGCAGGTGAGGGCGCTCGCCCTCACTTGCAACTCCCCGTAAAATCCTGCACAGTCTGCCCTGAAATCAGCAAGGGCGAAAATCATGAAACGACTCATTGTAGGGATCAGCGGTGCCAGCGGCGCGATTTATGGCGTCCGGTTGTTACAGGTGCTGCGTGACGTTGCAGGCGTAGAAACCCATCTGGTGATGAGCCAGGCGGCGCGTCAGACCCTCTCTCTTGAAACCGATCTCTCTCTGCGCGACGTTCAGGCCCTGTCTGACGTTGTCCACGATGCCCGCGATATCGCCGCCAGCATCTCTTCGGGCTCGTTTAAAACGGCCGGCATGGTTATTTTGCCCTGTTCGATTAAAACCCTTTCCGGCATTGTAAACAGCTATACCGACACGCTGGTGACGCGTGCAGCGGATGTGGTGCTGAAAGAGCGTCGTCCTCTGGTGCTCTGCGTGCGGGAAACGCCGCTGCACCTGGGACATCTGCGTTTAATGACGCAGGCAGCCGAACTGGGGGCCGTGATTATGCCGCCGGTCCCCGCGTTCTATCATCGTCCGCAAACGCTGGATGATGTCATCAACCAGACCGTTAACCGCGTGCTGGATCAGTTCGATATCGACCTGCCGGAAGATCTCTTTACCCGCTGGCAGGGGGCGTGAATCTGTGCACAAACAAGGTGCATGAAAAGACAATTTGCCCTGTTTCAGGGCAAAACTGCAACCGCGATCATATCCTCGACATTTAATTCGCTTTTTCCTTTTTTCTCTTTCCGGTTCGTTCGGCAGACCTGCTATCTTTCACCATTAAGGCAGTATCGCAACGTTTTATTAACATATTTAACGTCGTAGTTTTATCCCGACGACAATGTGGCATAAGACCTGCAAGAGCAGCCTGCAACACAACACACAAAATAAACCATAATAAAATCACGGTTCTTGAGGGTAAATGTATGAAGAAGACGGTTCTGGCTCTGTCTTTGCTCGTGGGCTTGAGTGCGGCAGCAAGTAGCTATGCAGCGCTTCCACAGACAGTTCGTATCGGTACAGACGCAACCTACGCGCCATTCTCCTCCAAGGATGCGAAAGGCGACTTCGTGGGGTTTGATATCGATCTGGGAAATGAGATGTGCAAACGCATGGAAGTGAAATGCACATGGGTGGGCAGTGACTTTGACGCGCTGATCCCGTCGCTGAAAGCCAAGAAAATTGATGCCATTATCTCTTCTCTCTCCATCACGGAAAAACGTCAGCAGGAGATTGCCTTCTCTGAGAAGCTCTACGCTGCCGACTCACGTCTGATTGCCGCGAAAGGCTCGCCAATCCAGCCGACCATCGACTCGCTGAAAGGCAAACATGTTGGCGTGCTTCAGGGCTCGACCCAGGAAGGTTACGCCAATGCTAACTGGCGCGAGAAGGGCGTCGATGTGGTGGCTTACCAGAACCAGGATCTGATCTACTCTGACCTGGCGGCAGGCCGTCTGGATGCGGCGTTTCAGGATGAAGTCGCCGCGAGCGAAGGCTTCCTGAAACAGCCTGCGGGTAAAGAGTACGCCTTTGCCGGCCCGTCGGTAAAAGACAAAAAATACTTTGGCGACGGTACCGGTATTGGCCTGCGTAAGGATGATACCGAGCTGAAAGCCGCCTTCGACAAAGCGTTTAATGAGCTGCGTAAAGACGGTACCTACGACAAACTGGCGAAGAAATACTTCGATTTCAACGTCTACGGTGATTAATGCCTGAAATAGATGCACTGAAGTGGTGCATCTCTGCGGGGTTATGTTCCAGCATGGTGCAACGCATGCACCATGCTGGATCGCTGTGTGCATAGTTAACCATTTATAATGCAAAAATTCCCGTACAAAGGCATTAATCTTTGCCTGAATGAGGGGATTAATGGCACATTAACAACACCCCGTCGTCGTAAAAATCTCGTATTAAGACAGTTTGTTGAGGACAGATATGAAAAAACTGGTGTTGACACTTTCTCTGGTACTGGCTTTTTCCAGCGCCACCGCGGCATTCGCAGCAATTCCGCAGAAAATTCGTATTGGAACTGACCCTACCTATGCACCTTTCGAATCGAAGAATGCGAAGGGGGAACTGGTTGGTTTTGACATCGATCTGGCTAACGAGCTGTGCAAACGCATTAAAGCGCAATGTACCTACGTTGAAAACCCGCTGGATGCGCTGATCCCGTCTCTGAAAGCGAAGAAAATTGACGTGATCATGTCCTCCCTGTCCATCACAGAAAAACGTCAGCAGGAGATTGCCTTCACGGACAAACTCTACGCGGCGGACTCACGTCTGGTGGTGGCGAAATCCTCTGACATTCAGCCAACCCTTGAATCTCTGAAAGGCAAACGCGTGGGCGTGTTGCAGGGTACTACGCAGGAAACCTACGGCAACGAGCACTGGGCGCCAAAGGGGATTGAAATTGTCTCTTACCAGGGCCAGGAAAACATCTACGCAGACCTGACGGCAGGCCGCATTGATGCAGCATTCCAGGATGAAGTGGCGGCAAGCGAAGGCTTCCTGAAACAGCCTGTGGGTAAAGATTACAAGTTCGGCGGTCCGTCCATTAAGGACGAAAAACTCTTTGGCGTTGGCACCGGTATGGGCCTGCGTAAAGAAGACAACGAACTGCGTGAAGCCCTGAACAAAGCGTTCGCCGAGATGCGCGCGGACGGCACCTACGACAAGCTGGCGAAAAAGTACTTCGATTTTAATGTTTACGGCGGCTAATCGCCCCGTCTGATAACGTGCGGCCCCTCCCATTCCGGGAGGGGAAAAGACACGGTTCCACCACTCACGAGACGACAGGGCACGCGGTATGCTGTACGGATTTTCTGGCGTTATTTTACAGGGCGCGCTTGTCACCCTTGAGCTGGCTATCAGCTCCGTGGTGCTGGCGGTGCTGATAGGCCTGGCGGGCGCGGGGGCAAAATTATCCGCCAACAGACCGCTGGCGCTGATATTTGAAGGCTATACCACGCTGATTCGCGGCGTGCCTGACCTGGTGCTGATGCTGCTGATCTTTTACGGCCTGCAAATCGCACTTAACGGCGTAACGGATGCCATCGGCATGGAGCAGATCGATATCGACCCGATGGTGGCCGGTATTATTACCCTTGGTTTTATCTACGGTGCCTATTTCACTGAGACTTTCCGCGGCGCTTACATGGCCGTGCCGAAAGGGCATATTGAAGCGGCGACCGCCTACGGTTTTACCTCCTCACAAACGTTTCGCCGGATCATGTTCCCGGCCATGATGCGCTACGCGCTGCCGGGCATCGGGAACAACTGGCAGGTTATTCTCAAGGCAACGGCGCTGGTCTCCCTGCTGGGTCTGGAAGATGTGGTGAAGGCCACGCAGCTGGCAGGTAAAAGCACCTGGGAACCGTTCTATTTTGCGGTGGTTTGCGGCGTAATCTATCTGGTCTTTACGACCGTCTCCAATGGTGTGCTGCTTCTGCTCGAACGTCGCTACTCCGTGGGTGTGAAGAGGGCTGACCTGTGATTGAGATTATTCAGGAGTACTGGAAATCCCTGCTTTGGACAGATGGCTACCGCTTTACTGGCGTGGCGATCACGCTGTGGCTGCTGATCTCCTCGGTGGTAATGGGCGGCATTCTGGCGGTGTTTCTCGCCATTGGCCGCGTGTCGAACAATAAATTTATTCAGTTCCCTATCTGGCTGTTCACCTACGTGTTTCGCGGTACGCCGCTGTACGTACAGCTGCTGGTGTTCTATTCCGGGATGTACACGCTGGAGATCGTGAAAGGCACCGAGATGCTGAACGCGTTCTTCCGCAGCGGTCTGAACTGTACGGTGCTGGCACTGACCCTCAATACCTGCGCCTATACCACCGAGATCTTCGCCGGGGCCATCCGTTCTGTGCCGCACGGTGAGATCGAGGCGGCGCGCGCGTACGGCTTCTCGTCCGTGAAGCTCTACCGTTGTATTATTCTGCCTTCGGCGCTGCGTATTGCGCTGCCGGCGTACAGCAACGAAGTGATTTTAATGCTGCATTCGACGGCACTGGCGTTTACCGCCACGGTACCGGATCTGTTAAAGATTGCCCGCGATATTAACTCTGCCACCTACCAGCCGTTTACGGCGTTTGGCATTGCAGCAGTGCTCTATTTGATCATTTCTTACGTCCTGATCAGCCTGTTCCGTAAGGCTGAAAAACGCTGGTTGCAGCATATAAAACCGTCGACGCACTGAGAATTTATGATGGCTGAGAACAAATTAAACGTAATTGATTTGCACAAGCGCTACGGCGAACATGAAGTGCTGAAAGGGGTGTCGCTGGAGGCTAACGCGGGCGACGTGATCAGTATTATCGGCTCATCAGGTTCGGGTAAAAGTACCTTCCTGCGCTGCATCAACTTCCTCGAAAAGCCGAGCGAAGGGTCGATTGTGGTGAGCGGACAGAACATCAACATGGTCCGTGATAAAGACGGCCAGCTTAAAGTGGCGGATAAAAACCAGCTGCGCCTGCTGCGTACACGCCTGACGATGGTGTTCCAGCACTTCAACCTCTGGAGCCACATGACGGTGCTGGAGAACGTGATGGAAGCGCCGGTTCAGGTGCTCGGCTTAAGCAAGCAGGAAGCCCGCGAGCGTGCGGTCAAATACCTGGCGAAAGTGGGTATCGACGAGCGGCAGCAGATCAAATATCCGGTGCACCTGTCAGGGGGACAGCAGCAGCGTGTTTCCATCGCCCGTGCGCTGGCGATGGAGCCGGAAGTGTTGCTGTTTGACGAACCGACTTCCGCGCTGGATCCTGAACTCGTTGGCGAAGTGCTGCGCATCATGCAGAAGCTGGCGGAAGAGGGCAAAACGATGGTGGTGGTGACGCACGAGATGGGCTTCGCCCGTAACGTTTCTAACCACGTTATCTTCCTGCATCAGGGCAAGATAGAAGAGCAGGGGCATCCGGACGAAGTGCTGGCGAACCCGCAAAGCCCGCGTTTGCAGCAGTTCCTGAAAGGCTCGTTGAAGTAGGTTTGGCCTTTCTCCCTCTCCCTGTGGGAGAGGGCCGGGGTGGGGGCATCAGGCCGCAGAGCCGCCCAATTGCCCGGTGGCGCTTCGCTTACCGGGCCTACAAAAACCGTAGGCCGGGCAAACGCAGTGCCGCCCGGCATTCAACACTCGAGCCGATACACCCAGTCGTCATACCGTACGCCGTTAATCTCGTACGCCTTCTCCAGCACCTGCGTGCGCACAAAACCCGCTTTCTCAAGGACCCGCACCGACCCGACGTTATCCGCCAGCACGTACGCGTTTATCGCCTTCACGCCCGTCTGGTTAAATGCATACTCACACACCGCGCGCAGCGCTTCGCTGGCAATGCCTTTTCCCTGCGCGGCAGGCACAACCGTGTAGCCAATATCCGCCTCTTCACGGTTCGCCGCACTGATTTGCAGGCCGATATCCCCGAGCGGCGTAACGTCGTTATGCAGACGGATCACAAAGACATGCTCCGCCATCAGGCGTGCGGCAAATACGCGGCGCGTCTCTTTTTCCGGTGTAATAGCGGCCATATAGCGCATGATGGCGGGGTCTTCGCGCAGAGAGCGGAAGAATGCCCAGTCAGAAGGTTCGAAAGGGGTGAGGTTAAGCCGGGTTGTGGTGATGGTTGCCATAGTTACGCCATATCATCCAGACATGGCGTATAACTCTAACATATTCACTGCACCACATCCCCCAGCGCCTCTTCCAGGTCATACCAGCGGAACGTAAACCCGGCCGCTTCCAGCCGTTTTGGCAGCGCGCGCTGCCCGCCCAGTACCAGCACCGAAGACTCACCCATCAGCAGACGAATCGCCGTCGCAGGCACGCGCAGCACCGCCGGGCGATGCAGGGTATGACCCAGGGCATGAGCAAATTGTTCATTACGTACCGGATACGGAGACACCATGTTAAACGGCCCGCGCAGGTCGTTATCCAGCAGCCAGAGAATACCGTTGACCATATCGTCGATATGGATCCACGCCAGATACTGACGACCGTTTCCGATGGGCCCGCCAAGCCCCATTTTAAACGGCGGCAACATTTTACCGAGAATACCGCCTTTCGGAGCAAGCACCACGCCGGTGCGCAGCAGGCAGACGCGGGTGTTATCGCTCTGCGCCCCGCAGGCGATACGCTCCCATTGGGCGCAGAGTTTATGGGTAAACTCGTTGTGCGGCGGCTCTTCTTCGGTCACCACCACTTCACCAAGATCGCCATAGTAGCCTGTAGCAGAGCCTGAAATCAGCACCGAGGGCGGCGTCTCGCTGTTGCGAATCAGCTCAACCAGCCTTTCGGTCATATTCCAGCGACTGCTGCATAAACGCTGTTTTTGCTCTTCGGTCCAGCGTTTATCGGCGATTGGTTCGCCTGCAAGGTTGATGACGGCGTCAAAGCCGTTCAGATCCTGCCTTTCCGCCAGGCCTTTCCAGATCTCAACGCCGGTGCCCAGCACCTGGCGCGCTTTCTCCGGGCTGCGCGTGACCACGGTAATGTCGTGATGCAACGCCTGCAAACGTGGAATGAGATGGCGACCAATCAGGCCCGTACCGCCGGTGAGCAGGATCTTCATACAACCTCCAGGTTTACGCCTGGCGCTGCCAGCTTAACGTCATGGAGACGGAGTCGGCGTAGCGCAGGGCGTGAAGTTTATCGATCTCCACTTCAGCATAAGTGACCCAGTGGTGTTCGCGTGCGATGTCGAGCACATCCTGAGTTAATTTTTCCAGTAGCGCAAAACGGTTGTTCTCAACGTACTGGATGATGCTTTTGGTGATCGTGCGATAGTTCAACGCGTCATTGATGTCTTCGCTGGCGCGCGCCTTGTCTGCCGGATAGTGGATCACTACATTCACCACGATATCCTGGCGATTCGCGATCTCCTCCTCTTTGATACCAATGAAAGTGCGTAAGCGTAAGTTTTTTATACGAATAATAGCGTCATGCTGGGACATTGCAGGTCTTCTCCGTGTCAGTATTTTCACCTCATCATACATGAGGAGAACACCTGCACCCAACGGGGCGCAGGATCAAATCTGATGGATTTTTTGCATGGCGCGTTCGGTGGCCGGGCGGGTCCGGATGCGCTCAAACCAGTTGTTCACCGCCGGATAAGTGGCCAGGTCGATCCGGTGGCGTTCATGGGTGTTGATCCACGGCCAGCAGGCGATATCTGCGATGCTGTAATGCTCACCTCCCAGCCACGGTGATTTTTCCAGCCGACGGTTCAGTACCCCGTACAGGCGCTGGGTTTCGACCTGATATCGCTCAATGGCGTAAGGGATCGTCTGCGGCGCATAGGCCGTAAAGTGGTGATTCTGCCCCAGCATCGGCCCGAGGCCGCTCGACTGCCAGAATAACCATTGCAGCGTGTGATGACGCTCGCGCAACTCACCGCTCAGGAGCTTGCCGGTTTTCTCTGCCAGATAGAGCAAAATCTCTCCGGACTCAAACAGGCTTAACGGTTTGCCGCCGTCAGAGGGCAGGTTATCAATGATGGCCGGAATTTTATTGTTGGGCGAGATGGCCAGAAAAACGGGGCGGAACTGGTCACCTTTACTGATATCCACGCGAATGATCCGGTAGTCCACTTCGGCTTCTTCAAGAAAGAGTGTGATCTTATGGCCATTAGGGGTGGGGGCATAATAGAGATCTATCATTCTCAACTCCTGTCAGTGCGAATAGTGTTGCCATGAAAAATCAGTATAGGTGCTTGTTGTAAATCGTGAGTTTTCATCAAGTGACAGCGAGGCAAAGAGATTATATGTTGAGTGAAAACCGATCAGCCGAAGAGGATGTTATGAGCCAGCCTGTAATAACGTTGTGGTCCGATGCGAACTTTTTTTCTCCTTATGTCATGAGCGTTTATGTGGCGCTGGCAGAAAAGGGGCTTACTTTTACTCTGAAAACCGTTGACCTGGACAGCGGCGAACACCTGAAGCCTCAGTGGCAGGGCTACGCGCTCACTCGCCGAGTCCCTGTGCTGGAGATCGACGGTTTTGAGTTGAGTGAATCTTCGGCGATTGACGAGTACCTTGAGGACCGCTTTGCCCCGCCTGAGTGGGAACGCATCTATCCTCACGATCTGCAAAAGCGCGCCCGCGCCCGCAAGATCCAGGCGTGGCTGCGTAGCGACCTGGTGCCGATTCGCACAGAACGCTCTACGGACGTGGTGTTCGCTGGCGTCAAAAAGCCCGCCCTCAGTGAGGAAGGCTTATCCAGCGCCCGGAAGCTGATCGAAACTGCGTCATCGCTGCTGGCGCAGGGTAACCCCAACCTGTTTGGCGAGTGGTGTATTGCCGACACCGATCTGGCGCTGATGCTCAATCGCTTGATCCTCAATGGCGATGACGTCCCGCAGCTGCTGGTGGATTACGCCACATTCCAGTGGCAACGCGCGTCGGTACAGCGCTATCTGGCACTCTCTGCTAAGCGCGTGGGCTGATAAGACGGGACGCTTGAGGTATGATAGGGGCAGTCTGTATTCCCGAGGAGTAACTGATGAAACTGATGTTTGCGTCGGATATTCATGGATCGCTGCCCGCGACCGAACGCGTGCTTTCTCTGTTCGCCCAAAGCGGGGCGCAATGGCTGGTGATCCTGGGCGATGTGTTAAATCACGGCCCACGCAATGCGTTGCCGGAAGGCTATGCTCCCGCGCAGGTGGCGGAAAAACTTAATCATTTTGCCTCGCGCATTATCGCCGTTCGCGGCAACTGTGACAGTGAAGTTGACCAGATGCTGCTGCATTTTCCCATTACCGCTCCCTGGCAACAGGTGTTGATGGAAAACAGCCGTTTGTTCCTGACCCACGGGCACCTGTTCGGCCCGGATAACCTGCCGTCACTCGCCGCTGGCGATGTCCTGGTTTATGGTCATACTCATATTCCGGTGGCGGAAAAGCGCGGGGCGTTTTATCACTTTAACCCCGGGTCTGTCAGCATTCCTAAAGGCGGCAACCCGGCAAGCTACGGCATGTATGAAGACGGGACATTAAGCGTTATCGCACTTAATGATCAGCAAGTTATTGCGCAGATAGCGATTAATCCGTAAGTTACACCACAACTGCAAACGCGCCGAAAGAGCGCTTAGACGAGAAGGTTTCCCGATGGTGGAGCAGAATCATTTGGCAAGTACTGAATGGGTTGACATTGTCAGCGAAGAAAATGAAGTGATCGCGCAGGCCAGCCGCGAACAAATGCGTGCGGAGCGTCTGCGTCACCGCGCGACGTACATCGTTGTTCATGACGGCATGGGCAAGATTCTGGTCCAGCGTCGCACCGACACCAAAGATTTTCTTCCTGGTATGCTGGATGCCACAGCGGGTGGCGTCGTGCAGGCCGATGAAGTGCTGCTGGATTCCGCGCGTCGTGAAGCGGAAGAAGAGTTAGGTATCGCTGGCGTGCCGTTTGCCGAGCACGGCCAGTTTTATTTTGAAGATGAGCATTGTCGCGTCTGGGGCGGGCTGTTTAGCTGCGTTTCCCATGGGCCTTTCGCCTTGCAGGAAGAGGAAGTGAGCGAAGTCAGCTGGATGACGCCGGAAGAGATCACCGCGCGTTGCGACGAATTCACGCCGGATTCCCTTAAAGCACTGGCGCTGTGGATGACCCGCAACGCCAAAAACGAATCCGCTAAACCGGAAAATAAGGCGGAAAAAGAGGAAGAGGCTGAGTAAGCCTTAACAGCTTTCCCGCAGACACAGGCTGGACGCGATGGGTTTATGGTCGCGCCAGTCTCCGTCATTAAGACGTTCCAGTAACGCTTTCCCGGCTTCAATCCCAATCTTGCGATGCGGTACTGCCATCGTCGTCAGCGGCGGCTGACAGACGCGGCTGACGTCGCTGTCGCCAAAACCTACGACCGCTAAATCGTCCGGCACCTTGATGCGCCGACGCTGGCACTCATATAGCGCGCCGCAGGCCAGTTCATCTGATACGCACACCAGCGCATCCAGCTCCGGCCACGCCAGCAGGAACTCTGGCAATTGTGCCGCGCCGGTGGAGAAGTTCGGCGGCATGGCGGCATTAATCACTCTGTTCGGCGCCAGGTGGTGGCGCAGCATCGCCTTGTACCAGCCCTGCAAATGCTGCTGAAAAATCCACTGTTCCTGGTTAGCGCACAGCAGGCCGATATTCTGGTAGCCGCGCTGAATCACCATCTCGGTAAGTTCATACATGGCGGCGACGTTATCAATCCCGATATTCATATCAATCGGATCGGCACGCATTGCACCCATTTCCATCACCGGGATAGAGGCGTTTTTTAGCCAGTGTCGCACGGTATCGGAGTGCTCGACGCTGAGCAGTATCGCCGCGGCGATGTTCGAGGCCAACAGCGTTTCAAGCAGTTTCTCTTCCTGTTCAAGACGATGCTGAGATTCCGCCAGCATGATCTGATATCCGGCTGGCTGGAGCACCTGCTGTAGCCCGGCGAACATCTCGGAACAGCCAGCTTCGGAAAGATTGGGTACAACCATCGCAATCGTCCATGACGATGCCGATGCCAGTGCGCTGGCGGCAAGATTGGGCATGTATCCCAGCTCCTGCACCGCGGCTTCAATTTTTTCACGCAGTTTATCGGAAACCTGTTCGGGCGTGCGGAGGGCACGGGAAACAGTCATCGTGCCTACGCCGGCAAGCTGCGCGACATCCGCGAGCGTTACTTTTCCGGTACTGCGCCGTTTTCGGGTTAAAGACATACATCTTCCTGCTGACAGGACGCGATTCAGTTTCATCCTTCATTTTACGTGACAGGCAGTATACGCCTTAAATCCATTTTTTTGCTGTGATTTCGCACCATGATAGTAATTTGATAGCGCTATCACAGTTCTGCATGTTAGTTGTTGGTAGCGCTATCTTTGTGATCGCGATCGCAGTCATTAATTGATGGGTTGAATAGAGTTTGCCCATGTCTGGTCTTTAGCGGGAGTGAAAAATGCTCAAAAAATGGATATATGATACAACCATCATCCTACAGGATAGCGTTGAAAGCTGGCCCCAGGCGCTGGAACTGTGCGCGAAACCGCTGCTGGATTTGCAGGTCATTGCGCCGGAATATGTCACGGCTATCATCGAGCAGCATCACACGTTAGGTCCCTACTATGTGCTGGCTCCAGGGCTGGCAATGCCCCATGCGCGACCGGAAGAAGGGGCGAAAGGACTTGGCCTGTCATTATTAAAACTGAAACAGGGTGTCTCTTTTGGTGCCGGTGAGTTTGACCCCGTCGATGTGATTGTGATGCTGGCGGCGCCGGACAAGCATAGCCATATCGAAATGATCTCAGCCTTAGCGGAATTATTTTCCAGCGACGAAGATATGGCTGAATTACATCGGGCGAATACGCTGGAGGAGATAAAAACCATCATCGATCGCTTCTGATTTAATTATTTAATCCGATTCATCTCAACATTACGCATCAGCGTGATGGGGCGTACTCTACTCAAAAAAGGGGATAACAATGAAAATCATGGCTATTTGCGGCTCCGGCCTGGGCAGCAGTTTTATGGTCGAAATGAATATTAAAAAGGTGCTCAAAAAACTGGAAATTGAGGCCGAGGTTGAACACTCCGATCTCTCCTCGGCTACGCCGGGCGCGGCGGACCTGTTTGTAATGGCGAAAGACATTGCCGCCAGCGCCAGCGTGCCGGAAAGCCAGCTGGTGGTGATCAACAATATCATCGATATTAACGAACTCGAAGCGCAGTTGCGCGCCTGGTTCGAAAGACAATAATCCTGATAAGGCGAGGTGGATATGTTTATCCTTGAAACGCTGAACTTCGTTGTTGATATTTTAAAAGTCCCTTCAGTGCTGGTCGGTTTAATTGCCCTGATTGGTCTTGTGGCGCAGAAAAAAGCCTTTTCGGATGTGGTAAAAGGCACAATTAAAACCATTCTCGGCTTTATTGTACTGGGCGGCGGCGCAACCGTGCTGGTGGGCTCATTAAATCCGCTCGGCGGTATGTTTGAGCACGCCTTTAATATTCAGGGCATTATTCCCAACAATGAAGCTATTGTGTCGATTGCCCTGGAAAAATATGGCGCTTCCACCGCGCTCATTATGGCCTTCGGGATGGTGGCGAATATTATTGTTGCGCGCTTTACCCGCCTGAAATACATCTTCCTCACCGGGCATCACACCTTCTACATGGCATGCATGATTGGCGTGATCCTGACGGTTGCAGGCTTCGAGGGGGTCGGGCTGGTCTTTACCGGCTCGTTGATCCTCGGCCTGATTATGGCCTTCTTCCCGGCGATTGCGCAGCGCTATATGAAGCGTATTACCGGCAACGATGAGATCGCCTTCGGTCATTTCGGCACGCTGGGCTACGTGCTGTCCGGCTGGATTGGCAGCAAGGTCGGTAAAGGTTCGCGCTCCACCGAAGAGATGAACCTGCCGAAGAACCTTAGCTTCCTGCGTGACAGTTCAATCTCCATCTCCCTGACCATGATGATTATCTACCTGATCATGGCGGTGAGCGCCGGACGTGAGTACGTGGAGGCCACCTTCAGCGGCGGCCAAAACTACCTGGTGTACGCCATCATTATGGCCATCACCTTCGCGGCAGGCGTGTTCATCATCTTGCAGGGCGTGCGCCTGATTCTGGCGGAAATCGTCCCGGCCTTTACTGGCTTCTCGGAAAAACTGGTGCCCAATGCGCGGCCTGCGCTGGACTGTCCGGTAGTCTACCCGTATGCGCCAAACGCGGTGCTGATTGGCTTCCTGTTTAGTTTCGTCGGCGGGATTGTGGGCTTGTTCATCTGCGGTCAGTTTAGCTGGGTGCTGATCCTGCCGGGCGTCGTGCCGCATTTCTTCACCGGTGCAACGGCGGGCGTGTTTGGTAACGCCACCGGTGGACGCCGCGGGGCAATGATTGGCGCCTTTGCTAATGGCCTGCTGATCACCTTCCTCCCGGTCCTGCTGCTGCCTGTTCTGGGCGCAATTGGCTTTGCGAATACGACCTTCTCGGACGCTGATTTTGGTGCGGTCGGGATTGTGCTGGGCAACCTGGCGCGCTTCCTGTCGCCGTTTGCCATCACCGGACTGGTTGTTGTGTTGTTCGCGCTGCTGGTGGCCTACAACGTCTTCGCTAAAAACAAACCTGCCAGCGGTAACGCGCAGGAAAACCCCGGAGCCAAATCATGAATGAGAATGAAATAACCGAACTGGCGCGTCAGATTCGCCTTGAGACGCTGAAATCCCTTACGCAGCTGGGTTTTGGGCACTACGGCGGCAGCATGTCAGTCGTTGAAACGCTGGCGGTGCTGTACGGCGCGGTGATGAAAATTGACCCGGCCGATCCGGACTGGCCAGAGCGCGATTACTTTGTGCTGTCGAAAGGCCATGCGGGCCCGGCGCTGTACAGCACGCTGGCGATTAAGGGCTACTTCCCGATTGAAGAGCTGCGCACGCTGAACCAGAACGGGACGCGTCTGCCAAGTCACCCGGATCGCCTGAAAACACGCGGCGTGGATGCCACCACCGGATCACTGGGGCAGGGGATCTCCATCGCTGGCGGCATGGCGCTGTCGCACAAGCTGGCAGGAAGGCCAAACCGGGTGTTCTGCATCGTCGGTGACGGGGAGCTGAACGAAGGACAGTGCTGGGAAGCCTTCCAGTTTATTGCTCACCATCGACTGAACAACCTGACGGTATTCGTGGACTGGAACAAACAGCAGCTCGACGGCGAGCTGGACGAAATCATCAGCGCCTTCGACCTGGAAGGCAAATTCCGCGCCTTTGGTTTTGACGTGGTAACGGTGAAAGGGGATGACATTCCGGCGCTGCTGGAGGTGACCGCGCCGATCGCTGCGGCCGATGCGCGTCCGCGGGTGGTGATCCTCGACAGCATCAAAGGGCAGGGGGTGCCATACCTGGAACAGCTCAGCAACTCGCATCACCTGCGATTAACTGAGGAGAGCAAAGCGGCGCTCAACGAGACGATTCGCCAACTGGAGGCTTCACATGATTAAGGTTGCACCGACAGGACAGAAAGATGCCGTTGAGATGCGTAAGGTCTACGCGGGTTTTGTGGCAAAACAGATTGAGGCCGGGAGCGAGATTATTGCGCTCGAAGCGGATCTGATGAGTTCGATGGCGATGGACGGCGTAGCGCGTGATTATCCACAGCACGTCATCAACTGCGGCATTATGGAGGCTAACGTGATTGGGACGGCCGCCGGGCTGTCGCTCACCGGACGTAAGCCGTTCGTCCATACCTTTACCGCCTTTGCCAGCCGTCGCTGCTTCGACCAGCTGTTTATGTCCCTGGACTACCAGCGCAATAACGTGAAGGTGATTGCCTCGGATGCGGGCGTGACGGCCTGCCACAACGGCGGGACGCATATGTCGTTCGAGGACATGGGCATCGTGCGCGGTCTGGCGCATTCAGTGGTGCTGGAGGTGACCGATGCGGTGATGTTCGAAGATGTGCTGCGTCAGCTTATCGACCTGGAAGGCTTCTACTGGGTGAGGACCATCCGTAAACAGGCCCCGAGCGTGTATGCCCCGGGGTCAACCTTCACCATCGGCAAGGGCAACGTGCTGCGCGAGGGAACCGATATTACCTTGATTGCTAACGGCATTATGGTGGCGGAAGCGCTGGAGGCGGCGCGCCAGCTGGAGCAGGAGGGGGTAAGCGCAGCGGTCATCGACATGTTTACCCTGAAGCCTATCGATCGGATGCTGGTGAAAAACTATGCCGAGAAAACCGGGCGTATTGTGACCTGCGAAAACCACAGCATTCACAACGGGCTGGGGTCGGCGGTGGCGGAAGTGCTGGTGGAAACCTGTCCGGTGCCCCTGCGTCGGGTGGGGGTGAAGGAACGATATGGTCAGGTGGGCACGCAGGACTTCTTGCAAAAGGAGTATGGCCTGACGGCACATGACATTGTGTCGGCGGCGCGGGAGCTGTTGTAATAAAAAAAGGCGACCGTGTGGTCGCCTTTTTGTTGCCCGGTGGCGCTGGCGCTTACCGGGCCTACGGTCCTGTAGGCCGGATAAGCGAAGCGCCATCCGGCAAAACATTACTGCTGCTGCGAAGACTGGATCGCCGTCAGCGCGATGGTGTAGACGATATCGTCTACCAGCGCACCACGGGACAGGTCGTTCACAGGTTTGCGCATGCCTTGCAGCATTGGCCCGATGGAGATCAGGTCTGCTGAACGCTGTACCGCTTTATAGGTGGTGTTACCGGTGTTCAGATCCGGGAAGATGAACACGGTAGCGCGACCTGCAACCGGCGAGTTCGGCGCTTTGGATTTCGCCACGTCAGCCATTACCGCGGCATCGTACTGGAGCGGGCCGTCGATCATCAGATCCGGACGTTTTTCCTGCGCAATGCGGGTCGCTTCACGGACTTTCTCTACGTCACTACCTGCACCAGAGGTACCGGTGGAGTAGGAGAGCATCGCGACGCGCGGTTCGATACCGAAGGCAATCGCGGAGTCCGCAGACTGGATAGCGATTTCTGCCAGCTGCTCTGCGGTTGGATCCGGGTTGATCGCGCAGTCGCCGTAAACATAAACCTGTTCAGGCAGCAGCATGAAGAACACGGAGGAGACCAGAGAGCTGCCCGGTGCGGTTTTGATCAACTGCAACGGTGGACGGATGGTGTTCGCGGTGGTGTGAACCGCACCGGAAACCAGACCGTCAACTTCGTCCTGCTCCAGCATCAGCGTACCCAGCACGACGTTGTCTTCCAGCTGCTCGCGCGCAACGGCTTCGGTCATGCCCTTGTTCTTACGCAGTTCAACCAGGCGAGCAACGTAGCTTTCGCGAACCACTTCCGGGTCAACGATCTCAATGCCAGCGCCCAGCTCAACGCCCTGAGACGCCGCAACGCGGTTGATCTCATCCGGGTTACCCAGCAGCACACAGGTCGCGATACCGCGTTCTGCACAGATGGCTGCCGCTTTAACGGTACGTGGTTCGTCGCCTTCTGGCAGAACCACGCGTTTGCCCGCTTTACGCGCCAGCTCGGTCAGCTGGTAACGGAAGGCTGGAGGAGACAGACGACGGCTGCGCTCGGAGGTCGCCGTCAGGGATTCGATCCAGTCCGCATTGATGTAGCCCGCAACGTATTCCTGAACTTTCTCGATACGCTCGTGGTCATCAACCGGCACTTCGAGGTTGAAGCTTTGCAGGCTCAGGGAGGTCTGCCAGGTGTTGGTGTTCACCATGAAGACTGGCAGGCCAGTGGCGAACGCACGTTCGCACAGCTTGCTGATACGCGCGTCCATTTCATAGCCGCCGGTCAGCAGAATTGCACCGATTTCCACGCCGTTCATCGCAGCCAGGCACGCTGCAACCAGCACGTCTGGACGGTCAGCAGAGGTCACCAGCAGTGAACCTGCGCGGAAGTGTTCCAGCATGTGTGGAATGCTACGTGCGCAGAAGGTTACGGACTTCACGCGGCGGGTGTTGATATCGCCTTCGTTGATCACGGTGGCGTTCAGGTGACGCGCCATATCGATTGCACGGGTGGCAATCAGATCGAAGCTCCATGGCACCGCGCCCAGAACAGGCAGCGGGCTGGAATCCTGCAACTTAGCCGGGTCAACTTTAATGACTTTCGCTTTGGAGGAGTCGTCAAAAATTTCGGACAGGTCAGGACGCGTACGGCCCTGCTCATCTACTGGCGCGTTCAGCTTGTTAACAATCACGCCGGTGATGCTGGTGTTTTTCGCACCGCCGAAGCTGCTGCGCGTCAGTTCGATACGCTCTTTCAGCTGCTCTGGGGTATCCGTGCCCTGAGACATCACAAAAACGATCTCTGCGTTCAGGGTTTTCGCGATTTCAAAGTTCAGAGATTGGGCAAACTGGTGTTTACGGGTCGGGACCAGGCCTTCAACCAGCACCACTTCCGCGTCCTGCGCGTTTGCGTGGTAGTTGGCAATGATCTCTTCCATCAGCACGTCTTTCTGGTTGCTGGAGAGCAGAGATTCAACGTGGCTCATCTTCAGCGGTTCAGCCGCTGGCAGATTGGAGTTCTTGCGAACGATGGTGGTGGTCTGGTCTGGCGCATCGCCACCGGCACGTGGCTGGGCGATAGGCTTAAAGACGCTCAGACGAACGCCTTTGCGTTCCATAGCGCGGATCACGCCGAGGCTGACGCTGGTCAGGCCGACGCTGGTTCCGGTAGGGATCAGCATAATAGTACGGGACACGGTTTATCCTCTTTCGTTACCGCCGCGTTGGGCGGGTTACAAAACAGCACCGCCAGCATTGCTGGCGGTGTGGAATCAGGCAGTCAGGCGGTGTGCGTCTTGCGCGATGACCAGCTCTTCGTTAGTTGGAATAACGATAGCAGGGCGGGTGCCTTCTTTGTTGATGAAGCCAGACTTGCCGAAGCGGGCAGCCAGGTTACGCTCATGATCAACTTCGAAGCCCAGAACGCCCAGTTTGCCCAGGGACAGTTCACGTACCATTGCCGCGTTCTCACCGATACCACCGGTGAAGATAACAGCATCCAGACGGCCTTCCATCAGCGCGGTGTAAGAACCGATGTACTTCGCCAGGCGGTGGCAATAAACGTCCATTGCACGTTTAGCGTCAGCTTTTTCTGCGTAGTTGTCTTCAACGTAACGGCAGTCGCTGGTGACCTCGGTCAGGCCCAGCAGGCCAGACTCTTTGGTCAGCATTTTGTTGATGTCGTCAACGCTCATGCCCAGGGTGTCGTGCAGGTGGAAGATGATCGCCGGGTCGATATCACCGGAACGGGTACCCATCACCAGACCTTCCAGCGGGGTCAGACCCATAGAGGTGTCAACACACTTACCGTTGCGGATAGCGGAAACAGAACCACCGTTGCCCAGGTGGCAGGTGATAATGTTGACTTCTTCAACCGGCTTGTTCAGCACTTTTGCGGCTTCCTGAGTCACATAGAAGTGGCTGGTACCGTGAGCGCCGTAACGACGGACGCCGTGCTCTTTGTACAGGCTGTATGGCAGGGCATAGAGGTAAGACTCTTCCGGCATGGTCTGATGGAACGCAGTATCAAACACGGCGACGTTTTTGTCTTTCAGACTCGGGAAGGATTTCAGTGCTTCAGCGATACCGATCAGGTGAGCCGGGTTATGCAGCGGTGCGAAAGACGCAGAGTCTTTGATACCCTGAATCACGGAGTCGTCGATTACCACGGAACTGGTGTATTTTTCGCCGCCGTGGACGATACGGTGACCAATTGCGGTCAGCTGAGCAGACAGTTCTGGTTTTTGTGCCAGAATAGTGTTAACGATAAAGTTCAGCGCTTCACTGTGAGCGGCGCCTGCACCTAAAGCCGCTTCTTGTTTGCTGCCGTCCATCTTCCACTTGATACGTGCTTCAGGCAGATGGAAACATTCGGCCAAACCAGAGAGGTACTCGTCACCGTTGAGCGCATCGATGATGGCGAATTTCAGTGAGGAGCTACCGCAGTTCAGAACCAGTACTAACTTACTCGACATGGAAGTACCTATTATTGATACGTGGCTAAAAAAACGTCAGTGAGTCTAAAAGCGTAACGCATGCTGACCCAGACATTTATGATTAACATCATGCCAAACGAACATTCTGGCAGGATGAAAGAAATACCTATGATTTTAAGCCATTTTGAACATTTTTCAGACAATGGCATAATATGCGATAATTTGACGAGTTAACGCTTATCGTCTACGGCCCTATCAGGCTGGCACAGGATACCCGATACGGGGTAGCGATGACAAAATATTTTGAACGTTGTCATAGCCTGTTGTGGTTTTGCACGAAAATTTTAATTTTTATATGTGAAGTTGAGGTACAGCCATGTCGACACCCGAAATCCCGTCCGTGAACTTTTTTAGTCTGTTTCGTCGGGGACAGCATTACGCAAAGACATGGCCGATGGAAAAGCGCCTCGCGCCCATGTTTATTGAAAATCGCACTATTCGCGCCACGCGCTATGCGATTCGCTTTATGCCCCCGATTGCCGTTTTTACCCTGTGCTGGCAGATAGCGTTAGGTGGACAGCTTGGCCCTGCCGTCGCGACGGCGCTCTTTGCGTTAAGCCTGCCGATGCAGGGGCTATGGTGGTTAGGTAAACGTTCCGTCACGCCACTTCCGCCTTCTATTTTACACTGGTTTTATGAAGTGCGTGGAAAACTGGAAGAGGCTGGCCAGGCGCTGGCACCGGTTGAGGGTAAGCCGGACTATCAGGCGCTGGCGGATATCCTCAAGCGTGCGTTTAAACAGCTTGATAAAACATTCCTCGATGACTTGTGATTGATCATCGAAACGACGACCAAAAGAAGGCACAGTAACAATCAGTTACCGTGTCTTTTTTTTACAGTGCAATGCGCTACAGGAGTCGAAAGATGGAAATGACCCATGCTCAACGTCTGATTTTGTCTAACCAGTACAAGATGATGACTATGCTTGATCCCGATAACGCTGCGCGCTACAGCCGCCTGCAAACCATTGTTGAACGTGGTTTTGGCTTGCAGATGCGCGAACTGGATCGCGAATTTGGCGAACTGAAAGAGGAAACCTGCCGTATCGTTATCGACATCATGGAGATGTACCATGCGCTGCATGTGTCCTGGACCAATCTGAAGGACCAGCAGACCATTGACGAGCGCCGCGTGACGTTCCTGGGCTTTGATGCTGCGACGGAAGCGCGCTATCTGAGCTATGTACGCTTTATGGTGAATACCGAAGGGCGCTACACCCATTTTGATGCGGGTACGCACGGCTTCAACGCCCAGACCCCGATGTGGGATAAGTATCAACGTATGCTGAGCACGTGGCACGCCTGTCCGCGTCAGTACCATTTAAGCAGCAACGAAATTCAACAAATCATTAATGCCTGACGGAGGTGCGTGTGCAGTGTAAAGGTTTTCTGTTTGATCTGGACGGTACGCTGGTGGATTCGCTGCCGGTGGTGGAGCGCTCGTGGTGCCACTGGGCCGACCGGCACGGCATTGACCATCAGGACGTACTGAATTTCATCCATGGCAAACAGGCCATTACCTCATTGCGGCACTTCCTGGCGGGACGTTCTGAGGAAGAGATTCAGGCGGAGTTCCGCTATCTTGAGCAGATTGAAGCTACCGATACCGAGGGTATCACCGCGCTGCCCGGTGCGCGTGAACTGCTTGAGCACCTGAATGAAGCGCAGATCCCGTGGGCTATCGTCACCTCCGGCTCGGTTCCCGTCGCGCATGCACGCCATAAGGCGGCAGGTTTGCCGACGCCGGACGTCTTCATTACCGCTGAGCGCGTGAAGCGCGGCAAGCCTGAACCGGATGCGTTCCTGCTCGGCGCTGAACTGCTCGGCCTTGCGCCAGCAGAGTGCGTGGTGGTGGAAGACGCGGCGGCAGGCGTGCTGGCCGGGCTGAACGCCGGCAGCCACGTCATTGCCGTTAACGTCCCGGCGGGTTCCCCCCGGCTGGAGGAGGCGGATTTCGTGCTTAACACCCTGACCGCCATCGACGTCTCGAAGGCGTCAGACGGAGTTGTAACCGTCTCGCTAAAAATGTAATCCCATGATATAGCCCCGCATTACCGGGGCTTTTTTATGGCAGAATTGCTTCTCCTCCACTGACAAGGACATGTTGTGAACGGTGAACTGATTTGGGTCCTGAGCCTGCTGTTAATCGCCATCATTCTTTTTGCCACGGGCAAGGTGCGCATGGATGCCGTCGCCCTGTTTGTGATTGTCGCATTCGTTCTAAGCGGTACCCTTTCCCTGCCGGAAGCCTTTTCCGGGTTTAGCGATCCCAACGTTATTTTGATTGCCGCTCTGTTTATTATTGGCGACGGGCTGGTCCGCACCGGCGTGGCGACGATGATGGGGTCGTGGCTGGTGAAAGTGGCGGGCAGCAGCGAAACCAAAATGCTGATTTACCTGATGCTGACGGTCGCCGGGCTGGGCGCGTTTATGAGCTCTACGGGCGTCGTGGCCATCTTTATTCCGGTCGTGCTGAGCGTCTGCATGAGGATGCAGATCTCCCCGTCGCGGCTGATGATGCCGTTGAGCTTCGCCGGGCTCATCAGCGGCATGATGACGCTGGTCGCGACGCCGCCGAACCTCGTCGTGAACAGCGAACTGATCCGTGAGGGGCTTGAGGGGTTTAGCTTTTTCAGCGTTACGCCGATCGGGCTGGTGGTACTGGTGATGGGCATTATCTATATGCTATTGACCCGTTTTGCGCTGAAAGGGGAGAAGCAGGATAAAGCCAAAGAGGGCTGGAAGCGGCGCTCTTTCCGCGATCTGATTAAAGAGTATCGTCTGACCGGGCGTGCCCGACGTCTGGCTATCCGCCCGGGGTCGCCTATGGTGGGGCAGCGGCTGGATGACCTTAAGCTACGCGAACGCTATGGCGCGAACGTCATCGGGGTTGAGCGCTGGCGTCGTTTTCGTCGGGTGATCGTTAACGTGAACGGGGTGTCAGAGTTTCGCGCGCGTGACGTCCTGCTGATTGATATGTCCACCGCGGACGTGGATCTGCGGGAGTTTTGTAGCGAGCAGCTGCTGGAGCCGATGGTCCTGCGCGGCGAGTATTTCTCTGACCAGGCGCTGGATGTGGGAATGGCCGAGGTGTCGCTGATCCCGGCATCGGAGTTATTGGGCAAAACCGTGCGTGAAATCGGCTTTCGTACCCGCTATGGCCTCAACGTGGTAGGCCTGAAGCGCGATGGCGTAGCCCTTGAAGGGGCGGTGGTGGATGAGCCGATCCTGCTGGGGGATATCTTCCTCGTGGTCGGCAACTGGAAACTGATTAGTCAGCTCGGGCAGAAAGGCCGCGATTTCGTGGTGCTAAATATGCCGATTGAAGAGAGCGATGCATCACCGGCGCACAGCCAGGCGCCCCATGCGATTTTTTGCCTGGTATTGATGGTTGCCCTGATGCTGACGGACGAGATCCCTAACCCGGTGGCGGCGATAATCGCCTGTCTGTTAATGGGCAAATTCCGCTGTATCGACGCCGAAAGCGCTTACAAAGCGATTCACTGGCCGAGCATCATTCTCATCGTCGGGATGATGCCCTTCGCCCTGGCGCTACAGAAAACCGGCGGGGTGGATTTGATCGTAAAAGGCTTAATGGACGCGGGCGGGGGATATGGTCCGTACCTGATGATGGTTTGCCTGTTCGTCATGTGCGCCACCATTGGTTTGTTCATCTCCAATACCGCAACGGCGGTGCTGATGGCGCCCATTGCGCTGGCGATGGCAAAATCGATGGGCGTTTCGCCGTATCCGTTTGCGATGATGGTTGCGATGGCGGCGTCCGCGGCATTTATGACGCCGGTCTCTTCCCCGGTCAATACGCTGGTGCTGGGGCCCGGGAATTATAGGTTCAGTGATTTCGTGAAGCTGGGTGTGCCGTTCACCGTGCTGGTAATGCTGGTATGCGTGGTGTTAATTCCGGTGTTATTCCCGTTTTAGCGTGAGTGCAGAAACGTAGGCCGGGTAAGGCGGAGCCGCCACCCGGCAAAAAACTACAGCGGCGAATCCTGGCTAATCTCATCCAGTGACAAATGGAAGCTCGGCACAAACACGCGCATAAAGTAGTCCATCTCTTCGCTGCGACGAGATTCCAGCGTTTTTTCCAGACGCGTTTTTGCCAGTAAAAATTCGTTATTCCCGGCGGACAGCTCTTCCAGACACTTCAGGTAGGCGCACAGCGCATCGGCCTGCTTAACCAGGGATTTCTCCTCTTCCGTATACTGATGCTCGTCGATGAGCGGCCCGAAGATATCGCGCAGCTCTTCAGGCACCATGTCGATCAGCTTCTGCTGGGCAATCTTCTCAATAGCTTTATATTCCTGGGCAATCTGCGAGTTGAAATATTTCACCGGCGTAGGCAGATCCCCGGTCAGCACTTCCGATGCATCGTGGTACATCGCCAGCAGGGCGATACGTTCGGCATTCACCTGCCCGTTGAATTTGCGGTTTTTAATCGCGGCCAGCGCGTGCGCGACCATAGCAACCTGTAAACTGTGCTCAGACACATTTTCAGTGCGCACGTTGCGCATCAGCGGCCAGCGGTTGATGAGTTTCAGGCGGGAGAGGTGGGCAAAGAAATGACTCTGACTCATAGGTTACCTTATGTCTTCACTGCGACAGACTTCATTGTGCGGGGAGGGGAGGGAAGATGCAAATTTGCGGATGTTGCAGGCCGGGTAAGCGCAGTGCTACCCGGCGGATAGTCAGCGCTACTGATGGTACCCGGAGAGGAAGCGCCCGAAGCGGCTGATGGCCATTTCGAGATCGTCTTCGCGCGGCAGGGTGACGATACGCACGTGATCCGGCCACGGCCAGTTAAACGCCGTACCCTGAACCAGCAGCACTTTTTCCTGCAACAGGAAGTCGAGCACCATTTTCTGGTCGTCGTGAATATTAAAGCGCTTCGCGTCGATTTTCGGGAACATGTACAGCGCGCCGTTAGGCTTCACGCAGGAGACGCCCGGAATATCATTAATCAATTCCCATGCACGGTTGCGCTGTTCATACAGGCGGCCGCCTGGAACGATAAACTCGCTGATGCTTTGATAGCCGCCGAGTGCTGTCTGGATCGCATGTTGCGCCGGTACGTTGGCGCACAGACGCATGGATGCCAGCATCTCCAGCCCTTCAATGTAGCCTTTCGCATGTTTTTTCGGACCGTTCAGTACCATCCAGCCCTGACGGAAACCGGCAACGCGGTAAGTTTTAGACAGTCCGTTAAAGGTGACCGTTAGCAGATCGGGTGCCAGCGCGGCGATAGAGTGGTGCTGCGCCGCGTCGTACAGGATCTTGTCGTAAATCTCGTCGGCAAAGATGATCAGGTTGTGCTGGCGGGCGATCTCGACGATCTCCATCAGCAGCTCTTTTGAATAGACCGCGCCCGTCGGGTTATTCGGGTTAATGATCACGATACCCCGGGTGCGCGGGGTAATTTTGGCGCGAATATCATCCAGATCCGGGAACCAGTCAGAGGATTCGTCGCACAGGTAGTGCACCGCTTTACCGCTGGACAGGGACACCGCAGCCGTCCACAGCGGATAATCTGGGGCAGGAACCAGCATTTCATCGCCGCTGTTCAGGAGCGCCTGCATCGCCTGAACGATCAGTTCCGAGACACCGTTGCCAATGTAGATATCTTCAACGGTGACGTCGCGCATACCGCGAGCCTGATAGTGCTGCATGATGGCTTTACGGGCGGAGTAAAGCCCTTTTGAATCGCAGTAGCCTTGTGCAGTGGGCAGGTTACGGATCACATCCACCAGGATCTCATCCGGCGCTTCAAAACCAAATGGCGCGGGGTTGCCGATGTTGAGTTTCAGAACCTTATTGCCTTCCTCTTCAAGGCGTTTTGCCTCTTTGAGTACCGGGCCACGGATGTCGTAACAGACGTTGTCGAGCTTGCTGGATTTTTCGATAGGGGACATGAACCTTTAACCTTTTCGCTATTATTGCAACTTCCTGCCGTGGAAGTGTGCACGGAACAATGTACTCCCCCCGCGCTTCGTTTTGAAGGGCGCACAGAAGAAGATTTCGTTCCACCGGGGAATGTCGCTGTGATCGCTTACTCTAACGAGGGAGTGATTTTGTGCCTGAATTTATCGTAATAAAGGGTATTAATGGGTTTTTTATGCTAAAAATTGCATGTAACTATGAATTTTATTCTGGTGTAAATAAAAAGACGATTCGGGCTGATGCATTAGTCCCCCTGAGTGATCATTCGTAAAACCTGAATGCTGAGATACCGATTGCCATATTAGCAAAGCCAGGCTAAAAGTTACTCATGTGAAATTAATGTTAAGGGTTATTAATGAATGGCCTGAATCTAAATTAAACTTTATTTATTATTAACGACGAAAATGCAACTTTCGTTAATTTTAATAAAAAGAGTGTAGTTGCTTATCATTGGCGGTAACTCCTTAATATTGCAATAAGACTTATAAATATAGTGGATTTGGGTTAAGATGTGTTTCGGGAATGCAGCATAGCGATAGGCCTGTTACGTATATCGGCTTCTGCTTTTCTGTATTAATCGATTGTTATTGTTAAAGTTATCTCTGGCTGATTGGGTAAGTCACATCTTGCTACGCTGGCAACGCTGCGATATAGATGGCAGAAAACATGTCTTACTCTTTATGGTATTTACATCGACCTGCAAACAAAGAAATATCCTGGACGCAAGAGAATAAAAATAACGTCATGAAACGTGATTTCTGACTGGTGATATACCGCAGTACAATAACTATCTGTCAGGCAGTCTGCCGGGCCGGGATGCGAGGGAAACTCTTCAGAAGGAATTGCTTAACTGTTACACACAGCTTCAACCCGGGCAGCTCCGCACGAGCAACCTGAAAGTGAAAAGATATGATAAATGCAAATCGTCCGATAATGAATCTCGACCTCGATCTGCTGAGAACGTTTGTTGCGGTCGCCGATCTCAACACTTTTGCAGCAGCTGCTGCCGCCGTTTGCCGTACCCAGTCCGCCGTGAGTCAGCAAATGCAGCGGCTGGAACAACTGGTTGGTAAAGAGCTTTTTGCGCGTCATGGGCGTAATAAGCTTTTAACAGAACATGGTATTCAGCTTCTGGGTTATGCCAGAAAGATACTGCGCTTTAATGATGAAGCCTGTATGTCGTTAATGTTTAGCAACCTTCAGGGAGTGTTAACATTAGGGGCGTCAGATGAATCAGCAGATACCATTTTACCCTTCCTTCTCAACCGAATTAGCTCGGTTTATCCGAAGCTTGCCCTGGACGTTAGCGTTAAACGCAATGCCTTCATGGTTGAGATGCTGACAGAAAACGAGGTTGACCTGGTGGTCACCACGCATCGACCTGGCCAGTTTGACAGCCTGACGCTGCGTACTTCTCCAACGCACTGGTACTGTGCCGCGGAGTATGTATTGCAGAAAGGTGAGCCGATACCCCTGGTCCTGCTGGATGATCCCAGTCCGTTCCGCGATATGGTGCTGGCAGCGCTCAACGAAGCCAGTATTCCATGGCGCCTGGCGTACGTGGCGTCAACCTTGCCCGCAGTGCGAGCGGCGGTGAAGGCTGGGCTTGGCGTAACGGCCCGTCCGGTGGAAATGATGAGCCCCGATCTGCGTGTGCTGGGTCAATCCGAGGGACTCCCGTCGTTGCCGGATACGGAGTACCTGCTGTGCCATAACGCCGCCAGCAACAACGAGCTGGCAAAAGTGGTATTCGAGGCAATGGAAAACTACCGCAATCCATGGCAGTACGCGGCTGTTACTCCCGAAGGAGGGGATGACTCCCTGATTGTGGAAGGGGATTTTGAGTGATCATTCCCTCAAAATTCTCGTAACAAAATGTAAGTGCAAAAAAGAGCCACTCGCATGATTTTTTCCTGCGAGTGGTTTTTTTTGCTATTCATAACCGCGGGCGGAGCAGGGATAAAGCAAATACCGCTTATTTATCAATGCAGAAAATGCTTTTGATTAAGATGTAAACAAGACCTGTTCTAACTTACCTCATACCCCACCGATGTTAAAAAAACAGGAAATATGTTGCTGTTTTTTTGATTGAATTAACAAAAGCGTGTCTCAGATCAAGAAAATACTCCCATTTGGGGGGAGGAATCGTTGGCAAATCCTGTCAAAATAGGAGGGTTATTTTTTTTACTTCCAAAACGGACACGATTCAACAAGATGCATTTGACGGAAAGTCATGTACCCACCAGGGTTAAAGGGCACCAAATGTTAATGAGAATCGCACGTTGTAATTTAATGTGAAGAAACCTTTGTTAAAGTTGACAAAAGGTTATAGAAAGGAGTAAAAAACCCCATCATTTTGCTGTCTATGTCTCATTTCTGACAGTTAGTGTAAGGTTATTTTGTTCCTCCCCATGAATCGATGTGATGCCCATCTGCCAGCAAGAGCAGTGTCGTCGGTATCACTTTTGATGAGTAAGCAATGAGTATGTCAACATCCACAGAAGTCATCGCTCATCACTGGGCATTCGCAATCTTTCTTATTGTAGCCATTGGCCTGTGCTGCCTGATGTTAGTCGGCGGCTGGTTCCTGGGCGGTCGCGCCCGCGCAAGGCACAAAAACACACCTTTCGAATCAGGTATTGATTCAGTAGGTACCGCTCGCTTACGCCTGTCTGCCAAGTTTTACCTGGTAGCCATGTTCTTCGTCATTTTTGACGTGGAAGCGCTTTACCTCTTCGCGTGGTCTACCTCCATTCGCGAAAGTGGTTGGGTGGGCTTTGTCGAGGCCGCAATTTTCATTTTAGTGTTACTGGCCGGTCTGGTTTATCTGGTGCGTATTGGCGCGCTGGACTGGACACCTGTGCGTTCACGCCGTGAACACATCAACCCGGAAAACAGTATCTCTAATCGTCAGCAGTAACAGCGAGGCAATAAGATGGATTATACGCTCACCCGCATAGATCCTAACGGTGAGAATGACCGTTACCCCCTGCAAAAACAGGAGATCGTAACCGACCCCCTGGAGCAAGAAGTCAACAAAAGCGTGTACATGGGCAAGCTCGAACATGCCATGCACGACATGGTCAACTGGGGTCGTAAGAACTCCATCTGGCCATACAACTTTGGCCTTTCTTGCTGCTACGTTGAAATGGTGACGTCATTCACTGCGGTGCATGACGTTGCGCGTTTTGGGGCCGAGGTACTGCGTGCTTCTCCGCGTCAGGCTGACCTGATGGTGGTGGCAGGGACCTGCTTTACCAAGATGGCACCGGTTATTCAGCGTCTTTATGACCAGATGCTGGAGCCAAAATGGGTTATCTCCATGGGCGCATGTGCAAACTCCGGCGGTATGTACGACATTTATTCCGTTGTGCAGGGCGTTGATAAGTTCATTCCGGTGGATGTGTACATCCCGGGTTGCCCGCCGCGTCCAGAGGCCTATATGCAGGCGCTGATGCTGCTCCAGGAGTCAATTGGTAAAGAACGCCGCCCGCTTTCATGGGTTGTTGGCGATCAGGGTGTCTATCGCGCGAACATGCAGTCTGAGCGCGAGCGTAAACGTGGTGAACGTATTGCCGTCACCAACCTGCGTACGCCTGACGAAATTTAATTTGCGCCTGTGGGCCTGGAGAACACCTTCGCATATCACTACTCAAATAGCGCGAAGCCAGGCTTAACAGTCACCACGGACCATTTGCAATGGTGAACAATATGACCGACTTAACCGCGCAAGAAGCCGCCTGGCAGACTCGGGATCATCTCGATGACCCGGTCATTGGCGAACTGCGCAACCGTTTTGGGCCGGATGCCTTTACTGTTCAGGCCACCCGCACCGGGGTACCCGTTGTTTGGGTGAAGCGTGAGCAATTACTGGAAGTTGTCGATTTCCTCAAGAAATTGCCAAAACCTTACGTCATGCTGTTTGACTTACACGGCATGGATGAACGTCTGAGAACGCACCGCCAGGGTCTCCCTGCTGCGGATTTTTCCGTTTTCTACCACCTGATCTCAATAGACCGTAATACGGATATCATGCTCAAGGTGGCATTGTCTGAAAACGACATGCATCTGCCGACGATCACCAAACTTTTCCCGAACGCCAACTGGTACGAGCGTGAAACCTGGGAAATGTTCGGCATGACCTTCGACGGCCACCCGCATCTGACGCGCATCATGATGCCGCAGACCTGGACCGGCCACCCGCTGCGTAAAGACTACCCGGCACGCGCCACCGAATTCGACCCGTTTGAGCTAACCAAAGCCAAGCAGGATCTGGAGATGGAAGCGCTGACCTTCAAGCCGGAAGACTGGGGCATGAAGCGCGGCACCGAAAACGAGGACTTCATGTTCCTCAACCTGGGTCCAAACCACCCCTCTGCGCACGGTGCATTCCGTATTATTCTTCAGCTTGATGGCGAAGAGATTGTCGACTGCGTCCCTGACATCGGCTACCACCACCGTGGTGCCGAGAAGATGGGCGAGCGTCAGTCCTGGCACAGCTACATTCCGTATACCGACCGTATCGAATACCTCGGCGGCTGCGTGAACGAAATGCCATACGTGCTGGCCGTTGAGAAACTGGCAGGCATCACCGTCCCGGATCGCGTTAACGTGATTCGCGTAATGCTGTCTGAACTGTTCCGTATTAACAGCCACCTGCTGTACATCTCCACGTTCATTCAGGACGTCGGCGCGATGACGCCGGTCTTCTTCGCCTTTACCGACCGTCAGAAAATCTACGATCTGGTGGAAGCGATTACCGGTTTCCGTATGCACCCAGCCTGGTTCCGTATCGGTGGTGTGGCGCACGATCTGCCGCGCGGTTGGGACCGTCTGCTGCGTGAATTCCTCGACTGGATGCCGAAACGTCTGGCGTCTTACGAGAAAGCCGCGCTGCGTAACTCCATCCTGAAAGGCCGTTCCCAGGGCGTTGCTGCCTACGGCGCGAAAGAAGCGCTGGAGTGGGGGACTACTGGTGCTGGCCTGCGTGCGACCGGGATTGATTTCGACGTGCGTAAAGCGCGTCCTTACTCTGGTTACGAGAACTTCGACTTTGAAGTCCCGGTTGGCGGCGGTGTTTCCGACTGCTACACCCGCGTGATGCTGAAAGTGGAAGAGCTGCGCCAGAGCCTGCGCATCCTTGAGCAGTGCCTCAACAACATGCCGGAAGGCCCGTTCAAGGCGGATCACCCGCTGACGACGCCGCCACCGAAAGAGCGCACGCTGCAACATATCGAGACCCTGATCACCCACTTCTTGCAAGTGTCCTGGGGCCCGGTCATGCCGGCACAGGAATCCTTCCAGATGATTGAAGCGACCAAGGGTATCAACAGCTACTACCTCACCAGCGACGGCAGCACCATGAGCTACCGCACCCGCGTGCGTACGCCAAGCTTCGCGCACTTGCAGCAGATCCCGGCCGCCATTCGCGGCAGTCTGGTCTCCGACCTGATTGTGTATCTGGGTAGTATCGATTTTGTTATGTCAGATGTGGACCGCTAATTATGCACGAGAATCAACAACCACAAACCGAGGCTTTTGAGCTGAGTGAAGCAGAGCGTGCCGCCATTGAGCACGAGATGCACCACTACGAAGACCCGCGTGCGGCGTCCATTGAAGCGCTGAAAATCGTACAGAAACAGCGTGGTTGGGTGCCGGATGGGGCGATCTATGCGATCGCAGAAGTGCTGGGCATTCCGGCAAGTGACGTAGAAGGCGTAGCCACGTTCTACAGCCAGATCTTCCGTCAGCCGGTAGGCCGCCATGTGATCCGCTACTGTGACAGCGTGGTCTGCCACATCACCGGTTATCAGGGCATTCAGGCTGCGATTGAGAAGAAACTCAATATTAAGCCGGGCCAGACCACGTTCGACGGACGTTTTACTCTGCTGCCAACCTGCTGCCTGGGTAACTGCGACAAGGGGCCGACCATGATGATTGATGAGGACACTCACAGCCATCTGACGCCGGAAGCGATTCCTGACCTGCTGGAGCAGTACAAATGAAAACTGTAATTCGTACTGCTGAGACGCATCCGCTGACCTGGCGTCTGCGTGATGACAAACAGCCGGTATGGCTCGACGAATATCAGAGCAAAAACGGCTATGCCGGTGCGCGTAAAGCCCTTGGCGGCATGGCGCCGGACGACATCGTTAACGCGGTGAAAGAGTCTGGCCTGAAAGGCCGCGGTGGTGCGGGCTTCTCCACCGGTCTGAAGTGGAGCCTGATGCCGAAAGATGAATCCATGAACATCCGTTACCTGCTGTGTAACGCCGATGAAATGGAGCCGGGTACCTATAAAGACCGTCTGCTGATGGAACAGCTGCCGCACCTGCTGGTGGAAGGCATGCTGATCTCCGCGTTCGCGCTGAAAGCGTACCGCGGCTACATCTTCCTGCGCGGCGAATACATCGAAGCGGCGGAAAACCTGCGTCGCGCGATTGCCGAAGCCACCGAAGCGGGACTGCTGGGTAAAAACATCCTGGGCACCGGGTTTGACTTCGAGCTGTTCGTGCACACCGGTGCCGGGCGTTATATCTGCGGTGAAGAAACCGCGCTGATTAACTCCCTGGAAGGCCGCCGCGCGAACCCGCGCTCCAAGCCACCGTTCCCGGCAAGCTCCGGCGTGTGGGGTAAACCGACCTGCGTCAACAACGTCGAAACCCTGTGTAACGTCCCGGCGATCCTTGCGAACGGCGTGGAGTGGTATCAGGGCATCTCCTCAAGCAAAGATGCCGGTACCAAGCTGATGGGCTTCTCCGGTCGCGTGAAGAACCCTGGCGTCTGGGAGCTGCCGTTCGGCACCACCGCACGCGAAATTCTTGAAGACTACGCCGGCGGCATGCGCGATGGCCTGAAATTCAAAGCCTGGCAGCCGGGTGGGGCAGGGACGGACTTCCTGACCGAAGCCCACCTTGACCTGCCAATGGAGTTCGAAAGCATTGGTAAAGCAGGTAGCCGTCTGGGTACCGCGCTGGCGATGGCCGTCGACCACGAGATCGGCATGGTATCCCTGGTGCGTAACCTGGAAGAGTTCTTCGCCCGCGAGTCCTGCGGCTGGTGCACACCGTGCCGTGATGGTCTGCCGTGGAGCGTGAAGATCCTGCGTGCTATCGAACGTGGCGAAGGCCAGCCTGGCGATATCGAGACACTTGAGCAACTGTGTCGATTCTTAGGACCGGGTAAAACCTTCTGTGCCCACGCACCGGGCGCCGTCGAGCCGCTGCAAAGCGCGATTAAATATTTCCGCGACGAATTCGAAGCAGGCATCAAGCAGCCGTTCAGCAATACCCATTCGATCAATGGTATTCAGCCGAACCTGCTGAAAGCGCGCTGGTAAAAACAGAATTTTGATTAACGCTCGGTTTCGGCCGAGCCAACTGGAAGCATGCTAATGGCTACGATTCATGTAGACGGCAAAGAATACGAAGTCAACGGGGCGGACAACCTGCTGGAAGCTTGTCTGTCTCTTGGCCTCGATATTCCGTACTTTTGCTGGCATCCGGCGCTGGGCAGCGTCGGTGCTTGCCGCCAGTGTGCGGTGAAGCAATATCAAAACGCGGAAGACACGCGTGGTCGCCTGGTGATGTCCTGTATGACGCCAGCCGCCGAAGGCACCTTTATTTCGATTGATGACGAAGAAGCCAAACAGTTCCGTGAAAGCGTGGTGGAGTGGTTGATGACCAACCACCCGCACGACTGTCCGGTGTGTGAGGAGGGCGGTAACTGCCACCTTCAGGATATGACCGTCATGACCGGTCACAGCTTCCGTCGCTATCGCTTTACCAAACGTACCCACCGTAACCAGGATCTGGGGCCGTTCATCTCTCACGAAATGAACCGCTGCATCGCCTGCTACCGCTGCGTGCGTTACTACAAAGATTATGCAGACGGTCAGGATCTGGGCGTGTATGGCGCGCATGACAACGTCTACTTCGGTCGTCCGGAAGACGGTACGCTTGAAAGTGAATTCTCCGGTAACCTGGTAGAAATCTGTCCGACCGGCGTATTCACGGATAAAACCCACTCTGAACGTTACAACCGTAAATGGGACATGCAGTTTGCGCCAAGCATCTGCCAGCAGTGCTCCCTTGGCTGTAACACCAGCCCGGGTGAACGTTACGGCGAACTGCGTCGTATCGAAAACCGTTACAACGGTACCGTTAACCACTACTTCCTCTGCGACCGCGGTCGTTTCGGCTATGGCTATGTGAACCTGAAAGACCGTCCGCGTCAGCCGGTTCAGCGCCGTGGCGATGACGTCATTACCCTCAACGCTGAGCAGGCGATGCAGGGCGCGGCAGATATTCTGCGTCAGTCGAAGAAAGTGATCGGCATTGGCTCCCCGCGCGCCAGCATCGAAAGCAACTTCGCGCTGCGCGAGCTGGTTGGGGCGGAAAACTTCTACACCGGTATCGCCCAGGGCGAGCAGGAACGTCTCCAGCTGGTGCTGAAAGTGCTGCGTGAAGGCGGCATTCACACGCCTGCGCTGCGCGAAATCGAATCCTATGATGCGGTTCTGGTGCTCGGGGAAGACCTGACGCAGACCGGCGCACGCGCGGCCCTGGCGGTTCGTCAGGCGGTGAAAGGCAAAGCACGTGAAATGGCAGCGGCGCAGAAAGTGGCTGACTGGCAGATTGCGGCCATTCTCAACATCGGTCAGCGCGCGAAGCATCCTCTGTTTGTGACTAACGTCGACAACACCCGTCTGGACGATATTGCGGCGTGGACCTACTGCGCGCCGGTTGAAGATCAGGCGCGTCTTGGCTTTGCCATTGCCCACGCGCTGGACAACAACTCACCGGCCGTTGAGCTGGATCGCGACCTGCAAAACAAGGTTGACGTGATTGTTCAGGCCCTGGCCGGTGCGAAGAAACCGCTGATTATTTCCGGTACCAACGCCGGTAGCGCAGAGATCATTCAGGCCGCAGCCAACGTGGCCAAAGCCCTGAAAGGCCGCGGTGCTGACGTCGGTGTGACCATGATTGCCCGTGCGGTGAACAGCATTGGTCTGGGCATGATTGGCGGCGGCTCGCTGGAAGCTGCGTTAAGCGAACTGGAATCCGGTGCCGCTGACGCCGTGGTGGTGCTGGAAAACGACCTGCATCGTCATGCTTCTGCCGCTCGCGTTGACGCCGCGCTCTCCAAAGCGCCGCTGGTGATGGTGATTGACCATCAGCGCACCGCGATTATGGATAAAGCGCACCTGGTGCTCTCTGCGGCAAGCTTCGCAGAAAGCGACGGGACGGTGATCAACAACGAAGGCCGCGCACAGCGTTTCTTCCAGGTATATGACCCGGCCTACTACGACAGCAACACCGTGATGCTGGAAAGCTGGCGCTGGCTGCACTCTCTGCACAGCACCGTGCAGAGCCGTGAAGTGGACTGGACGCAGCTCGACCACGTTATCGACGCGGTTGTTGAGAAACTGCCTCAGCTGGCGGGTATTAAAGATGCCGCGCCGGACGCAAGCTTCCGCATTCGCGGCCAGAAACTGGCGCGTGAGCCGCACCGCTACAGCGGTCGTACCGCGATGCGCGCCAACATCAGCGTGCACGAACCGCGTCAGCCGCAGGATAAAGACACCATGTTCGCCTTCTCGATGGAAGGGAACAACCAGCCGTCTGCGCCGCGTTCGCAAATCCCGTTTGCATGGGCTCCGGGCTGGAACTCCCCGCAGGCATGGAACAAATTCCAGGCTGAAGTGGGCGGTCACCTGCGCCACGGCGATCCGGGCGTGCGTCTGATTGAAGCCTCCGAAACCGGTCTGGACTTCTTCACCACCGTTCCGGCGAGCTTCCAGGCGCAGGAAGGTCACTGGCGTATTGCACCGTACTACCATCTGTTCGGTAGCGACGAAATGTCCCAGCGTTCTCCGGTATTCCAGCAGCGTATGCCGCAGCCGTACATCAAGCTCAACCCGGCGGATGCCGCGAAGCTTGGCGTTAACGCGGGTGCGAACATTGCCTTTAGCTACGACGGCCAGACGATCAGCCTGCCGCTGATTATTTCTGAACGCCTGTCAGCAGGGCAGGTGGGTCTGCCGATGGGTATGCCTGGCATCGCGCCGGTCCTGGCGGGTGCGCATCTTGATAACCTTCAGGAGGCAAAAGCATGAGTTGGTTAACGCCGGATCTTATCGACATCCTGCTGAGCATTCTGAAAGCGGTTGTGATTCTGCTGGTGGTGGTCACCTGCGGCGCGTTCATGAGCTTTGGTGAACGTCGTCTGCTCGGTCTGTTCCAGAACCGTTACGGACCGAACCGCGTGGGCTGGGGTGGTTCACTCCAGCTGGTCGCGGACATGATCAAAATGTTCTTTAAAGAGGACTGGGTTCCGTGCTTCTCGGACCGCGTGATCTTTACGCTGGCGCCGATGATCGCCTTCACCTCGCTGCTGCTGGCGTTTGCTATCGTTCCGGTCAGCCCGACCTGGGTGGTCGCTGACCTGAACATCGGCATTCTGTTCTTCCTTATGATGGCAGGCCTCGCGGTTTACGCGGTGCTGTTCGCAGGCTGGTCCAGTAACAACAAATACTCGCTGCTGGGTGCGATGCGTGCTTCCGCGCAGACGCTGAGCTACGAAGTGTTCCTGGGTCTCTCCCTGATGGGCGTGGTGGCGCAGGCCGGTTCATTTAACATGACCGACATCGTCAACAACCAGGCCGACATCTGGAACGTTATCCCGCAGTTCTTTGGGTTTATTACCTTTGCCATCGCGGGCGTGGCGGTGTGTCACCGTCACCCGTTTGACCAGCCAGAAGCCGAACAGGAACTGGCCGACGGTTACCACATTGAATATTCCGGTATGAAGTTCGGTCTGTTCTTCGTGGGCGAGTACATCGGTATCGTCACCATTTCGGCGTTGATGGTAACGCTGTTCTTTGGTGGCTGGCATGGCCCGTTCTTACCGCCGTTCATCTGGTTCGCGCTGAAAACCGCGTTCTTCATGATGATGTTCATTTTGATTCGCGCAGCGTTACCGCGTCCGCGTTATGACCAGGTAATGTCCTTCGGCTGGAAAGTGTGCCTGCCGCTGACGCTCGTCAACTTGTTGGTAACGGCGGCTGTCATTCTCTGGCAGCAGCCATAAGGGGCTTTGAGATCATGACCTTAAAAGAATTATTGGTAGGTTTCGGCACCCAGGTACGCAGTATCTGGATGATCGGCCTGCATGCGTTTGCCAAACGCGAAACCCGGATGTACCCGGAAGAGCCGGTATATCTGCCGCCGCGCTACCGTGGACGTATCGTGCTGACGCGCGACCCGGACGGTTCCGAGCGTTGCGTTGCCTGTAACCTGTGTGCGGTAGCGTGTCCGGTGGGCTGTATCTCTCTGCAAAAAGCAGAGACAGTAGACGGCCGCTGGTATCCTGAGTTCTTCCGCATCAACTTCTCACGCTGCATTTTCTGCGGTCTGTGTGAAGAAGCGTGCCCAACCACGGCGATTCAGCTGACTCCAGACTTTGAGCTGGGTGAGTACAAGCGTCAGGATCTGGTGTACGAGAAAGAGGATCTGCTGATTTCCGGTCCGGGCAAATACCCGGAATATAACTTCTACCGGATGGCGGGTATGGCAATCGACGGCAAAGATAAAGGCGAAGCAGAGAACGAAGCTAAGCCTATCGACGTCAAGAGCCTGTTACCGTAAGGAGAGGGCAATGGAATTCGCTTTTTATATCTGTGGCCTTATCGCCATCCTGGCTACGCTGCGAGTGATCACGCACACCAATCCGGTGCATGCGCTGCTGTATTTAATCATCTCGCTGCTGGCTATTTCCGGGGTGTTCTTTGCGCTGGGCGCGCACTTCGCCGGTGCGCTGGAAATCATCGTCTACGCCGGGGCCATCATGGTGCTGTTCGTGTTCGTGGTGATGATGCTCAACCTGGGCGGCTCTGAAATTGAGCAGGAACGTCAGTGGTTAAAACCGCAGGTGTGGATTGGCCCGGCGATTCTGTCGGCCATCATGCTGGCGGTGATTGTTTACGCCATTCTGGGCGTCAACGACCAGGGTATCGACGGGACGCCAATCAGCGCGAAAGCCGTGGGTATCACCCTGTTTGGTCCGTACGTTCTGGCGGTTGAGCTGGCCTCGATGCTGCTGCTGGCTGGTCTGGTTGTGGCCTTCCACGTTGGCCGCGAAGAGCGTGTCGGCGAGGTGCTGAGCAACCGCACTGACGACCGCGCGAAAAGAAAAACGGAGGAACGCGCATGATCCCCTTAACACATGGACTGATCCTCGCTGCGATTTTATTCGTTCTGGGCTTAACCGGTCTGGTTATCCGCCGCAATCTGCTGTTTATGCTGATCGGTCTGGAAATCATGATCAACGCTTCCGCGCTGGCCTTTGTGGTCGCCGGCAGCTACTGGGGCCAGACCGATGGTCAGGTGATGTACATTCTCGCCATCAGCCTCGCGGCTGCTGAAGCGAGTATTGGCCTGGCGCTGTTGCTACAGCTCCATCGTCGCCGCCAGAACCTGAACATCGATTCAGTAAGTGAGTTGCGTGGATGAACATGCTTGCCTTAACCATTATTTTTCCGCTGATTGGCTTCGTGCTGCTGGCGTTTTCTCGCGGCCGCTGGTCTGAGAATCTGTCTGCCACCGTGGGCATTGGCTCTATCGGCCTGGCTGCGCTGGTCACAGCGTATGCGGGTATCGACTTCTTTAACAATGGACGTCAGGCCTACAGCGTACCGCTGTGGAACTGGATGTCGGTCGGTAACTTCAACATCGGTTTCAATCTGGTGCTGGATGGTCTGTCTCTGACCATGCTCTCCGTGGTCACCGGCGTCGGCTTCCTGATCCACATGTTCGCCTCCTGGTACATGCGCGGTGAAGAGGGATACTCCCGCTTCTTCGCCTACACCAACCTGTTTATCGCCAGCATGGTGGTTCTGGTGCTGGCCGATAACCTGCTGCTGATGTATCTGGGCTGGGAAGGCGTGGGTCTGTGCTCTTACCTGCTGATCGGTTTCTACTACACCGATCCGAAGAATGGCGCAGCGGCCATGAAAGCGTTCGTCGTGACCCGCGTGGGTGATGTCTTCCTCGCTTTCGCGCTGTTCATTCTCTACAACGAACTGGGCACGCTGAACTTCCGCGAAATGGTGGAACTGGCGCCGGCGCACTTCGAAGCAGGCAACAACATGCTGTGGTGGGCAACGCTGATGCTGCTGGGTGGCGCCGTGGGTAAATCCGCGCAGCTGCCGTTGCAGACATGGCTGGCCGACGCGATGGCGGGTCCAACCCCTGTCTCCGCGCTGATCCACGCCGCGACCATGGTTACCGCCGGTGTCTACCTGATTGCGCGTACCCATGGCCTGTTCCTGATGACTCCGGAAATTCTGCATCTGGTGGGTATTGTCGGTGCGGTTACGCTGGTGCTGGCAGGCTTTGCCGCGCTGGTGCAGACCGACATCAAACGCGTTCTCGCGTACTCCACCATGAGCCAGATTGGTTACATGTTCCTGGCGCTGGGCGTTCAGGCGTGGGACGCAGCCATTTTCCACCTGATGACGCACGCGTTCTTTAAAGCGCTGCTGTTCCTCTCATCCGGTTCGGTTATCCTGGCCTGCCACCACGAGCAGAACATCTTCAAAATGGGCGGACTGCGTAAGTCCATCCCGCTGGTCTATGTCTGCTTCCTGGTGGGCGGTGCGGCGCTGGCGGCACTGCCGCTGATTACCGCGGGCTTCTTCAGTAAGGACGAAATCCTTGCGGGCGCCATGGCGAATGGTCATATCAATCTGATGGTTGCGGGTCTGGTCGGTGCGTTCATGACCTCCCTGTACACCTTCCGTATGATTTTCATCGTCTTCCACGGTAAAGAACAAATTCACGCTCACGCAGGGAAGGGGATTACCCACCACCTGCCGCTGATTGTGCTGCTGGTCCTGTCCACCTTCGTTGGCGCGATGATTGTGCCACCGTTGCAGGGTGTACTGCCTGCAACAACCGAGCTTGAGCACGGTCGCGTTCTGACGCTTGAAATCACCTCCGGCGTAGTGGCTATAGCGGGCATCCTGATTGCCGCATGGCTGTGGCTGGGCAAACGCACGCTGGTAACTGCCGTTGCCAACAGCGCGCCGGGCCGTCTGCTGGGCACCTGGTGGTACAACGCGTGGGGCTTCGACTGGCTGTACGACATGATCTTCGTGAAGCCGTTCCTGGGCATTGCGTGGCTGCTGAAGCGCGATCCACTGAACAGCCTGATGAATATCCCGGCGATCCTCTCTCGCTTTGCAGGTAAAGGCCTGCTGTTTAGCGAGAACGGTTATCTGCGCTGGTATGTGGCGTCCATGAGCATCGGTGCGGTTGTCGTGCTGGCGCTGCTGATGGTGTTGCGTTGATCGTAAAGTGAATTTTATTCGAATTCGTTGAAAATCAGGCCCCTGCTGGGGGCCTTAAAAAGGAATGTAAATCGCCATGTTACTACCCTGGCTAATATTAATTCCCTTCATTGGCGGCTTCCTGTGCTGGCAGACCGAACGCTTTGGCGTGAAGATGCCGCGCTGGATCGCGCTGATCACCATGGGATTGACGCTCGCGCTTGGCCTGCAACTGTGGTTGCAGGGTGGCTACTCACTGACCCAGTCTGCGGGCCTTCCGCAGTGGCAGTCTGAGTTTATCCTGCCGTGGATCCCACGTTTCGGTATCACGATCCACCTCGCGATTGACGGTCTGTCGCTGCTGATGGTGGTGCTGACCGGTCTGCTCGGCGTTCTGGCGGTACTTTGCTCCTGGCGAGAAATCGAAAAATACCAGGGCTTCTTCCACCTGAACCTGATGTGGATCCTGGGCGGCGTGATCGGCGTGTTCCTGGCCATCGACATGTTCCTGTTCTTCTTCTTCTGGGAGATGATGCTGGTGCCGATGTACTTCCTGATCGCGCTGTGGGGTCACAAGGCATCCGACGGTAAAACGCGTATCACGGCGGCCACCAAGTTCTTCATCTATACCCAGGCGAGTGGTCTGGTGATGCTGATTGCCATCCTGGCGCTGGTGTTTGTGCATTACAACGCGACCGGTGTCTGGACCTTCAACTACGAAGACCTGCTGAAGACCCCGATGTCCCACGGCGTGGAATACCTGCTGATGCTGGGCTTCTTTATCGCCTTCGCGGTTAAAATGCCGGTGGTTCCGCTGCATGGCTGGCTGCCAGACGCGCACTCTCAGGCGCCAACGGCAGGTTCCGTTGACCTGGCGGGCATCTTGCTGAAAACCGCGGCTTACGGTCTGCTGCGTTTCTCCCTGCCGCTGTTCCCGAACGCCTCCGCAGAGTTCGCGCCGATTGCCATGTGGCTGGGCGTGATCGGCATCTTCTACGGTGCATGGATGGCCTTCACGCAGTACGACATCAAACGTCTGATTGCTTACACCTCCGTTTCCCACATGGGCTTCGTGCTGATTGCCATCTACACCGGCAGCCAGCTGGCGTACCAGGGCGCGGTGATCCAGATGATTGCGCACGGCCTGTCCGCTGCCGGTCTCTTCATCCTGTGTGGTCAGCTGTACGAACGTCTCCATACCCGCGACATGCGTATGATGGGCGGTCTGTGGGGCAAAATGAAATGGCTGCCGGCGCTCTCCATGTTCTTCGCGGTGGCGACTCTGGGTATGCCGGGTACCGGTAACTTCGTCGGCGAGTTTATGATCCTGTTCGGCAGCTTCAACGTGGTACCGACGATCACCGTCATCTCCACCTTTGGTCTGGTGTTTGCCTCCGTGTACTCGCTGGCGATGCTGCACCGCGCTTACTTCGGTAAAGCGAAGAGTGAAATTGCTGCACAAGAATTGCCGGGGATGTCGCTGCGAGAGCTGTTCATCATCCTGCTGCTGGTCGTACTGCTGGTGCTGTTGGGCTTCTATCCGCAGCCGATTCTGGATACCTCGCACTCCGCGATGGGTAACATCCAGCAGTGGTTTGTTAATTCTGCTTCTACTACAAGGCCGTAATTCGCCATGACAATAACTCCACAACAACTGATCGCGCTGCTACCGCTGCTGATCGTCGGATTGACGGTGGTGGTTGTGATGCTCTCCATTGCGTGGCGACGCAATCACTTCCTGAATGCGACCCTGTCCGTTCTGGGTCTGAACGCTGCGTTAGTCTCCCTCTGGTTTGTTGGCCAGGCGGGAGCGATGGACGTCACGCCGCTGATGCGCGTTGACGGCTACGCCATGCTCTACACCGGTCTGGTGCTGCTGGCGAGCCTGGCAACCTGTACCTTTGCGTACCCGTGGCTCGAAGGATACAACGACAACAAAGAAGAGTTTTACCTGCTGGTACTGATTGCTGCACTGGGCGGCATTCTGCTGGCGAACGCGAACCACATGGCCGCGCTGTTCCTTGGTATTGAGTTGATCTCACTGCCGCTGTTCGGCCTGATTGGTTACGCCTTCCGTCAGAAGCGCTCTCTGGAAGCGGCTATCAAGTACACCATTCTGTCTGCTGCCGCGTCGTCGTTCCTGCTGTTCGGTATCGCGCTGCTGTATGCACAGACGGGTAACCTCTCCTTCCTGGCCATCGGTAAGAGCCTCGGCGACGGCATGATGCATGAGCCGCTGCTGCTGGCGGGTCTGGGCATGATGATTGTTGGCCTTGGCTTTAAACTCTCTCTGGTTCCGTTCCACCTGTGGACGCCAGACGTCTACCAGGGTGCGCCTGCACCGGTCTCTACCTTCCTGGCGACGGCGAGCAAAATCGCTATCTTCGGTGTGGTTATGCGTCTGTTCCTGTACGCCCCGGTGGGTGACAGCGAAGCGGTTCGCGTGGTGCTGGGCATCATCGCGTTCGTCTCCATCATCTTCGGTAACCTGATGGCGCTGAGCCAGACCAACATCAAGCGTCTGCTGGGCTACTCCTCTATCTCCCATCTGGGTTACCTGCTGGTGGCGCTGATTGCGCTGCAAAGCGGTGAGATGTCGATGGAAACCGTGGGCGTCTATCTGGCCGGTTACCTGTTCAGCAGCCTCGGCGCGTTCGGCGTGGTGAGCCTGATGTCCAGCCCGTACCGTGGCCCGGATGCCGATTCACTGTTCTCCTACCGTGGTCTGTTCTGGCACCGTCCGATTCTGTCTGCGGTAATGACCGTGATGATGCTCTCTCTGGCGGGTATCCCGATGACGCTGGGCTTTATCGGTAAGCTCTACGTGCTGGCCGTCGGTGTGCAGGCGGGTCTGTGGTGGCTGACGGCGGGTGTCGTTATCGGCTCCGCGATTGGTCTCTACTACTACCTGCGCGTTGCCGTGAGCCTGTACCTGAGCGCGCCTCAGCAGCTCAACCGCGATGCGCCGTCCAACTGGCAGTACAGCGCCGGCGGTATCGTGGTGCTAATCTCCGCGCTGCTGGTGCTGATCTTCGGTATCTATCCGCAGCCGCTGATTGATATCGTGCAGCGAGCGATGCCGCTGATGTAAAAACAAAAAACCCGCCTCGGCGGGTTTTTTATTGCTTTCTCCCTCTCCCCGTGGGCTGAGGGATCCCCAGTAATATGGTCATGCCACCATGACCATATTACTGTACTCTTTTCCCAGCTTTTT